>JAPLLI010000235.1 GCA_026387615.1 Nitrospirota bacterium
ACATCGGCCTAAAATGGAATGCAAGGTATCGAATGGGGCAGGTGGACGGGATTTAGCCCCCCCGTGTGACAGCGGATTTGTCGCCAGAATCCTTTGCGGAACGGAGCGATTGTCGGGAGCGGAGGATTTCCTCCAGGGACAGGAGGGCATCACGCCCGGAGTTCCCTTCGATCCCCCGGATCAAGCTCTTGTCTGCATAGGGGCCTGATTCTTTTGGGGTTTGGGACAGGGAGCCCGTCCATTTCCGAGGGTCCTTGCTGCCATCTTTCCGTTCCCAGGCCCGGAGGCAAGCCTTGGCGATGAACGAGTTCAGCGGCGCCGGGTTGTAGAGGAGCTTCCTGATACTGGTCGGGGTCAGCATTAGAGGGTTGTAGCCGGCCGAGAGGTAGCCCTCTTCCAATAGCCGCTGTTCCAGATCCGTGTTCGGCTGAATGCCTAAAAAGAACATGAGGGGGAACACCCGCTCTTCACCCAAGATCGAGGCGACCTTCTTGTAGGAATCTACACTTTGGAGCAGCGACTCCTCGGTCTCTTTGGGGCTGTTCAGCGAATAGTTGAGGATGACCTTCCCCTTGAACCCCGCTTCTGCCAGATAGCGACAGCCATCGTAGAGCCGCTCCAGTTTGAATCCCATGTGGAGGTCGTTCAGCACCTCTTGGGAGCCTGACGTAATGGCGACCTCAAGATCGCCGACGCCGGACCGGACCATGAGCTTGGCCAACTCCGGGGTGATGAGAGATGTCCTGATATAGCCGGACCACTCGATCTCCAGCTTCTCTGCGAGAATCCGCTCCAAGATCTCGGTGCATTGGGGATAGGCTTCTTTCCCCGTAATGAACTGGGCATCCGTGAACCAGAAACGCCTGGCGCCCCATTGATGGTAGTGCTGCGAGATATCCTTGACGACCATGGAGGGGGGGCGATAGCGAACCCGCTTTCCCTCAATGTAGGGGTAGAGGCAGAAGGCGCAGTCGTAGGGGCAGCCTCGCTTCGATTGAACCCCGATGGATTCACCAAGATATTCCGTATATTGCGGGAAGATCGAGGTCAGGTAGGGCAAGTCCACGGTGAGCGCATCGAGCAGAGCCGGCGCACCCTGCTGGCCTTTCCGAACGGTTTTCCCTTCCCTGACGATGTAGCGCTCCTGCTCCAGCGACTGGCCTTCAATGACTTTCAGAATCGCGTCTTCGCCTTCTCCCAGAATCCCGATCGTGCCTTCCGGAAGTTTCTGGATGAGCTGATCGGCAAAGGCGGTAAAGGCCCCGCCGCCGATCATGATCTGCGCTCGCGGGAATTCCTTTGCGATTAACCAGGGATAAGAGAGCGCCGCACGGATATGGCTGTAGTAGCGGTAGAGCTGTTGCAGCCCCGCAAAGGAGGCGTTGATCCGCTTGAGGGGGTTGCTCGCAAAATAAAAATTAAACGCATGTTCCAGGGAGGAATCTCCCTCGTGCGGGGAAAAGATCTGGATGTCGCGCCAGGAAAAGCAGACGAGGTCCGGCTTGAACTCGGTCGCTGCATCGCGGACCGCGCTGATCCGTTGGTCTTCGGGGAAGAGGGACAGGTCGAGGATGCGTTGCCGCACCTCCGGCTTCCGCCGATGGATGAAATCAGCCAGATAGGTCACCCCGATGGGGTAGACTTTTTTGCAGGGAAGAAAGATGTAAAGGATTGAGTTCATGGTCTAAAAGTCATCAAGTCTGCAAGTCGTCAAGTCGAAAGCCCGGGACATGATGACTTTCGACCTTACGGACTTTCCGACTGTCATTTCGTCGCTACATGGATCGCCACGATCCCGCCGGTCAGGTTGCGATAGGTGACCTGGCGGAAGCCGGCGTCGAGGAGTATCTGCTTCAGCCGCTCCTGGTCCGGGAAGTTCCTGATAGAAGCGGGGAGATATTCGTAGACGCCGGTCGTGTCATGCGCCACCTTCGTCCCGATCCAGGGAAGCAGCCGGAACGAGTACCAATCGTACAGAGCCCGCAGCCATCCGAAGACTGGTCGGGAAAACTCCAGACAGACGAACCGCCCGCCCGGCTGTAAGATCCGGTGAATTTCCGAGACCGCTTGTTTGAGATCGCCGACATTCCTCATGCAAAACCCCGTCGTCACGGCATGAAAGGTCGCGTCGGGGAACCCCAGATGTTCGGCATTGGCTTCGAGGCAGGTGATTCGTTGTCCCAGGCCCTTGTTTGTGACTTTCTTTAGTCCCTCGACCAGCATGGCATGGTTCAGGTCTGAGGCAATGACCCGTCCATTGACCCCCATGCGAGGCTCGACCAAGAGGGCCAGGTCTGCTGTGCCGGAACCGACGTCGAGGGCCCTGCCTCCCGTTGTAACTGGCACATAGGAGGCGGTGATTTTCTTCCAGCGGTGGTGGAGCCCGAAACTTAAGAGCGTGTTGTTCAGATCGTAGACGCGGGCGATTGCGGTGAACATTCGCTGGACCGCCTGTTCGCGGGCCTGGCCCGACCAGGTCGAGACGGCGAGCGGGGCCGCCGGGGCGTCCGTCCCCTTCTGAACCGGCGGTGTAGAGGTCTGTACCATGAGAGGTTGGTAGCATCGGCCTTCCAAGTTTGTCAAGGCGAGCCAGTCTGCATGTTATAATCCCGTCCCTTATGCATAACTCAATCATCATCAAAGGCGCGCGCGAGCACAACCTCAAGAATATCGACGTGACGATCCCGCGAGACCAGCTTGTCGTGATCACGGGGCTGAGCGGGTCCGGCAAGTCGTCGCTGGCCTTCGATACGATCTATGCCGAGGGGCAACGGCGCTATGTCGAGTCGCTTTCGGCCTATGCCAGGCAGTTCCTTGAGCAGATGGGCAAGCCGGACGTCGATTCGATCGAAGGGCTGTCGCCCGCCATTTCCATCGAGCAAAAGAGCACCAGCCACAATCCCCGGTCCACGGTCGGCACCGTCACGGAAATTTACGATTATCTCCGGCTCCTCTTTGCCAGGGTCGGGCGTCCCTCCTGTTTTCAGTGCGGTGAGGAAATTACCGCGCAGACGGTGCAGCAGATGGTCGATGCCATCGGCCTGCTCCCGGAGGGGAGCAAGTTTCAGCTCTTGGCCCCCATCGTGCGAGGCAGGAAGGGCGAATATCGCAAAGAGCTTCTCGACATGCGCAAGGCCGGCTATGTCAGGGCCAGGGTCGATGGGCAGTTGATCGATCTGGATGAAGACATCACGCTCGACAAGCAGAAGAAGCATACGATCGAAATTGTGGTGGACCGGCTGGTGATGAAGCCAGGCGAGGCTCTGACAAGACGGTTGGCCGATTCGGTGGAGACCTGTCTGAAGCTGGCTGGCGGTCTAGTTGGCGTATTGATGGAAAACGGGAAGGTCTCCCTCTATAGCGAGAAGCTCGCCTGCATCGGTTGCGGCGTCAGTTATCCGGAAATCACCCCCCGCGTCTTTTCGTTCAATAGTCCCCATGGAGCCTGTCCCGCCTGCGACGGCATCGGCTATGCCATGGCGCCAGGCTGTCCGGAGGATGAAGACCTGACGTTGTTGGAGCTCTGCGGAGTCTGTAAGGGCGCGAGGCTGCGGCCGGAGAGTCTGTCCGTCAAGGTGAACAAACAATCGATTGCCGAGGTCACGCATCTTTCCGTGCGAGCGGCGGCTGATTTTTTCGGGTCGTTGAAATTCAGCGAGCGCGAACTGGTGATTGCCCAGCGCATCTTGAAAGAGATTCGCGAGAGGCTCGGGTTTCTAGTCAATGTCGGTCTGGATTATCTGACGCTGGATCGGGCAGCTGCGACGTTATCAGGCGGAGAGGGGCAACGGATCAGGCTTGCCACGCAAATCGGGTCCGGCCTTGTCGGAGTCCTCTACATCCTCGATGAACCCTCGATCGGTCTCCATCAGAGAGACAACCGGCGATTGCTCCAGACCCTGCTGCGTCTGCGCGACCTAGGCAATACGGTGGTAGTGGTCGAGCATGATGCGGAAACCATGATGGCGGCGGACCATCTGCTGGATATGGGGCCTGGCGCCGGGACAGAGGGCGGGCGGGTCATTGCCCAGGGCACGCCCAAGGAAGTCATGAAGAATCCCGATTCTCTGACTGGCCGTTATCTTCGCGGCACGCAGATGGTCAGCCTGCCTCGCCGTGAGCGGAAGGCCAAGGGGCTGCTGTCCATCGTGGGGGCCAAGAAACATAATCTTAAGGAGATGACTGCCAAGATTCCGCTCGGCCTCCTCACCTGCGTGACCGGCGTGTCCGGGTCCGGCAAGAGCACGTTGGTGCTTGAAGTCCTGTTTCATTCCCTTTCCCAGTTGCTCTACCACAAGAAGCCGAAGATCGACGGCTGCAAGGAACTGTTGGGCGTCGAGGCGCTGGATAAAGTGATCGATATCGACCAGTCGCCGATTGGCCGGACTCCTCGCTCGAATCCTGCGACCTACACAGGCCTGTTCGGGTTCATCCGCGATCTCTATTCCAATCTGCCTGAGTCTCGCGTCCGTGGTTACAAGCCTGGCCGCTATAGTTTCAATGTGAAGGGCGGCCGCTGCGAGGCCTGCCAGGGCGACGGGCTAATCAAGATCGAGATGCATTTCCTGCCGGACGTTTATGTGACATGTGAGGTCTGCAAGGGCCAGCGGTACAACCGCGAGACGATGGAGATTCACCATAAGGGGAAGAGCATCGCCGATGTGTTGAACATGACGGTGGCCGAGGCGGTGCAGTTTTTCGAACATATTCCGTTCATCAAGCGGAAGCTTGACACGCTGAACGATGTCGGATTGCATTATGTGAAGCTTGGCCAGTCTGCCACGACTCTGTCCGGGGGCGAGGCGCAACGGGTCAAGCTGTCTCGCGAGCTGTCGAAGCGCCCGACCGGTCGGACGATGTACATTTTGGATGAACCGACGACCGGGCTGCATTTCGCCGATGTGCAACGATTGCTGGATGTGTTGGATCGCCTGGTTGAGGCGGGCAATACCGTACTGGTGATCGAGCACAATATCGATGTGATCAAGAATGCCGATTGGATTATTGACCTCGGCCCTGAGGGTGGTGATCGAGGCGGGGAGATTGTGGCGGAAGGACCGCCGAAAGAGATCGTCAAGTCGAAGCGGTCGTACACGGGGCAGGTACTGAAGGAAGCGGGGCTATAAGGTGATCGGGCTGTCCCAGTGCTCGCGCAACGCGCACGGTGAAACGGTGCTCGTTGGACGCGCGCAGTTCAGGACAGCCTGATCACCTTTTAGGGTGGTGGTGAGGGGGAGATCGATGCGGACTATCTTGCTGCTGACAATTTCGAACATCTTTATGATCTTCGCCTGGTATGGCCATCTGAAATATAAGGACTCGCCTTTGTGGATGGTGATTCTGGCGAGCTGGGGCATTGCCTTTTTCGAATATTGTTTCCAGGTGCCGGCTAACCGCATCGGTCACTACGAATTCAACGCCGCTCAGTTGAAAACCATTCAAGAGGTCATTACCCTCGTCGTGTTTTGCCTGTTCTCGGTGCTCTATCTCAAAGAGCCGCTCAAATGGAATTATCTGGCCGGGTTCGCCATGATGATTGGCGCGGTGTTTGTCATTTTTAAGGAATGGTGAGGGGGGATAACTGCCGAGTCCGCCCTTTGCTCCCGGAGCGCGCACGATGAGACCGTGCTCGCTCGACGGCCGCAGTCGGACAAACTCGGCAGCCATCCTCAAAGGTAGGTGGTAGGACGCTAGTGGTGTTCTTGGCTGATGTGCGTAATCAGTTCTTGTAAATGAGGTGAGTGTGGCGAAGAAAAAAGAAACAGCTACAGTCGAAGCCCCAACCAGTCAAGATTTCGAAAAGCTTGGCGTGTTCTATCTGGGGCGGCCTTACGACATGGTGGCCAAGCAGCCGAAGCCTGGCTGGCTGCTCTACGATTCGAAAGATCTGGTCACCCATGCAGTCTGCGTCGGGATGACCGGCAGCGGCAAGACCGGTCTCTGTCTCGGGCTCCTGGAAGAAGCGGCGATCGACGGGATCCCCGCTATCGTGATCGATCCCAAGGGGGATCTGGCCAATTTGCTGCTGACGTTTCCGCAGCTTCGCGGTGAAGATTTTGCGCCCTGGATCAATGAAGACGATGCGCGCAAGAAAGGCCTCTCCCCCGAAGACTTTGCGGCCCAACAGGCTGAGCTGTGGAAGAAGGGTTTGAACGAGTGGGGGCAAAGCGGCGAGCGGATTCAGAAGCTCAAAGATGCAGCAGAGTTCGTCGTCTACACGCCTGGGAGCAATGCGGGGCTGCCGGTTTCCATCTTGAAGTCGTTTGCCGCGCCGGCTCAGGACATTCTGGAGGATGTCGAGCTGCTGCGCGAGCGGGTGAGCACCACGACGACCAGTTTGCTCGGATTGATCGGAGTCGAAGCGGACCCGATCAAGAGCCGCGAACATATCCTGCTCTCGACGATCCTGGACCAGGCCTGGCGGAAGGGGCAGGACCTCGATCTGGCTTCGCTTATCCAGCAGATTCAAACACCGCCTCTGTCGAAAGTCGGAGTGCTCGACCTCGATTCGTTCTATCCCTCGAAGGAGCGATTTGCTTTGGCGATGCAGCTCAACAATCTGCTCGCTGCGCCTGGTTTTTCCGCCTGGCTCGAGGGAGAAGCGCTGGATGTCGGGCGGATGTTGCATAGCCCGGGAGGCAAACCGAGAATCGCGATATTTTCCATCGCCCACTTGAGCGATGCGGAACGGATGTTTTTCGTGACTCTTCTTTTGAGCCAGACCCTTGGCTGGATCAGGGGGCAATCAGGAACGACCAGCCTGCGCGCCATCCTCTATATGGATGAGATCTTCGGCTACTTTCCGCCTGTGGCGAATCCTCCGTCGAAAGCGCCCTTGATGACTCTCCTCAAACAGGCGCGGGCCTATGGTCTGGGAGTCGTTCTGGCTACGCAGAACCCGGTTGATCTGGACTATAAGGGGCTGGCCAATACCGGCACCTGGTTCATCGGGCGGCTGCAAACGGAGCGGGACAAGGCGCGGGTCTTGGAGGGACTTGAAGGGGCTGCCGCCAGCTCCGGGAAGAAATTTGACAAGCAACAGATGGAGCAGCTTCTCGCGGGACTGGGGAGCAGAGTCTTTCTCTTAAATAATGTGCATGAAGATGCGCCGGAGGTCTTTCAGTCACGTTGGACCCTGTCCTATCTGCGCGGGCCCTTGACGAGGACGCAGATCAAATTGCTCATGGAGCCAGTGAAGCTCTTGGGGTATGGGGGTAAAGGGATCGAGGGGTATCAGCCGCCGCAGGGTGCACAATCTCGTTACCCCGCTACCCCGCTATCCCTGAACCAGCGCCCTCTGCTGCCTCCCGATGTGCCGCAGCAGTTCGTTCCTATTCGCGGCGCGCAGCCTGGTGGCAGTCGATTGGTCTATCAGCCGATGTTGCTGGGAGGGGCGCAAGTGCGGTTCTCCGACGGCAAAGTCGGTGTGGATGTGGCGCAGGATGTCACCGTACTGGCGCCGATCGCAGAGGGGGCCGTGCCGGTGGATTGGGACCATGCGATAGAGGCAGCATTGGCTCTGTCGGATCTAGAGCAGGCGCCGGTAGAGGGCGCGCAGTTTGCGAGTCTTCCCGTCGCTGCCGGCAAGGCCAAGAGTTATGAGGCCTGGGGGAAAGATTTCTCCGGTTGGCTCTTCCGGAACGAGAAAGTCGATCTCTTGAGAAGTCCCGGGACGAAAGAGCTCTCGAGGCCTGGTGAGTCCGAACGGGATTTCCACGTCCGGCTTCAACAGTCAGGGCGTGAGCAACGAGACGCGCAATTAGAAAGTCTCAGGCAGAAGTACATGCCGAAGATGACTTCGCTCCAAGATCGTATCCGCCGGGCTCAGCAGATGGTTGAGCGGCAGCAGATCGAGTCTCGTTCGAGCCAGCTCCAGGCTGTTGTTTCGGTCGGCGCGACGATTCTGGGCGCCTTCATGGGACGCAAGACGATCAGCGCGACTACTATTGGTAAGGCGACGACGGCGATTCGCGGAGCAGGACGGGCGATCAAGGAATCGCAGGATGTGGGGCAAGCTGAGGAGAATAGAGAGGCGTTACAGCAGCAGCTTGCATCGCTTGAAGCGCAATTCAAGGCCGAGACAGACGCATTGATTGCATCGATCGATCCACTCACCGAAAAGCTGGAGACCGTCTCCCTCAAGCCCACCAAGAGCAATATCGCCGTGAAGCTTGTCGCGCTGGCTTGGGTGCCTCAGTGGCAGGATGCCGGGGGCCAGTGCACAGCCGCATGGCAGTAGCTCTCGAGTTTGCGGCTGGTGCTTGTCTGGTGCGAGATACGATCGACGAACGACGAGAGACGTTCCCCGTCAGTGCTTGCGGTCTTTCTGCATGATCTTGTCGGTCCAGGCGAGGAGGATGGCGGAGCCGATGAAGGTCAGGTGGATGAAGATCTTCCACTTAATCTGCTCGAGATCTTCATTGGCGATGTTGACGAAGGATTTCAGCAA
The DNA here is from genome assembly GCA_026387615.1 of Nitrospirota bacterium. Classification (GTDB taxonomy): domain Bacteria; phylum Nitrospirota; class Nitrospiria; order Nitrospirales; family Nitrospiraceae; genus Palsa-1315. Next base: position 8,450 of record JAPLLI010000235.1, read on the forward strand.
GTGAATGCTGGAGATGCCGATTAGTGAAGCGGCGAGTTTGATCTTGATGGTGCCTGGGTCGATGTGGGTCAGCCAGTCTGGCCGGTCCGGATGGCCTTCAAGATCCAACTTGCTGACGAAGGTGGCATAGCCGCCGATGATTACCATCGTGAGCAAGTTCGCCACCATCGTGACGTCGATCAGCCCCAGGATCCCCAGCATGAAGATGGTCTCTTCCTGCTGGTTGATGTGCCGGACCATCTCCCACAGCTCGACGATAAACTTGTAGGCATAGAGCAGCTCGGCCACGATCAAGCCGCCATAGAGCGGGGCTTGAATCCATCGGCTGGCGAACACGGCGGTTTCGAACACATGTTCGATCCGGCTGACGATGGGAGACTGGGCGTGTCTCACGGTTGTGGCGGTGGAATGATCGGGGTTGCTCACGGCGCATATCCTAGTCAAGGCGGGGGTGCTCTGTCAATTCGAGTGACAGCATTGAGGCAAGGGAGCGTGACGGCGATCGCAGGGGAGCAGTGATCACTCCTCGGATGTGGGAAAGGGGGCGCGCGGCGACTCGGTTTGGCCTTCGGATAGACAAAGGTGGCGTATGAGGTTGATCAATGTCTGTTCCTCTGTGGTTTTCCCGAAAAGGAAATCGGCTCCGGCGAGAGTACAGGCGTTCTTATTGTCGGGCGAGGGGTCGTCGGTGATGACGATGATGGTCGGGAGGGCCATCAATCGCTTGATCTGCCGGAGGGCTTCGATCGCAAGGCCATCGTGGAGCGAGGAGTTCAGGATCACGATATCCGGGTGACGATTCAGAATCATCGCGGTGGCTTCTTTCCAGCCGGACGATTCTCCCACCACGTTCACGCCGACGATTTTCTCAAGGCGGCGCTTGAGTCTCTGGCGGAAATTGGCATCTGTGTCGGCAAGGACAACGGTCATGCGATGGACCAGGACAGGGGTGGGTTTCGTGGAAAGCATTCCTAGGTATGTAGCATTCGCAAGGGCCGGCGACAATCGGATGAACACGTGCTGCGACGTAGGAAGATGCTTACGGCGCAGGGGTGGTCAGCAAATGCGAGGCGGCGCAGACATTCGAGCGGTCCGCCGTTGACCGGTGAGGCGGTGCTGTCGCTATTCAACCAAATGATGGTCGAGGGCATAGCGGATCAGTTCGGCGGTGGTCGAGAGCTGGAGCTTGTCCAGTAGCCTGGCTCGATAGGTGCTGACGGTTTTGACGCTGAGAGCGAGGGATCCCGCGATCTTCTTGACGGACTGGCCCTGGGCTAATAAGACGAGAACTTCGAATTCCCGTTTGGATAATGTGTGATGGTTCGGATCGGCGGGACCCTTGCTCAGGTTGCCGGCCATCCGTTCTCCGAGGGAGGCGGTGACGTACCGGCGGCCGCTCAGGACTTGGGTAACGGCTTTGGCCAGCTCTTCTGGCGCGGCTTGTTTGGTCAGATAGGCCATGGCCCCTGCTCTGAAGGCATGAACCGCGTATTGTTGCTCTGGGTGGAGGCTCAAGACCATCAGCGGAAGTTGTGGCGCTGTGTCGCGTAACTTGCGCAGTAGTTCCAGCCCGCTCTGATCAGGAAGGCTGATATCTACCATTGCCAGATCCCAAGACTGTTGCTGCACCGCAGCAAGCCCTTCCCGGCCTGTATCGGCTTCGCCGATTTCGACGTGAGGGAAAGTTTCCTCAAGGATTTGTTTGACCCCCCGTCGCACGACTACGTGATCGTCAATGATGAGAACTTTCAATGTGTGTGTCCCCATCACGGGGTGAAACGTTCAGCAAGCGGCAGCGAAGCGATCGCTGTCGTGCCGACCCCGGGCGTTTCTATGATATGGAAATGGCCGCCTAGGAGGGCCGCTCGCTCCTGTATTCCTTGAAGCCCAAAAGAATGAGGGGCGGTTTTCCTGTCGCGGCTGATGCCCTTTCCATTGTCGGTCACCTCCAAGGTTGCCCTGCCATCGCCCTGGTAGAGCCGGAGGTGTAGCTGTGAGGCGGCAGCGTGACGCATTACATTCGTCAGCAGTTCCTGCGCAATGCGGAACAAGGCTGTCGATATCTCGGGGGACAACTCTGTGGATGAGAGTTCTGGAGTGATGTCCAGGACACAGCGCGCACCTGTGCGATGCTGGAATGTCGCGACGAGGCATTCCAGCGCTGGGATCAATCCGAGGTCGTCCAGCATCGCGGGGCGCAGGGATGCTGCGGTCGCGCGAACGGATTGCAAGAGCGCGTCGACTGAGTCCGCCATAATTCGGATTTTTTCCTGTAGATCCGTGAGGGAGGGCGGCGCAGGGGGTTGCGTCAGCTTCGTATGGCACCAGGCCAGATCGAATTGCAAGCCGGTCAAGGCCTGCCCGAACTCGTCATGGAGTTCCCGCGCGATTCGTCGCCGTTCCTCTTCTGCCGCCTTCTGCGTCCGGCGAGCTTCCTCGCGCAGCCTGGTCTGGGCCAGCTGGAGTTTTCTTTCTGTCTCGCGTTGCGGAGCGAGGGCCGTGCCGATGGCCATGAGGCCAATCAGGTTGCCGTGAGTTCCCGGCACCCGCGAGATATTCCAGGAGAGCCTCGTCTGTGAGTTGGTGCGTGTCCGAAGAGGACTCTCGAATCCCCGCGCCTCATGCCCAGCGGTGACTTGCGCGAGCGTGGCCAGGAATGACTTGCGCGCATCCATCGGGAGGCAGAGGGTCACATAACTCTGCCCCATGGCTTCATCGGCCCTCCAGCCAGAGAGCGTTTCCGCTGCGCGGTTCCACCCCTGGATGATGGACTGAGGCGAAAGAATCAGGATTGCACTGCTTGACGTCTCCAGGAGCGCACGATAGCAATGCTCAATCGGCGCTCCCTGGTGGCCGTCCGGCAGTGAGGATCGGAGCGCCCTGGTTCGGTTGCCGCTCGCGCCTCGAGTGCGAGGGTGAGATGATGTCGCCGTGGCGAGAGGGGTGTGTGGCTGTGTCATATTGTCGTGAGTCTCGGCTTAAGGTAGATGTCAGTGGTGATGCAGGTGCCTCGACCCACGGTGGATCGGATATTGAGGCGGCCACCGATTTTTCGAACCCGATCTTCCATATGGGCGAACCCAATGCCCTTCGCTTGTTCCTGCTCGACATTGAATCCAGCGCCATTGTCGCGAATGCTCAGGCGTACCCGTGAGCCAATTTTTCGAAGGGCGATCACGATTCGTGTCGCGTTGGCGTGACGGACGCAATTGCTCAAGGCCTCTCGGGTAATCGTGACGAGTTCACGGGCTTCTTCACCTGTCAGAATCTCTTCTGCCTCCTGGTCGATCTCCAGGCGAATCCGTAACTCACCTACCCGCTCAAAGGTTTGAGAGAGGAATCGCAGCTCTGAAGCCAGACTAAAAGGCTCAATGTTGTCGGCCTCCACGGCCAAAATCATCCGTCGGATGTCTTGGATGAGCCTGTTGACCTGGTTGGCTGCTTGATCGCAAGGCAACTGCGCGGTGCGTGGCATATCCTGCTGCAATCGAAGGGTTTGCTCAAGGCTCATCCTGATCGCATCGAGCGCTTGCCACACAGAATCGTGCAACTCCCGTCCGATGCGACTGCGATCGTGCAGCAGATCGCTCAATCGCTGTTCGGATGCCTTGAGGGCAGAGGCGATGTCGCTCTCGTTCTGTTCGTGCAGCAGGCAGGAACGCGACAGGCCTTCATTGCGCGAAATTCCTTGGGTGAGCGCCTCGCGCTGTCGCGGCTGTTTGCCAGAGTATTGTCGGAACCCGTCGATAACTCGGAACTCCCGTCGATCTTTCATCAGTTGGAATGCCCCTTTTGTAGTTGCGTGATGCAGGCCCTGCGAGTGCGTGGGTGCCATGTATCTGTCACCTGATGGCTTTGCAGATGGCTGAGCTGCCGTAGCGTGATTGTTCAGGCCTTACCCAGTGCCAGCGGTAAGGATTGATAGCCGAACACGACAAGGCTCGTTGACTGCCGCACCGACGGGGCAGTCCCGCGCGCGAGCACCGGGAAGCGATCGAGGAATGCATGCATGGTGATCTGGGCTTCCACTCGCGCGAGTGGCGCGCCCAGGCAATAATGAATTCCCGCCCCAAAGGCCACATGATTTCGCAGGTCACGATCTAACCGAAATTCATCGGGGGCTGGAAACTCGTCAGGGTCGCGGTTGGCTGCGCCATAATAGATCGTGACGAGTGAATCTTTAGGGATTTTGACGCCAGAGAGCTCCACCTCACGGGTGGTTTGGCGAGAAAGACGCTGAAAGGGACTTTCATATCGCAGCGTTTCTTCGATGACCGTGTCGACCAAGCTCCGATCTTTTTGGAGTTGTCGCCACAACTCCGGTCGGTCCGCGAGGATGCCGAGCATGTTGCCGATAAGATTCGTCGTGGTTTCATTTCCGGCAATGAGTACTAACATGCAAAAGCCTATGATCTCAGAATCGTCAAGAGACTCCCCCTCGACTTCTGCTTCCACAAGCGCGGTGATGAGATCCTCTGCTCCCTGTGCGCGGCGGGTTGAGGCCATCCGGCCAAAATAGGCCATCATCTCCTGATTGCTCAGGGCTCGTTCTTCTGGAGTCATCGAGCTAAAGGCGAGGAAGGTGTCGCTCCAACGTTTGAGCTTGATGTAGTCCTCGCCTGGAATGCCGAGCAGTCGGGCGATGATTTTGATCGGTAAGGGGATGGCATAGGCCTGCATCACATCTTCCTCGAGGGGCGTCATCTCATCCAATAATTCATTGGCGACGTTCGTGATCCATGGGATCAATGTTTCGATACGTTTCAGGGTGAAGGCCTTATTGACCAAACGGCGAAACCTGGTATGGCGAGGAGGATCATCTTGGATCAGGGCAAGCCGGGGGGCAATTTTCCCTGCAAGAGAATGGTGAGATATGAAGGTGTCATGGTTCCTGAGGGCGCTGTATACATCGGTGTATTTCATCAAGGCCCAGGCACGAACAGGCTCACTGGCGCCAGCGACCGCACCGGCTTGGAGAAACATGTAGTTCACAGGGGAGTGCTCGCGCAGTTCGCGATAGTAGGGATAAGGGTTCGCGATCACATCCGGGCTCGAAAGTTGATCTGCGGTGATGACGGTCATTGCGCTCATGTCACTTCCCTTCCCATGCTGAGCATGGTTCAGCTGCGGTGATGGGATCGGTCTCGCCTCGGTTTACCATTCCTTATTGGGCCAGGCCCGTGCGGTTGGAGCAGGCAAGGGCCGGTGCTGCCATGGATTTGAGGTAGCCAGCTCCCGCTCCGTCGCGGATCAACGTGTCATGTGATGCCGGCCTATCCACGCGTGAGACAGGGATCACGATGTTCTTTCCCCCAAACCCGAAACTATTCACCAGTGCGCGCTGCAGTGTCCGTGCTTGCCCCACGCAAGGCACGTAGTTCAGGTCGCATTGCGGATCCGGGTTTGTCAGATGGAGCGTGGGAGGGATGAACTGGTGTTGGAGTGCGAGCACCGTGCCGATTAGTTGAAAGGCCCCGCTGGCCGCAAAAGCATGGCCGAGCGCAGATTTAAAAGAACTCACAGGAATCTGATAGGCATGCGAGCCCATGGCCTCCTTGATGGCTATCGTTTCGATCAGGTCCAACTCCACGGTTCCCAAGCCACAGGCATTGATGTAATCCACTTCTTCCGGGAACCAATGGGCTGAGGCGAGGGCGCGATTGATGGCGCGGCGGTGTTCTTTTCCCGTGTCATCAGGGTGGGCCATGGAGAAGGCATCGGTCGTAAAGGCCCAGCCTTCCAGCTCGGCATAGATGGGGGCGCCACGACGCTCGGCATGTTCCTGTTCTTCAAGGATTAGGCAGCCGGCACCTTCTCCCAGGACGATGCCGCAGCGGGTTCGGTCGAACGGCCTTGGCAGATTGCGAATGGTCCCCCCTTGGTCCGGAGCCAAGGTCCGGCCTGCATCCATGGCAGAGAAGATCGTGGGATGCAGGGGCGCTTCGGCCCCCCCTGCCACGACAATATCGACGTCGTGTGTTTGGATGAGGTCGTAGGCTCGACCGATCGCGTTCGCCGTTGAGGAGCAGCCGATAGAATAGGTTTCGCATTCGCCATGGGTTCCCATGGCGATGGCCACTTCTGCAGAGACGGCGTTGGGGAAGGTGGTGGTCATGGTAAAGGGGTTCGTGTGCTTATACTGTTTAGCGATCATGGAATCGTGGGCCTCGAAGGCCTCCTTCAATCCACCAACTGACGTACCAAAGCAGACCGCTACGCGCTCTCGATCTTCTTGGTCCATGTCGAGCAGGGCGTCGCGACTGGCCATGAGGGCTGCGGCTACGGCAAATTGGGAGACACGGCCCATACGACGAGCCTTCTTGGGCTGGATGAAGTCTGTCGGGTCAAAATCGTTCACTTCCCCTGCAAGGGAGGAGTGAAAGGGAGAGGTGTCGAAGCTCGTGATCGGCCTAATCCCGCTCTCCCCCTTGCTCAGGAGATGCCAGAACATTCCAAGATCACACCCGAGTGGGGAGACGATGCCTAGCCCCGTAATCACTACTCGGCGACGATGTGTCATGGATGAACTCCTTCGTGCAGCAACGAAACTGCTGGTTCTCCCACAGGATGTTCGTGATGCCATGCAGCAAGATGGTCACGGTGCGTCTGTGGCACCGACTCGTTCGGATAGAATTTATCGTAGAAGCTGACGTCCAGATGGTGGGCTTGAAAGGCAATGACCGTTTTGAACGCATCGGCGTGGGCGGGGAACCGGCCATAGGTCTTGTAGACGTAATTACAAAAGTGGATGACGGCGTCAATCGCGCGTGGATCATAGGAGGCAATGTGTGACCTGCCATCCTGGGTGATCCAAGGCCGGCTTGCCGGACTGGTGTAGATACCGCCTGCTCCAAACTTTGACTCCACCAGGTTGAGGACTGCCTCCTCGATCGAAGAGACAAACGGAGGGCAGGGCCCCTCCCAGAGGTTGGCGACCCCCATGGGGTTGGCCCGTACGCCTGAAACAGGCGAATTCGCAAAATGAAAGCCCAGGCCAGGGAAGATCCGAGGTTCAAGTCCTAACAGGTGTCGGCCGCTGCCGACGCTCTGGATGCCTCCGCCGAGGCCCATCGCTTGGGCCATCAAGAACATGTTTTGGCAGACCATGCCTTGTTCTTGAAGGGCCGTGTCGCTAATGGCCGCATCCAGCTCACGCAGGGTCATGACACGGTTTGTTGCCGGATCATCATGAAGATGACCCCCTCGACTGCGCCGGAAGAGGTCCAGTCCGCAGCCGCTGTTGCCGTGATCGCTATCGACAATGAAGTAGCCGTATTCCTCACTGAGCAGGACCAACAAGAGATTGAGATAGACTCGTGCGACCTCCGTGACAGGCAAGATGTAGAGGGTGCCTGGCCGATTCGTATACCACTGGTTAAAGGAGAGCATGTAGGGGAGTTGTCGGGGAATCTCGAGGCGGCCCTGCTGTAGGGGAATGAGTTCCGGGGGAACGCCGCTTTCCGGATGGGACATCGATCCGGCAAAGTACACGCCTTCGTCATTCGAGAGGAAGAGTTTGGTCGTGTTGGCCGCGCAGGCGCTCGGGGTTGTCCTGCCCTGGAAATTCATGATGGCCATGCCTTGGCCGTCTTCGCGGCCTGGTCGACTGGCATATTGCATGTCCGCTAGATGTCGGCCGGTTTCCCCCACTCCTGCAAACAAGAGGTACCGAGTCTCTTCCTGGCTTAAAGGAATGGGGGGGGCGGTGCTTTGATAGCGAAGAGGACCTGCGGGCAATTCCATCCCGCACCCAAATCGACGCGTTTTTCGTTGCTCCAAGAGATCGAGCAATGTATGGACCGCTGCAGATTTTGAAATCTGACATTCAGCTGTGGTCATAGGGCCCTCCTTGATGAAGTGAAGAATACGTGAAGGCGAAACTTCAGGGACCTACCCATGTGGGTAGGTTGATGGGAATAAGGATTCCGCTATGATGCGAAGATTTCAGCCGCACGTTCCAGGGGTTCAGGCGCGAACCCTTGGCGTGGCCAAGATGAAGGTGGATCACTTGATGCGCAAGGCAGCAGCCGATCTCTACTGCGATTGGCGCAACGTGCTGGAGTTGTGAACAGGAAATCGATGGGGTCGGTGCAGGAGAAAGGGTGGACGCCTATTTCTTTTGTTTGTGGAAGTCAGGGGGGAGCAATTCGGAAGAGCTCCCTTGCCACTGGGCCACTGCCGACCAACGGTTCTCGACCCCGCCCAGCTTCTGATAGATGTTTTTGAGGTGGAACTTCACCGTGTTCAGGCTCACATGGAGAATAATGGAAATCTCCCAGTTTGTTTTGCCTTCAGCCACCCAACGCATGATTTCCTCTTCGCGCGCAGTGAGGTCCGCCCTTGGTGGCTGTGGATGGATTCCCTCAGACCAGGAGGTTGCCCTCATATAGGCAAGGTGAAAATGTGGCGCAAGAATCTGCATCGTGCTCCGCAGTTTCGGGAGCAATCGCTGGTCAAAATTGCTGAGTGCAAAGTAGGTACAGAAGCCGAGAACCCCACGTACCCCTATCGATAGACAGGTTTTAACCCCAAAATCCAACTTCAGGCTCGTGACTTCTTTGGGAATGACAAGGTCAAGGCAGTCCTCACTTGAAACGGTGCTGATTTGGGTCCTCTCCAGGAGTTGGATCGAGGGATCTGTCACGAATCCCCGCCCGACATACAGCTCGTTTAGTTCGGCATTATAAGACGTGTGGCTAATATGCAATCTATTCTTGGGGATATAAAAGGACCCACATGCCGTAAACTCATGCGGAATGAGTGGCTCTATGGCCGCTACTAAGCTTGGCAATTGGGCTCGTATCTGCACGTTTCGCACGTGGTGCATGATCTCGCCCAAGTGCTGGAACTCTTTTCGTGATGGATACTGGAGGCTTTCAGGTCCACGGAAGATCACAGTGCAACCTCCAAGCGATCCACGGAATAGACGTGATGGCCCCTCATTCTCATCATATTGAGAAGGCAAGATTGCGTCCGCAGTGGAGAGTCAGGAAGCCGTAACAGCACTCGCCAGGTTCCTTTATGCGAGGATGAATCGTCAATGCATGGAATGAAGGGGAAGCGATGCTCAACCGAGCCTATCACTCAAAAGTATGTAGTTATACTAACTCTATTTGCCGGAAAAATCATCAGATGCGCTTCGCAGTAAAATCAGATACTTAGGGCGTGAATAAAGAGGCCGAGTCTGTAGTTGATCGGTTTCATCCTAAGCGGTCATCACGAAAGCTGCTATTCGGCGATGAGGGGGCTCACTTGTCCGGCGGAGTTGTTGCCGCGAGGGCTTTTCTCATTGCCTCGACGGTCTTGGCGTCGAGGCCTGAGGCGGTCAATTCGTCGACTGTCGCGACAGCAATGTTCGCCAGGCTGCCATATTGCTTGAGGAGGCGGGTTCTGGTGATCTCGCCGATGCCGTTTATCTGATCGAGTGGAGAGGCCATGAGCGCTTTGCTTCGCAGCTTGCGATGGAAGGTGATCGCAAATCGATGGGCCTCGTCGCGGATGCGCTGCACGAGATGGGTGGCAGGCGAGTTCGCGCGCAGCACGATGGGGTTCTTTCGGCCTGGCAGAAAAATCCGCTCCTCCTTTTCGCCCCGCGCTTTGGCCAATCCGATAATGGGCAGGTCTTCCTGCCCGACCTGTTTCAGCCCTTCCATGGCTGCGGCGAGCTGGCCCAATCCTCCGTCGATGAGGATGAGGTCCGGACGCGCGAGATGCTCGCTTGCTCCATAGCGGCGCGTGACGACTTCCTGCATGCTGGCAAAGTCGTTAGCGCCTGTGACGGTTTTGATGGTGAACCGGCGGTAGTCGGCTTTCTTCATTTGGCCGTCTTCCCAGACGACCATGGAGGCGACGGACTGGTTGCCCATGGTATTCGAAATGTCGAATCCCTCAATGCGTGTTGGCACAACGTCCAGCCGGATGAGCCGCTTCAGTTCTTCGACGGCCTGCCTGCCGACTTCTTCGTCGCGCAGGTGGTTGGCGACGGAGGCTGCGACGTTTTCCTCCGCCAGGAGGACCAATTGGTGTTTCACGCCCCGCTCCGGCGTCACTACGCAGACGGTGTTCCCTCTCTTGCCCGAGAGCCATTCTTCAATCACCTTGGCGTCGTCCAGATCGGTGGGGATGAGCAGTTCCTTGGGCGGCTGCCCGTCTTTGCTGTAGAACTGCTCGATGGCGGATCGCACCAGTTCCTCGTCGCTGGTGTCGGCTGACTGGGGCCAGAAGTAATCCTTGCGTCCGATCAGGAGTCCGCCGCGCACGAAGAGGATCTGGAGATCGACTGCCGTGCCTTGCCGCGCCAGGCCGATCACGTCCTGATCGGTCGTCGTCGTTTGGGTGATGCGCTGCTTTTCGAGGGTGCGCTCGATGTTGAAGAGCCGGTCGCGCAAGCGCGCTGCTTCCTCGAATTCTTCCCGTTCCGCCGCCTGCTCCATCTGGGCGCGCAAGTTGTCCAGCAATTCATGATCGCGCCCTTCGAGAAACTGGCGGACCTGCGCGACGATGCGGTGGTAGTCCTCTTTCGATTGGTTGCCGGTGCAGGGAGCCATGCACCGTTTGATTTCGAATTCGATGCAGGCCCGGTCCGCCTTGCCGTCGATTGCGATGGTGCAGGTGGCCAGGGGGAAGGTTTTCTTGATGACTTTCAACGTCTCCCGCAAGGCGCCGGCCGGCGGGTAGGGGCCATAGTAGAGGGCGCCGTCTTTTTGCACACGGCGGACGACGGTGAGGCGAGGGAAGTCTTCTTTGATCGGCAGGCGCAGGTAAGGATACTGCTTGTCGTCTCGCAAGAGGATGTTGAAGCGGGGCCTGTGCCTCTTGATCAGGTTATTTTCGAGGATGAGGGCTTCGAGCTCCGAGCGGGTGACGATCGTGTCGAGATCCACGATCTTGCCGACCAGGACGATGTTTTTCGGGGAGTGATCGGTTCCTTTTTGAAAGTAGGACCTCACCCGGTTGGACAGGACCGAGGCCTTCCCGACATAAAGGACTTCGCCCTGTCCGTCTTTGAAGAGATAGACTCCAGGCTGCTCCGGGAGGTGGTCGAGTTTGGATTGGAGAACGTCAATTGTCATAGGTTATCCGTCAACCGTAAGAATAACAGGAAACTCCTGTATCTTTCTTCTCGATTGACGAATGACGTCTGACGAAGGTTACTTGAGTCCGCGCACGAACGAGGGACTGAGGCTTCCGCGTGCGACTTCCGCGACCGGTCCATTCATCGTGAGGCTGAAGTCTTCGGCGACCTGAATATTGAGCTGGCCTCCCGGCATTTTTACCGTGACGGGGCTCTTGACCAGTCCGAGCTTGACGGCCGCGCTTGCTGCGGCGCAGGAGGAGGATCCGGAGGCCTGGGTTTCACCGGCCCCGCGCTCCCAGATCAGGATGAAGAGCTCCTTGGGGCCGGTCGGCACGGCGAGCTGCACATTCGTACGTTTCGGGAAGAGGCCATGGTTTTCCAGCGCAGGTCCCAACTTGAGGAGATCCGCTCGCGACCATGACTGGCCTGCCGGTTTGAAGACGACGCAATGGGGATTGCCGACGCTGACTCCGGTGAAGATGAGAGATTGGCCTGCAGCTGTGATGGGCTGTGTGATCAGTTCGTTTACCGTGAGGCTGCAGGGGAGTGAGGCCGGCTGGAATGACGCTCGGCCCATTTCGACGGTGACGGAACTGGCATCCCCATGCCGGTCCAGATGGAGCTCGATCGTCACGAGCCCGCCTTTGGTTTCGACGGTAAAGTGTTTTTTCTTCGTTTTGCCGGTGGCGTGGAGATAGCGGGCGAAGATGCGCAGGCCGTTGCCGGACTTCTCCGCTTCGCTGCCGTCAGGATTGTAGATCCTCAGACCGAAATCTGCTTTGTTCGTCGGCACTAGCGCCAGGATGCCATCGCTGCCCAATCCCCAATTGCGATCGCAGATGGCTTTGATCCTCGATGGACTCAGAGAAAACGACAGTTCCTTGGGGTCCATGACAATGTAGTCATTGCCCAGCCCGTGCCCGCGAAAAAATCCGTTCTTCATGTCTGGCTCCTTTGGTATCTCGTCGTTCGTGAAGCGTGAAGCGGGGAACAATACTGTGGCTGGACTGGAATCGTCAATGGGGCGAGTCGTGGCTAGGGCCTGAATCGGTGGCGCATTTTTCACGAGCGACGAACGACGAGCGACGCTTCACGAGGTTCATACGATCTTCACACCGGGCTGGCGTTCGATCAGTTCGACTTCATATCCGTCCGGCGCGTCGATGAAAATAAACCGGCTGCCGGATGAGGTTGAAGTCGGCCCATCCGTGATTCTAATTCCTTGCGTTGTGAGGGCTGCGATGGTCTCGTCCAGGCTCTCGACTTGAAAGGCCAGGTGAACCAGGTCCTCCTGGACCTTCACTGGTCCGCTTGGCGGAAAGCTGCAGAGTTCTATCAGTTCTTCGCTATGGGGCACCTTGAGGAACGCCAGATGGGAGCCCCGCGGCGAGACCTTCCGCTCCAGCACCTCTAGCCCGAGGACGTCTCGGTAGAAGGCGACGGTCTGGTCCATGTCGCTGACCCTCATACGGGTATGGAGAAGCTTTGTCACTCGCATGAGCTCGTTCCAAGGAAAAGTTAAAAATTAAAAAGGCAAAAACTTGGTAGTGGGATTCCGTACTTTTTTACTTTTGCATTTTTAATTTTTACTTGTTCTCGCCGGTCCGCTGGTTTTGCGCAGGAGGATTTCGGCGCTGTCCTGGATCAGAAGGTTCGGGATGGGGCCGATTTCCTGATAGCCCTGCTGTTTATAGAAATGCCGGCCTTGTTCGTTGAAGTCCGAGACGCAGGCGAAGAGATTTTGTGCCTTTGCGAAGACCCGCCCCTCGATGTGGGCCAGTAACCGTCCCCCGAGCCCCTTGCCTCTGGCCCAGTCCGCCACGCCAAACAGTTCCAAATAGTCGCCGAGCAGAAACTTTCGACGAACAACCGCGATGCCGGCCACTGTGCCGTCCTGCTCCACGACGTAGCTGTCGCGCCCCCGTGGGAGCGGCGTGAAATAGTTGTCCCAGTCTTGGGTCTGGTAGCCCAGTCGCTTCCACGGGTCGGAACCGGCGAGTAAGGCGATCACGGCGGTTCGGTCTTGCTCTGTCATGGGCCGAACGATTGGGTCGGTCATGGAGCTGCCTGGCGACACTGTAAGAGATCGCTCATGGTCATGGGAGTGAGGTTCCGTTCCGGCATGAGCTGCTCCTGGAGGGCTTGCACCACTTCACGGGTATGTCGGCCCTTCCCGTTGGCATGCATCACGATGATGCTGCCCTTCCGGACGGACCGTTTGAATCGGTCCTGGATCTGGTTCGCGGTAATGGCCTGGTCGGGATCGCCGGACACCACATTCCAGAGAATGAATTGGAGGCCGAGGGCCTGGACCACGTTGACGGTTTCATCGTTGAACTCCCCATAGGGAGGGCGGAACAGGGTCGCGTTGTGGCTGTATTTGGTTTTGAGCAGACGGACCGGGCCGAGAATTTCCTGTTTTTGCTCCTCCGAAGAATGGAGCGGCAGATGGGCATGGACTTCCCCATGGGTGCCGATTTCAAAGAAGGGAACCTGGAGGAGGGCCTGGACGTTCTGTTCGTGCCGTGCCATCCATTTTCCCGACATGAAGAATGTCGCAGGGATTTTCTGTTCGATCAAATAGTCAATTAAGGCCTGATCGTAACCTGAGCCTTTTCGCACCGGGCAGAGGTCGAAGGTGAGCGCGACTCCAGGACAGGAGGGAGGGCCGGACGTGATCACCTGGGCCTGCGTGCGAGGAGGCAGCGCCGTGACCAGCAGCACCGTCAGGAGAAGGCCCAATATCTGCGGGGTGCAGAACGATCGCATGGTGCTGAGTATACCCGATCTTGCAGGTTTCTGAAAAACGATCATGGTCTGCTAAAAAGCAACGCCAAGTTGACGCTCGAATTCTCGCACTGCTACGGTGGAGCCATGTCTGTTCCCAACTGGAAAATCGGTCGTGCACTGGGCATTCCGATTCACGTGCATGCTTCGTGGTTTGTGGTGTTCTTCTTTGTGACCTGGTCTCTGGCGATGGGCTATTTGCCGGAGACCTTGCCGGGGCTGTCGGCTTCACGTTATTGGGGTATGGGCGGGATCGCCTCGCTGTTATTGTTTGTGTCCGTTCTTTTGCATGAACTGGGACATTCCTATGTGGCGCTGCGCTATCGGATCCCTATCAGGCAGATTACTCTGTTTATTTTCGGCGGGATGGCACACATGGGGAAGGAGCCGCCCAGCCCACGGGCAGAGTTTTTGATTGCGATGGCGGGACCGCTCGTGAGTTTGCTCCTGGGAGTTGGTTGCCTTGGCGGGGCCATGGCGGTGGAGTCGTTGCTCGCAGGATCGGGGCTTCAGGGGCTCGTCGTGCTGGGCGGACTGCTCGGCATGGTGAATGTGCAGCTGGGACTGTTTAATCTGATCCCGGGCTTTCCCTTAGATGGTGGACGGGCCTTACGAGCCGGACTGTGGGCCTGGAGTAAGGATTTCAATCGCGCGACCAGCCAGGCTGCGCTGACAGGAATAGGATTCGGTGTGGCGTTGGGGGTGGTCGGGGCGGTTGTGCTGGCCGGGGCCTGGGCTGGTGTCTGGGCCCATTCCCTTGCAACCAACGGGGGGTGGCTTATCCTGATTGGCTCATTCCTGTTTTCAGCGGCGCTGGCCAGTAAACGACAAGCCGCGATGCGGACCTCGTTGGCATCGGTGACGGTTCGTCAGATCATGATCCGCTCGGTCGTGGTCGTGCCGCCTGATATAACAGTGCAGGACGCGGTTGATCAGTATTTTGTCGCACATGGATTTGGCGGGTTCCCGGTGTGCGAAGAGGGGCAGGTGCTCGGGGTGGTCACAGTGGGAGACGTCCAGGCCCTATCCACTGCGCTCTGGCCCTGGCGGCGCGTGCGAGACATTATGTGTCCTGTGCCACCCACCTTTTGTATCCCGCCGGACTGGTCTGCGATGCAGGCGATGGAACGGATGCTCCAAGGGCGGTGGGACCGTCTCGTGGTGATGGAACAAGGAGCGATCGTGGGGCTCATTACCCAGTCTGGTATCGCACAGTATGTACAGGTACATCAGTTTGAAGCGTGACACAGCCAACCGCTCGATAGCTCACCCCTGACCCTTCACTTCGCATCTCTTATTATGTCTCACGCGTCGTCGCGCTGCTGGCTGCGGCTGAGCGGCTATGCGTCTCGTGCTGGAGCTGGCGCGCGACCTCGGCGCCGATCAGCAAGAGGGATGAGGAGTAGTAGACCCAGAGCAGGAGCAGGATCACTTCCAAGAGTGACCCGTAGAGGGCGGTATAGACCGTTGCGTAGGTGCCATAGGTGACGAACAAGAGTTTGGCTGACACCCAGAGCAGGCTAAACGTCAGCGCTCCGATCATCGCTGTACGCCAATTGGGCCGTCGTTGTGGCACCAGTCGATACAAGACCGTCACCGTGAGGAAGGCCAGCGCGAAGGGGAGCGTATAGGAAAGGAACCAGTCGTGGGCTGCGAGGGCCAGAAGATCGAGTCCCCAGAGTTGTGGCGCATAGCCGGTTAAGAAGTTGACTGTTTGAGTCGCGACATACGAGAGGATCAGCACGAGTCCGGTCACGCCAAGCGAGGCGACCGCAATGCCGGTGGAGATGAGGGGATGGCGGCGTCTGGTACTTTCGAAGACGACATTCAAGGCATAGTCGAGTTCATAGAACACCAACGTGCCGAACCAGGCGAAGGCCAGAAACACGGCCCATCGGACGGTTTCCAGGGCACTGACCCGATGCAATTCCGCTGCGACATGTTCGCCAAGCGAGGGGAGGAATCCTTTGAGGAAGCTGAGCAGGACCTGCTCCCCGATCACCTCGTGACTGACCACAAAGCTCAGGCCGTAGAGCAAGAGGAAGACGAGGGGAAAGAGGGACAGTAAGGAGAAGAAGGCGAGGGACGCAGCCAGGCTGGCGCAGCCATGGCGCTGAAACGATCGGACGAGGTCTCGGAGAAAGCCGAAAGGTTGCATAGACATATCGGCAAAGGGCTTTTTGCAAGGGTAGCACGAGTCGCCCTGTCATGCATCTGCTACTGGGCTCGTCCCGTCAGGGGACTATTTCAGTGTCAGGACCGATTGGAGCGCGAAGCTGACGAGAGGGTCCGGGAAGAGACCGAATAGAATCACGCCGGCCACGGCACAGGCCAAGACGAAGGAGAGGGCCGGCGAGGTCACGAGGCGTGGCGCGACGGACGAGGGATCAGGCTCCCGCATATACATCACCATCACGACCCGCATGTAGTAGTAGGCCGAGACGGCGGCAAAGATCAGGGCGATAGCGGCGAGCCAGGTCAATCCCGCTTCGACTGCCGCCATGAACACGTAGAATTTTCCAATGAAGCCGGCGGTCGGAGGAATGCCTGCGAGCGAAGCCATAAAGAGCAGCATCAGAAAGGCCGCAAGGGGCTGGCGTTTTGCGAGCCCCGTAAAATCTTCGATCTCTTCCCCCTC
>JAPLLI010000149.1 GCA_026387615.1 Nitrospirota bacterium
ATCTGTATTTCCCGTCCGGGCATGTGTGTTGGTCGTTAACAGACCCTACACTCGCGTAAAACCACCCAGCACATGAAACACCCTGTAGGACGACCAGGGAATATGCTGTTCCGCCATAAAATCAAAAAATGCCTCGCTCGCCCCTACATCATGCGAGAGGAACAGCCCTCCAGTGCGTAAGTGCTTCCAAGCCGTTCTAAATTCCCACAACATATGTTCATCCGTATGTAAGCTATCGTGCAGAAAGCAATTGATCGCGCCCAGTTCATGAAGCAAGGGTCCCAACAGTTCTTTCGAATCCCCAAGCTTCAGAACCCACTGACTCCGCAAAGACTCTGGAACAATCCACCCACTCGTGTGCCCCTGCGGCAGGTTATCGGGCGGCAAATCGATCGAGAACAGCCTCCCGCCACCATTGTCCTGCATTGCGCGCAAAATGTACGTGGACGTCGCGCCAGATGACACGCCTGTTTCGACCATAATGTTCGGCTTCAGCAACCGAGTTAACACATACAACGCTGGCCGCTCTCGCGTCATCTGCAGCCCATAACTGTTGGGATAGAGGGTGAGCTTTTCCTCGACCTCATCCCATAGCGACTGATGGCTGTGAAAATCCTTATAAGCTTGTTCAACCGCACCCGCTGAATAGCCCTGCGACCGAGCCAGAAAATGGACGAACTCCCGTTCGGACACCCTCCGGTAGTGATACTTCAAAACCTTGATGGTATGGAGAGGGGAAATGAAGGCTCTGAAGATGTGCTTCAGCCTCACCACGCCTAAGACCTTTACAATCTGCTGATACATTGCGCCTCCGATTCCAGAATAAATGCCTACCCACATCGTGAACGAGAAACGGGTAGCTGCCGCAACATTCCCTACCAAGGCTCGAATCCGCAGCGATCAAGCCTGCACACCACGGCTCATCCTGCGGATCTGCCGTCCTCTGTGGACATATACGGCGAGCAAACACACGCTCGACACACAATAGAACAAGAGATATCCACCCAGCAGAAGGTCAATCATCTCAGCCCAATAGGCAATGAGGAGCAGACCGTAATGGGTCTCTCGAACGCGCATATTGGTGATAATCGCGCGCAGCCACGCAGCCTTCGGATCCTGATTTCCATCTAACGGTGCCGACTGCACGCCCACAGGGGCCATCATTTCACAAGGCCTTGCCGCAAGCCCCTGTTGCTGTTGCCGATCCCAATGCTCACGTAACAGTTCATCAAACGTGCGCTCCACATACCCGAGGAAGATACAGAGAAAACAGGTCACGCCACCCAGGGCCAACCAGAAGACCGGCCCATACCCCCATGGCTGTGGCCAGTGGAGGAGCTGCGGCTGCTGAAAGGCCATGATGCCCACGATGGCCCAAAAGGCCAGATCGATCACCCCGCCACAGACAGAATCCAAAAATCTGCCGTAGGGATTCTGGGTCTTCAACGTGCGAGCCAGGCTGCCATCCACACAATCAAGCAGGTTGAACAGAAACAACAGCCCGATACCGACCGGCAGCAACTGTGGTGACCCACTCGCCAACAGCGCGCAGCCGGAGAGCCCGACCAGACCGGACAACCAGGAGACGCCCTCTGACGTCCAGCCCATGCGAATCGCCGCCCAGGTCAACCAAAAGCCGACGGGTCTGAAAAGGTAGCGGCTGAGAGGCAGATACTGTTCGTATTCCATTTTCCAGCCATGCGCCTCGCGAATGGCTGACAGCGTCGGCATCTGTGGCATAAGCTGTTTCATTCCTTAAGCGCTGACGCCGTGATTCCGCCGTAGGCCCATTCGCCAAGCCGATGACGCCTTAAGACCTTCATCAACAAGCTCCTCTTCCTGGAGCGAATACATGATTCGCATTGACGGCGAACAGCCACCGGCAGACTCAGCCACCAGGCTCGCTCGCACCCGTTTCAGCATTGCCGCCATAGCCAGTCCGGCCCCCTGCCGGATCGCCCCAGATAATAATCCTTGACCGCCGACACAGCAGCTCGTGCCCTCGAGAACCGATCCAGGCTTGCAGACTTCACAAGAAGCCAGGCGACGTCACGAGCCATGGCCCTGAGCAGCAAGCAAGTTGCGTGTGGCGCATGCAGTCTGGCGAACAACAGATGGCTTCGAGTCTTGTGGTACCACTTCAGAGCAGACTCGGCCCCGCCGGCAGAAACGGATATTTTGTGCCAGATGTGAGCGGACGGCACCGTGACGGTTCGCAAGCCGACCCTGCGCAGGCGCAGGCTCCAGTCTGCATCTTCCCAATAGAGGAAGAATCTTTCGTCCAGCAGACCGGCCTTCTCACAGGCTTGGCGCTTCATCAACAGGCAGCATCCTGTGAGCCAGTCAGATTCCGCCACATCGGGCTGAGCCCCTGCATCCAATTCGCCGGACCGAGGAGTCTGCACCTGGCAGAGCCGTGCGTCGAAATGCCCTCCGGCAAACCATATTCTTTTCGCATCATCGCGATAATAAATGGTGGGCCCCAATGCGCCGATTGCTGGGTCTTGCTCCCCTGCCTGCACCAAAACGTTCAAAAAATCAGGCGCCACTTCGGTATCGTCATTCAGCAACAAGACGTAATCCGCTCCTCGATCGAGGGCCGCCCGGATGCCGAGGTTGCTCCCGCCGGAAAATCCAAGATTAACCGGGCTACGGATCACCAGCGGGGTCCGACCGACGCAATCCTTGAGCGCATCAGGGTCGAGTGCCAACCGGGATCCGTTTTCAACAACAAGAATCTCATAATTGCGATAGTGAATCGCCTGGCACGATGTGAGACAGGCCAACAGAGCGGCCCGGCTGTCGAGATGCACAATGATAATCGCCACCTTGGGCTCAACCATCGACACGCCTCACCCCAGCCAGCATACGTCCATCCGGCTCACCACGATGCATCGCCTCTCTTCCCCTCGACATGTGAACTGTCACAGCCTCTGAAACACGATGACCCCGTTCCATAACGTCGGATGACGGTTGCAGGAGGTCGTGGCATCCAAGAGGATTTTGTACTGATGGGAACTCTGTGCAATGAAATCCATCGTGGCCCTCCTGGGTTCATCCCAGTTCGTATCGTCTACCATCACGATGCAATGACGCGAAAAAAACGGTTCGGCCACCCGCAGCCCTTGCAGTTGACTATCGTAGCCATGATGACCGTCGTAGAGGTAATAGCCGATCGGACCTTGATGCACCTTCGCAAAATAGGCCACGTAGTCCATCTCGTGAAAAGAATGGTTGGCGCCCTTGTAGCGGTTGAACCGTTCGAGAAATTCCTCTTTCGGTCCCCCAAACTCGCTGAAATTATCGATGCCGACACAGCGCTTGCTCTCGTTGCCGATCAGGCCTGACAGAAAGGTGAATCCTCGCCATACCCCCACATTCACAAACACCTCCGAGTCCGGCATGTGGGAGACGCCACGATTGATCATGGCCCCGACGGCGAAGGTCGACATTTTCTGAATCCGGCAAATCTCCCGCAGCCTCCGCCTCATCCCTCGCGCGTCATCTGGCAGCGACGTATTGAGACTCTCAGCGGAGAGACCGGCTTTCTCCAAGAGCCGAGCCAGCCGGTGATATCCCCGTGGCACCGCCATCTGTGGCTGAAGAAAGCGGAAGGCAATGCCGGCAATGTACTCCTGGTATTCCATAAATTCTTTCACCACACGGCGCGCAGACGCGCCACGTCAGGCTCCTTTATCAGCCAATGTCTTGTTCCATCGGTCTTCCCAGTTCACACCGGGAGCCAAAAATCCTGACACCATATGCGTCGCCAACGAGGGAACCGGTCCGTATAGTCGATAGGCTTCCCTGCCGGAAAAGCGCGAGCAGCCGCGCAAGAGATGCAGCCACATCGGATGATCTGAAATGCCATGGCGAAACAGGGTCTCTTGGACATGGGACAGAGTTCCCGCCTTGGCCCCAAAGGTTAAGCAGGTTGAGCCATGCGTCCGCCAATGATGGCCGGCCTGCAACACCACATGCGACTCCTCGGTCGCATGAGCCTGGCTATACAGATCCGGATGATCATAGGGCGTAACAAAATCAAACCGCCCGATAGCCGCAGCCAACTTGGGGCCGGCCTCTTCCAAGTAGTAATAGTCATCTTCCGCCAGGTAGACCAGCGCCTCATCGGGCAACTGGCAGGCCAGCTCGATCTGCTTAAAAAACGAGCCTTCATGTCCCAGGCCGAAAAACGACAACACCGTCTTCTCCAGCGGAACATGCGCCTCGATCCACTCTCGAAAGCCCTGCTCGCAGGAATCGAGGATAAAGGTGACATGGACCGGCGTGGTCTGAAACGCCTCTACAAACGACAGGAGACACAAGCGCACCAGGCCCATTTTGTCGCCGTCACACACGGGACGATTGCCGCCGCCAAACGGGCAGATTCGATAAAAGACGTGCAGGGGGCTCATGAGTTGTCCCGCATTAGCTTCTTCCTGTTCCAGGCAGACCCAACAGAGTGCCAGGCCCAGGACGAGAAGTCCCCGCTCCCTTCTCAGCCTTGGCGATGAGATAGAAGGCCTGCGAAGGCTCTACGTCTCCGACCCGTAACTTATTAGCCCAAATCTGAAGCCGCAACAAGCTCGTCGCACGGACTGACGCGAAAGCGCAGTGCCTCAAGAGGACACGGAGCAGCTTCCGACATAGTCCGTCCGGCCCAGACACCAACCCCTTCACTCCAGTTGGGTCGAGCAGGACAAGATCCTTGCTCGACAGATAGCCCTGCCCCCAGATCTCGCTCACGTGAAAATACTTCGCGAGCATCTCCTGCAATTCCTCCACCGTACATTGCAAAATGGGCCCCCTCCGAGCCGGCCTGACGCAACGACGATTCGCCGCCGCCAGGAGCAAAACACCGCCCGGCTTTAAGACCCGGTGCAGGTCCTTCATCAACCCATCGACGTCGGAGATGGGACCGGGACTTTCGAACAACACCACCGTGTCAAAGACCGCATCATCGAACGCCAGCTGAGGGCCGCAGGCTTGCGCAAACTGGACAACGGACTTGTCGTGATTGTTCAGGCAGTAGGAGATGGCATGCTCCCTCCTGTCGATCCCGACCGTGCGCTGCGCGCTGCCGGACAACATCACCGTCCCATATCCCATGCCACAGGCTGCATCGAGGACCACTCGACCCGTGACATAGGGTCTGGCAAAGAAATAGCGCCCTGCCAGCTCATAGAACAGCTCCCGCCCTGCATGCTGGCAAAAAAGCTCCCAGCTATTGTTGACCGCCCTCACAACATCCATCCCCTCGCATGAGCGCCACCAGAAACCAGAAGTCCATTAGCCCATCCCCACATCCTGCAACTTACGCAACTCATTGAAACGGCCATCAGCCAATGTCAGCGCGTCCCAGGATCCAGACTCGACAATGCGCCCCTGCTCCAACACGTAAATCCGGTCGGCCCGCTGGACGGTCGCAAGGCGATGGGCCACGATCACGATGCTCATGCTTCGGGCCAAGGTCTCCAACGTCTTCTGGATCAAACCCTCCGATTCGGTATCCAGCGAACTGGTGGCCTCGTCCAAAATCAGCAACTCCGGCTTCCTGAGCAGAGCCCGCGCCAGGGCAAGGCGCTGGCGCTGCCCCCCTGAGAGCAAGACCCCCCGACTCCCCACAACCGTGTCATATCCCTGCGGCAACTGCCGGATAAACTCATCCGCATGGGACAATTTTACGGCCAGGTCGATCTCTTCAGCCGTGGCCGTCGGCTTTCCCCACAACAGATTTGCCTTGATCGTCTCATTGAACAGGCTGACTTCCTGCGGCACGTAGCCGCAGCGCCTGTGCCAGTCATTTGCATTCAACCGGTGCAAGGGCACTCCATCCACCGACACAGTCCCCTGTGAGGGATGGACCAGTCCCATGAGCAGGTCGATCATCGTCGTCTTCCCGCTTCCGGACGGCCCCACGATCGCGATCGTTTCCCCCTTCTGCACCTCCAGCGTCACCCCGCGCAGGACCGGTTCCTTGCCCTCATAGGCGAACCACACGTCCTGTACCTGAATGCCCTGTTGCATCCCCTGGAACGGCAGCCCCCCGTCCCGTTCACGCTGCGCCTGCGCCAGACTTCTGAGCTCAGCCACATGGGCCACGCTGGGAAGAAGCGACAGGACCTCGTGCAGGATCATCTGGAGGTCCGAGACCCTGGGCGTCAGACGAAAGACGATGATCAGGAGCACCATCATGTCTGAAATAGGCATCTGAAAAATGGTGAGCGCGGCATAGAGGCCCGAGAGGAGCAACGTCGCAGTCAGGGGTTGATAGAGCGCGCCGACCATCGTGCGATTCCTGGAATCGCTGATTTGCACGTTCGCCAGGGCCTGCACCAATGCCGTGAACCGATCGGCCGCATCCCCCACGACCCCGAAGCCTTTCACCAACTTCGCGCTGCCGAGCTTCTCCACCGCCTCTTCCTGTACGCGCGCATAGGCCAGGGTCGTTTCCACCCCATAGTCCTGCCCCTTGGCCACACGCGAGCGGAAGAGGGACAGCCCGGCCAGGGCAATCCCGACCGCCACCAGAGCCATTTGCCATGAAAAGATCAAGGCCAGCGAGACGTAGATGAGCACCGCCGCACATTCTCGCACCAGGGCCGTCAGGTTCAAAAATGCAGCGGCCGCCCTGACCGGATCCTGCGTGAGCGCATTCGTCAGGGCGCCGGTCTTCTGCTTCGCGATAAACTCCCAGCGCGCGGAAAATATCGCTTCATATAAGCTGCTCCGGAGTGAACCGGCATAGTGAAAGCGTGTGCTATTGACGAGTCGCTCGTTGAGGATGACGACGAGGCTCTGTAGGAAAAAAATGGCCAGCAGGGCCACCAAGACACCGCCGAGCGTCGGAACAAATCCCATCGCCTGCGTCGCCTGCTGAAACCACCCCAGGATCTTGGAGGGCATCCCCGGCTGTCCGGTTGTTTCCATGCCGGCCAAGGAAAACATGGGCGCCAACAATGCCAGGCCGATTCCTTCCAGCAGATTGGACGCGATGCCAGCAGACACTATCATCCACATCCTGATTGGATAGCGCTGGATCAGCCCTTTGGCAAACTGGATCACTGTCACAAATACCTACTCTCTGCTCTAGGATGATTCAGATGCTGGACTAAACCGACTGCTGCGGGGAGACTCTGGCTGCTGTGAGACGAGCAGGCTGCAGACTCCGTCGCAACGGGGGAGGGCTAAACCTCACGCCACCCCTGGACGCTCCGCTGAAAAATTCTGCATCGTGGAGAGGGCGGGAGCCAGCACTTCATTCTCCTCGTCCTGCCCTGCCTCTTCGAATGTCGGCACCGCAATGAGCAGGGCGGCAAACATCCAAAAGGGCTCCATGATCCGCACGATGACGAAGGTATTGGCCCCGATCCCATGCACCATCAAACCGATCAGACCGAGCAGAAAGCCAAACGCCAGCCCACGAACAGCCGGATCCTGAGCCTCCCGATAGACCTGTCTCACCACTCGCACGAGAGCCCAAAGAAGAGATCCAAAAGTCGCCACGCCTAACAGACCAGTCTCGACCAGCATCCGTGGATACATGGCATCCATAAACGGCGCGCCGGTGATACCGCCACCCCAGACCGGCGACTGTTTCCACCACCCAAACGATCGCTCCCACGACCGCAGGCGATCAGAGGTCGAGGTATCGATTTTCAACCGTCCGACTTTCACCTGTCCCTGCTCGGCCGCCTGGTTCACGGTAAACATCACCCGTTGCTTGACGACATCGGGAGCCCAAACCGGAGTGGAAACAATCAGAGCGAGGACCACCGCAAAAAGTAACGGCTTGCGGTAACTGGCATAGACCAAGATCGCTAACAGCACGGCCCCCCCTGCCAAGAATGATGCGCGCGACAGGGTCGCCATGAGCGCCAGAGTGCCGATGCCCAGGAGGAGGAGGAATGGCCATTTCCGCGGCAAGGCCCCCGGCGTCAGGACCAGCCCCAATGTAATCGCCAGCATAAATACAAGATAGCCGCCGAGCGTGTTCGGCTCCCCCACCGCACCTTCGAACGGAGTCGAGGCTCGCTGCCCCTCGGCCAACTGCGAGATCGCATAGAGCGAGACCAGGAAGCAGGTCACCAGGCTCGCAATGACCAGCCCTTGCGCCTGCGCTTTGGTCCGAACCGCATTTACCACCATGAAATAGAGAAAGAAATACTCGAAGTATTTCAAGTTGAAGAAAAATCCGTTGAGCGGCTTCACGCGTCCCGCCACGACACCGATCATCGTCGCCAGCACGCAGGCGGCGACATAGAACATCATCGGGCCGTTCAGCGGAGTACGTTTGACCGGAGCCACGTCTTTGAAGACCGCCGCCTTCGCCAGCCAGACAAAGCCAATGACCACCAGCAGAAAGTCGTCGAACCGGAAGGTCGTGCCTCGTCCGATGGTCGTATCCGTCGCCCCGCCGCCAAACATGATTTCAGGCCCGAGCAACATGGAGAAGACGAGCAGGTAGAGGCTCACGGAGGTAGAGAGAAACGCGGCAATCAACAAGGCGCAAGCCGCGACCATCCCCAGAAGGACCATGGACAGACCGGCAGACACACCCAGGGCAAATACGACCGCCAGCAGCACGAACAGCAATAACTGGAGGGGTCCGATTTGCAATGAGCCCATAGTCAGCAATCCCTCACCATCTCCGGCGCCAAACCGCCCAGCGCACCATCGGCTGGCCAGCCGATCCGGATAGCTTATTTATACCGGGTCCCGTAGGGCCGGTAGTCAGGTGTCAGCTCCGCGCTGACATTGCTCAACACCACCCCGAGCACATTCGCATGGGCGTTTTCCAACAAGGACTTGGCCCGCTTGAGCGCGT
Organism: Nitrospirota bacterium; assembly: GCA_026387615.1. Classification (GTDB taxonomy): domain Bacteria; phylum Nitrospirota; class Nitrospiria; order Nitrospirales; family Nitrospiraceae; genus Palsa-1315. Next base: position 8,828 of record JAPLLI010000149.1, read on the forward strand.
TCCGCCCAACCTTGCCGACTTGATAGACCATCACGACCCCGTCCACCTTTGAGCCGAGCGTGACTCCGTCAGTCACCGGCAACACCGGCGGGCAATCGAAGATCGTGACGTCATACTCCGTCCTCACGGCATCGATCAATTCCTTCAGCCGCGGGGAACTCATGAACTCAGCCGGATTCTCCGGCTTTCTGCCTGACGTCAGCACGTTCAAATTGTCAGCCCCGGCGCATTGATGACGGTATCCACCCCTAGTTTTCCCAAGATCAAGTCTGTCACGGTCCGAATCGCTTCGGTATAGGGCACCGTACCCAACAGGACTTCGCTGAGGCCGGGAGTCTGCTCCAATCCCAACCGTTCGTGCAGGACCGGCTTGCGAAGGTCCGCATCCACCAGCAACACCCGCTTCCCATCCTGCGCCAATGCAATGGCCAGGTTGACCGCGCTGGTGGATTTGCCTTCCTGCGCGCCGGCGCTGACGAACGCCAGGACCCGCTGCCCTTGCGCCAGGCCGCTAAACTCGATGACCGTGCGCAACGACCGGTAGCCTTCCGCCAGGGGGGATTGCGAATCGAAGAGGCTGACGAGGTTGCAGTACAGATCCATCGTCTCAGGGGCCAGCTTTTCCTTGAACCCCTGTTGAATGTCCCGCTCGATCTCCTTCCGATCGACACGAGGAATGACCCCCAGCACCGGCACCTTGAGATAGGCCTCGACCTCCTCAATCGTTCCGATGGACGTATCGAGGGATTCTTTCAGAAAGGCCGCCACGAGCCCCACCATGCCGCCCATCAACAGACCCAGAAACATGTTCAGCGGAAGATTGGGCGCATTGATCGGCCTGGTCGGCTCGACCGCCGGCTCGATGATCGACACCTCTTCGATCCGCTCCGCCCCCTTGATCATGAACTCCTGGTGCTTGGACTTCAGGGAGGCGTACAAATTGCTGTTGACCATGACGTCCCGCTCCAGCCTGGAGAGCCGGATGGCTGCCTGAGGAAGACTCAAATAACGATCCTTGTACCGGACGATGGACTCCTGAATCGCTCGCTCCCGCTCAGAAAACGTGCCGAGCTTGCCCTCGAGCTCCCGGATCATTTCCTCTTTGACATTCCTGACCTTGCGGTCCAATTCCTTCACCAGGGCATGTTGGGGCGTATAATTGATCAGTAAATTATTCCGCTCCTGCGTCAGATCCACCATCCGCTTATTCAAGGTGCTGATGAGCGCCTCGACCTCGTCGGAATAGACCCGGTTGGACGTCGTGCCGATCTCTCCAGCCCGTTTCAACGACTCCAGCTGATTGGCCACTTCCTTTTTCACCCGAAGCAGTTTCTCCTGCTGCGCCTCCAGCTGCTGGTACTGCATGAGCGCTTCCCTGGCCTCTTCCGTGACGAAGACCTGCCCCTCTTGCTCCTTAAACTCCGTCAGCGCCTGCTCAGCCTCACGCAGGCTGATTTCCAGGGCCTGCAGTTGCCCCTCCACAAACCGCCTGGCATCGATCACTTGCCGATTCCGGTTGTAGATGTTTTCTTCCCGATAGGCCTCGGCGGTCAAGGTCGCATAGCGCTCGGCCTTCTTGGGGTCGTCGGCAGTCGCCGTCACCTTAATAATGTTGGTGCTGCCTTCCTGCGTTGCCTCGATCCTGCTTTGGAGGCCATAGATGATGTTCAGGAATTCAGGAGTCGGCCTCACGCTTTTCTCATCGAGCCCCTTGTCGAGAGCTGGCGCCTCAATGTCCTTCGCAATGAGCCCCAACTGTACGGCCACCCGTTTCATCACCGGGAAACTACGGATCACTTCGGCCTGCGTGGCGATGTCGCTGCCTTCGGACACGGAAACCGTCTCTTGCAGCAAGCCTGTGGCAGTCGTAGACCGTTCATACCGGACGCGCGATGAGGTCTTATACGTGGACTCAGGCCCGATCAGATAGGGCATGACCGCCGTAAAGAGGGAGACCAGCACCGTGGCAAAGAGCACCATCGCTCTTCGCTTCCGGACGATCAGCCAAAAATCGATGAGATTGAGATCGGATTGGGCCATAGAGTCAGAGACGAGACGAGACGTAAGGGGTCAGAGGGACGAGGCCTGCGGCATCGGCCCTTGCCGCTTGTCCAGTACTGACCGCGACGATTGCGCGGTCGAGCAGATGGTCAAACAGCGGCTTCACAACCTGTTGCAGACTGGGATGCTGGCGCAAGAAGGCTGCCGCCCGTTCGCCATACTGCAGATAGAGGTCGGCAAACAGCTTGCCATACCAATGTTCTGAAAGAGGGCCCCAAATGTACCAACGCAAGACCGGCACCTGCCAGCCATGGTCGCCATAGAGAGCTCGGGCGACCCAACAGCCGACCGGCACCGAAGTCTGGGTCGATCCAGGACTCGGCGCAGAAAATAGCATTTCCAGGCTCTTACCGATAAACACTGCGCTGGTGGCCAGAGTCAAAGAATTTAAGATCGGCAGGAAGGCTTTGGTATAGTAATGGTTCCAGTCACCGACCTTGTCCCTGGGAACAAAAATCACATCGTTGTCATTCAACGGAATATCCGCGCTCAGATCGCCTTCTTTTAAAAAGCGATCCACATTGGCCACCCGGATCACGGGATTATCCGCGGAGGCCTTGGGTCTCGAGATGACAATCACCCGGTCGAGCGCCGCGACATCCGTATAGCCGCCCGCCTGCCCCAAGGCATGCAGGAGGGTCGCATCTTTCTCCATCAACTGTTTGCCCGCCGACTTCACCTCGCCGAAAATATAAAAATTCTTCGGTTTCAGAATTCGTTTTTGCGCCAGACGGACTTGGACGCGAGGATGCTTGATCACAGCGGACAATTCCCTGGCGACACGGGCCTCCGCTTCCACCTCCGTCAGCCCGCGCACGTTAATGTCCTGGAAGGACACGGTGATCACCCCGCTCGTCAGCACCGTCGCCGCATACTTCTCCTCGCCGGCGCCGCGCCGCACAATGATTTCCAACGTGTCGCCCGGCTCAATAATCGTATCCGGGTCCTGCTTGGCCGCCCCACGGGGCACAGAGCCGATCGCCCCAAGGCCCTCAGCCTGGTCTTTTCCTAACGGAGACGATTTTGCGCAACCGGTGGATAGCCCCAACAGCAACAACAGGACGACAAACCAAACCCCTCCTGCATAGGCAGACAGTCCGGCCTGGTCCTTCTCCCTCAACAAAGGCCGTCGCATCGATTCCATATTGTGACCCAAGAAGCGCATTCCCATGGTGTTCTACAGTTTATCCAGGATCTCAAGGACACTGATCAGCGGAGTCTTACAGAGATCGATTTCTCTCGGCTCACGCAAGCGCAGCCCCGCCTGATCCAGCATGATCTTGATAATGGGACGCAGGGGAAATCGGGGGTTCGACTGCACGACTTCGCCGACGTCGCCCGATGACAGTTTGACCCAGGTGCCGGCCGGAAACAGCGAAAATTGATTGAGGAGGCTTTTGAACGCTTTCGTCGGAAAACCCGCTCGGTCACGAGCCAATAACAGGCGGACCGCCTCGTGAGGCAAAAGGGCTTTCCGGCTCAATCGGGTCCGTAACATCGCGTCGAGCACGTCGGCCATCCCGATGACCAGGGCCATCTCCTGGATCTGAGGCCCCTGCAATCGCTTCGGATAGCCGGTGCCATCCATCCGTTCGTGCTCCTGCATCACGATCCCGGGGAGCCAGGGCAGATCCGGCGCCGCCCGCCGCAGCAGCTCCGCCCCCTGGACCGGATGGCCATGGAGTAACTGGAGTTGGTCTTTCGACCAGCGGCCGGCCTGATCCAGCATCTCATCCGGCAGGAGGAACATGCCAAAATCATGCACCAACGACGCCAAAGCCAACTGCGAGAGCTCCTCCGATCGATAACCCAGGCCCATGCCGATCTTGATGGCAAAGATGGCCGTATGCACCAGATTGCCGACCAGCGACGGACCGCTCTGGTGCGAAATGGCCCGCACCAGGAGCGAGTCATCCTGCGCAAGCGAGGTGACCATGCCACTGGCAATCTGCGGAAGATCGCCAAGAGAAAACGGCTGCTGAGCGCGGATCGACGTAGCAATCGCCAGCAATGTAATCTCCGCCTTGAGGTAGCAGTCGGTCGTCGGAGAGGCAGAGGGAAACGCCTGAGTTTGCGGGGGAAGCCCTGGCTCTTTCAGCCCTTCTGTCACCGACAGGGAACGAGGCGGGACCGGGGCTGCCAGGCTAATTGGGCGAGGCGGCTGAGGCAACAGCTCGGACTGGCGCGCCTCATCCTGCACCCGCTCCTTCAAAGTACGCAGGGGAATCGGTTGGGCCTGGGCCTGCGGCGCCTCTGGAGCCGGAGGCATGTTGCCCAAGTCTTTCGGGGATTTTGCCGCACCCCTGATCAGATCAGTGAGCCGCACGAGCCTGCCCTCCTAACGCAAAATCCCCGATGACCCGCGTAACGATATCGACATCGACCTGGGGTTTTTTTTCCAAAAAACCACTCAGAAGGGACAAGTCCGCCAGCGTATTGATCACACGGGGAACCCCTTTGGAATTCATAAACAGTAATGCCACTGCCGCGCGTGAAAAAATCTGACGCTCCCCCACCCCGGCCAATTTCAGACGGAACTCCATATAGCGGATGGTTTCCTCCAGATCGAAGGCCGGCAGATGGAACCGCGTCGCCACTCTCTGGGCAAAGGGCTCAATCGCGTTGATCCTGGCATTCAATTCCGGTTGCCCCAACAGGATCAGCGTGATCAGGAACCGGTCGTTCAACTGAAAGTTCAACAATAGGCGCAATTCTTCAAAGACCACGTCGTCCTTGATCGTTTGCGCCTCATCGATAATCAGAACCGACTCTTTCCCGCGCCGGAAGTTATCCAGCAAATGCTCATTGAGTTGGTGCAGCTGCTCTAATTTGTTGCCGACCGCCTTGACCCCGAATTGATACAGAATCTCTCCCTGGAAATCCTGTTCATCCATGGAGGGATTGGCAATGAGCGCAATGTCGTACTGCTCTTGGGCAAGATGCAGGACAAACAGCCGACTCAATGTGGTCTTTCCACAGCCGACTTCCCCGGTCAGCAGCACCGAGCCCTTCCGCGCCTCTACTCCATAGACAAGCCGCTGAAACCCCTCCTCATGTTTCTGTGAGGGGAAGTAAAATTTCGAGTCCGGCACATTTTCGAACGGGGAGACCTTTAGGCCCCAATAGGATTCATAATGCACAGCATTCCCCAACGTAAAACGGTCAATCTATTGCATTATGCTTGTAAATTTAATTTTGTCAAACAATTCAGAATGATAGGACATTTCTCTATCGGCTGGATGCCACGAGAAAACCGGCCTCCTCCTGCCAGAACCGAGCGCCAGAACGCAGGCAGGGAACGGCCGTCACTCTCCCCATGCAACCAGGAGAGGACGCGCTTGCCGCAACCGTCATCCATCGAGGAAAAGACCAGAACAACTTGGCAGGGAAAAATGGAATAAGGAGGAACTACGGGAGAGGAGAAATGGACAGGGCCTTTTAGGGGACGCCTTACTTGCCCAGCATCTCTCGATACTTCTTCTTTTCCCCCTCACTCATACTGTTGAATTGCTCTCTGGCTTGCGCTTGCTGATCCGGCGCCAGGCTCTCGTATTGTTTCTTGGCAGAGGCCCTGTCCTTGATCAAACTCTTCACTTCCGCCTTTTCATCTGAAGACAATTGCGTGGGGTTATCCATGGCCTTGAACCCCAGGGATATGCGGTGCATGAGGGAATCCACTCCCTGAGTGGAGACCGCAATGCCCATTGCAACCCCTACGGACACGAGGACGATGCCGCTGAAAAATTTTGCATCCTGTTTGATTTCCCCCATGCGCCGCTCACTCCTCCGCCGTTCCCCACCCCGCCGCTCAGATCCCATCATACTCCTCCATATGGCATTGCTTATCATTAAGCTAAATGAATCATTGGAGAAGTCAAGCATTTTCCCTGTTTAGCTCCTCCTTTTTCTTGACAACGATTCTGCCGCTAGATACCTTGCAGAGGTTGCGGTCCAGTAGCATTTCCCCATCACTCGCTCAACATAGAGGGCACCGCCCATGACGATCCGCATCTCCAACGATGTCGTGTTCCGAGACCTGTCAGGAGAGGGAGTGCTATTGAACCTGGCCACCGGCAACTACTTTGGGCTGGATGAGGTAGGCACCAAATGCTGGCACCTGATCGGCCCACAGGGGACGTTGGAGCACATCGTCACGGCCCTGTCGGGCGAATACGATATAGATGAGGCACAGCTCCGACGCGATCTCACTAGTCTCCTCCAGCAACTGGCCGACAAAGGACTCGTCCTCATTGATCATGAAGAAACTCCAGCGTCTCGCTGACCTATCGCTGCGAGACTGGCTCCTGCTTCCGCCACTTGTCTTGTCAGCCCTCACAATTGCAGCTGTCGCCAAGCTCGCCCCGCTCCCCAGCCTGATCCGGTTCCTCGACCAGTCAGCCAGGCAACCCTGGATGGCCCGCTTGCCGATCGTGAGACAACTGCACGATCCGGACGAACTGATCCGCCTGACCGGCTTAGCAGCCAGGATCGTCCAAGGACCAGGCTGCTGCCTCAGTCGATCGCTGCTGCGCTTCTGGCTGCTGCGGGCCAGACAGGAACCGGCCGAATTGCTGATCGGCGTCGCGAAGGACGGAAACGGACTTCAGAGTCATGCCTGGATCGAACAACGAGGGCTCGCCTTCGGCGCAGCTCACGAATCGAGTCAGGCCTTCGTGCCCATGCTCAGGTTCTGAGGACTCTATGAGCGGTATCGTCGGCATCTACAACCTGAACGGCAGACCGGCGGAGCCAACCGTGATCAGACGCATGACGGACCAGCTGGCGCACCGGGGCCCGGACGGACTGACCTGCTGGCTCGGCGGACCAGTCAGCTTAGGCCAGGCCATGCTTCAGACCACCCCAGAGTCGCTCTTCGAACGACAGCCGCTCTGCGAAAGTTCTCTCTCTCTCACGCTGGATGGCCGGATCGATAACCGCGAGGAGCTGCGAACGGCGCTTGAGTCCCATGGCGCCATCCTGCGCAGCGACACCGATGCAGAACTGGTGCTGCGGGCCTATCAACAGTGGGGCAAGGATTGCCCGATCCACCTCCTGGGCGACTTTGCCTTCGCCATCTGGGATTCAGCCACACAGGAACTCTTCTGCGCCAGAGATCAGATGGGAATCAGGCCCTTCTACTATTTTCTCAACGACCGGGTCTTCCTCTTCGCCTCTGAGCTTCGCCCCCTGCTCGGTCATTCCGAGGTTCGACCTGACCTGAACGAGGGCATGGTCGGAGAATATCTCACCAGTGAAATCACCAGCCAGGAGGAGACCCTCTACCGCCACCTCTTTCGCCTTCCGCCCAGCCATTGCCTCACCGTGAGCCCTGGCCGGTTCCGGATGACTCGCTACTGGGACTTCGATACCTCCAAGGAGCTCCATTACGGCAACGACGAATCCTATCGCGATCATTTCCTCTCCCTCCTGACGGAATCGGTCCGCTGCCGGCTGCGGAGCCACAGACCTGTCGGCTGTTACCTCAGCGGAGGGCTCGACTCCTCCTCGGTCGTCTGCCTCGCAGCCTCCCTGAAGAAACATGGCCTGGCCGCTCAAGGCCTGGAAACCTTCTCTCTCCTGTTTCCAGGACTAGCCTGCGATGAGAGTTCTTATATCCAGGATGTGACCAAACTGTGGGATCTCCCCTCCAATACCATCTGCGTGGGCGAAGAACCGGACACATCCTTCGCTGATAGCGCCAGACGGGATCGCGACTTCCCAGGCCATCCCAACGGGACCATGGGAAATCCCTTGAGAACCCTCGCCAGAGATCGCGGCTGCCGGGTGCTCCTGACCGGAACAGGCGGAGACGAATGGCTGACCGGCAGCTATCTC
>JAPLLI010000039.1 GCA_026387615.1 Nitrospirota bacterium
TTTCTGAATTTCGTTGTAAGTTGTTGTTGTTTAATTTCTGGGCCACCTGGTGCGGCCCTTGCCGGGTGGAGATGCCGGCGATGGAAAAGCTGTACCGGGCGTTTTCGCGGAGTGACTTCGAGATCCTAGCCGTGTCGACCGATGCGCAAGGGGCCTCGATCACCAGGCCGTTTCAGCAAGAGAACCAGTTGACCTTTCCCATCCTTCACGATGCCGACTATCGCGTGGGATTGACTTATGGGGCCAGGAGTCTTCCGATGACCTTCATGGTCGATCGGCAGGGGATCGTCCGCCATCAGATTTTCGGTGCGCGTGATTGGGGTGCGGCTGAAGCGCATCAACTGGTGCAGATGCTGATGAAGTCCTAGCAGGATGCTGAAGAAGCCCGCCGGCCTGGAAATACTGAATAATGAGGGATGAACGATGAACGAGGAAGCTGATTTTCATTCCAGCGTTCGGCGTTCAGCGTTCAGCGTTCAGGAGCCCGTCTGACCTTGTCGCAATCGATTACGAACATTTCTCTCCTCGCGGCCTTTTCGGCAGGTTTGCTGTCCTTCGTGTCGCCTTGCGTGCTCCCGCTGGTGCCTTCGTACATCTCCTACATCACGGGGCTGTCCATCGAGCAACTTACCGATGCGACGGTGCGGTCGAAGTTTAAGAAATCCATTATCGTCAATGCGCTGCTGTTTATCGCGGGATTTACTGCGGTCTTTGTCTCATTCGGCGCCTCGGCCAGCTTCATTGGGCAGGCCTTGATGACCTACCAGGATCACATTCGCCGGATCGGCGGAATTCTGATCATCATTTTCGGCCTCTACCTCTTGGGGGTTTTGAATATCAGCTTTTTGAAAATGGAGCATCGGTTCCAATTCAGAAGTCGGCCCGTTGGATATGTGGGGTCGTTTTTAATCGGGGTGGCCTTTGCCGCTGGCTGGACTCCCTGCGTCGGGCCGGTGCTCGGAACGATCTTATTGTACGCCAGTACGACCGACTCGATGCTGAATGGGGTCCTGCTGCTGACGAGTTACTCGTTGGGCTTGGGGCTGCCGTTATTTCTCACGGCCCTGGGAGTGGATCGGTTTCTCGCCTACTTCAAGCAGGCGCGCCTCTATTTATGGGGCGTATCGACTGTGAGCGGGGTCTTGTTGATCATCGTGGGCGTCATGATCTACGCCAACACCCTCACGATGATTACCAGTTTCCTGGAACAGCATGGGGTTGGCTGGTACCTCGGTCAGTAGTCTCTCCGGATGCTGAAAACGCCCGCCAGCTTGGAAGCGCTGAAGGGTGAGCGATGAACGATAAACAAAGAAACCGCTCTTGCTTCAGTGTTCCGCGTTCATCGTTCTGAGTTTGCTCGCTGCGGTCAGCTTCCGGAGCGCTGATAGCTTCACTGCTGCTCGGAGATCAGCACCAGGCGCCGAGGCGGCAGCTGACAAAGGACTGGCTCAATGCGCTGGCGGAGGGAAGGCGGAGCGATCCGGCCTGCACCGAGGGAAGTAGTCCTGCGGCAAGGCTCGGCTGAGTGTTTAATGGCGGGGCAGTCGATGAACTAGAAGAGGGAGCAGGCTCAGACTTTTTGGCGAGCAGCGTGGCGGCTTTTCCTCCGCCAATTTTTGCGAGGAGGGTTGCTCCTTCGCTGGAATGGGCGTTGCCAGGGTATTTTTCTGCCAACAGGGTCAGCCGTTCACTGGCCCAATCATCCGCACCCAATTCATGGTAGTTGAGTGCCAGGAAATACAAGGCATCAGGCGCGACCGACTTGTCGGGGTACAGCTTCATGATTTGCTCGAAGCGATGTGCTGCGGCCAGATAGGAGCCCCGGCGGTAATAGAATTGCCCTACAAAGAGATGCATCTGCGCCAGGAGGTCGTGGCATTCCTGGATCTTCTCGAGCGCCTGGCTGTCGTACCGGCTTCCCTGGAAGTCTTTTCGTAGCCGTTCAAAGGCTTCAATGGCTTTTTGGACAGGTTCGGGGTCACGGTCGATCCCCTTGGCCCGCTTCATTTGGCTTTCTCCGATCCGGAACGCGGCATAGGAGGCCAGGGTGTGGGTGCGATGGAGATCGAGGAAGTGGTTATATTCGGTGATGGCTTCCGTATATTCCTCTTTCTCGAAGAAGGCTTCTCCTCGCTTCATAATGACATTGGGGTCGTAGTTTTTCTCGATCGTATCGCCCATGAAAATCTGTTCGTCGGTGCCGCTCAGAACTTTCTTCGCGGTATCCTCACTTTTGGGTGTGCTGGAACAGGCGGTGAAGACGCAGAGCACCGTAGCGCAGAGGCCAAGGGTGAGGGCCGTCGCGTAACGTGGAGGCGCGGGGAGCGTGGGAAAACTGTGTGCCATATACCGCTAAAAATGTACCAGGAGTCCTGCGTGAATGCAATGTTTTGACTCCGTGAGTTGACCCCTGTGGCCCCGAGACCTATAATCCCGCCGGTATTGCTGCAACCCACACAGTATTCAGACCTATGATACGAACGAAGATTATTGGGACTGGCTCGTACCTCCCTGAGCGGGTGGTGTCGAATCACGAGGTCGGGGCTTCGTTGGGCTTTGAGCCGTCGGCCGTTTTCCGCCTGACGGGCATTGAAGAGCGGCGCTGGGCGGCTCCCTCCCAAGCGTCTTCTGATCTGGCGGTGGAGGCGGCGAGGCAGGCGCTTGAGGCGGCCGGACTCCCGGTTTCTGAGCTAGGGGCGATCGTGCTCTCGACCACCTCTCCCGATACGGCATTCCCCTCCACCGCCTGCCATGTCCAGCGGATGCTCGGCTGTGTCACGATTCCGGCTTTCGATGTGGCGGCTTCCTGCTCGGGTTTTCTTTATGGCCTGTCTATGGCCGATGCCATGATTCGAAGCGGCCAGATCAAGACCTGTTTGGTGGTGGCGGCGGAGGTGAAGTCTCGGTTTCTCGACCCTGCTGACAGTGACACGGTACTGCTGTTCGGCGATGGGGCCGGGGCTGTGGTGCTTCGTGGCGAGCAAGAGACAGGCCAGCCGGGACAGGGCCTCTTGGGAATTCGCCTCCATGCGGACGGTTCCCAGCATGGGTTGATTACGATTCCTGCTGGTGGGTCTCGCATGCCGACGACGATTGGAACGGTTGAAGCCAAGCATCATACGTTGCGGATGCAAGGGGCGCCGCTGTTTCGTCTGGCAGTTAAGCGACTGGAACAGGCCATTCTCGAGATCGTAAAAGAGTTTGGCGTCGAGGTGCAAGATCTTGCACAGCTAGTCCTGCACCAAGCCAACGGGCGGATTCTCCACCAGCTGACTAAGCGGCTTGGGGTTTTGCCGGACCGGGTCAGTTCCGTGATCGGACGCTACGGGAATACGTCCTCGGCGTCACTGCCGATCGCGCTCGACTATGCAGTCCGGTCCGGGAAGATTCTGCCCCACGACATTGTCCTGCTGGGCAGCTTTGGCGGGGGCGTGACGTGGGCAACGGGATTGGTACGCTGGTAAGGGGTGCGAGAGTGCTATGATCATGCCGTCATCTGGCCGGACCACAGCCGATTGTCTCTGAACTGAGGAGCATTGCGATGTTATTTGGATTGATCCCGCGAGAAGAAGCCTTCTTTGAGCTGTTCAAGAAGGCCGCCCATAATATGATTGAGGGGAGCCGTCTTCTGAAAGTGATGATGGAGGATTTCCAGTCTCCCATCGAGCAGGCCCAAGGGATCAAAGATGTCGAACACATTGGCGATGGCATCACACACGATATCGCGTTTCGGTTGAATAAAACCTTCATTACGCCGATCGATCGGGAAGATATCCATGACCTGGCCAGCGCGCTCGACGATATTCTGGATGTCACGGAAGCGATCGCGGATCGCTTCGTGCTATACAAGGTGGAGCAGCCGACCGAGATGGCGATCAAGTTGGCGGACATTTTGTACCAGGCCTCGGTGGCCGTGGGGCGCGGGGTGGACCGTTTGGGGCTCGCGCATCCGGAGCTGAAGGAGTGCAGTGTGCAGGTGAACAGTCTGGAGAACGAGGCTGATCGGGTCTCCCGCGATGCAATTTCCGCCCTCTTCGAAAAAGAAACCGATCCGATTGCGGTGATCAAGTGGAAAGAAATTTACGAGAATTTCGAGGCGGGAACAGACCGGTGCGAAGACGTGGCGAATATTCTCGAGCGGATCGCGATCAAGCACCACTGAAGATTAAGAATGTGACGCGTGATCCGTGATGAGTGAAGGGCCGGACCGCGTTCTGAATAGGTGCTTGGATTCACTCATCACTCATGACTTATCACGGTGTTGAATGCCTGAACTGACTGGAATGTTGCTCGTGGTGGTAGTGCTGGCGCTCCTGTTCGATTTTTCGAACGGGTGGCATGACAGTGCCAACGCCATTGCAACGGTCGTCTCGACGAGAGTCGTGAGCCCGTTTGTGGCGGTTATGGCGGCCGGCGTCCTGAATGTGGCCGGGGCCTTCATGTCCACCGCCGTGGCCAAAATGGTGGGCTCGGGAATCGTCAATCCGGCTTTGGTCACTCAGGAAGTGGTGGCGGCGGCGTTGGCCGGTGCGATCTTGTGGAATCTCTTTACGTTGTTGTTGGGCTTGCCGACCAGCTCGTCTCATGCCTTGATCGGCGGACTGGTCGGGGCGGCGGTCACCCATGGAGGCTGGGCCATGGTGAAGTGGGCCGGGCTCCGTCCGGTAATGGAAGCCATGGTGCTCGCCCCGTTTTTCGGTTTTGCCATCGGTCTCTCCTTGATGGTGTTGATCAGTTGGATCTGTTTCCGGGTGACCAGGAGCGTGGCCACCAGGCTGTTTAAACGGCTGCAGCTGGTCTCCGCCTGTTTCATGGCGTTCAGCCACGGTGCCAACGATGCGCAGAAGGCCATGGGAATCATTACGCTGGCCCTGCTTTCTGCCGGGCAGATCCCGTCTGGTGAGGTGCCGGGGTGGGTGATCGGCGCCTGCGCGGTGGCGATGGGATTGGGGACGGCCGTGGGTGGCTGGCAGATCGTTCGGACGTTGGGGATGGGGATCGTCAAGCTGGAACCGGTGCATGGATTTGCGGCCGAGACTGGCGCGGCGGCAGTGCTGCTCGTGACGGCGCATATCGGGTTGCCGGTGAGCACCACTCAGACCATCACGACATCGGTCATGGGGGTCGGCGCGATCAAGCGGCTCTCGGCGGTGCGCTGGGGGGTCACCACCAGAATTTTGTATGCCTGGATTTTCACCTTGCCTGGCGCGGCGCTTCTCGCGTCGCTCATTTATCTGATCGGGATCAAGTTCAGCTAACCGGCGGACTGATCTGGTGGACTGGCAACCGGACGAGAAACCGGCTGCCGGTCGGGGCGTTCGCTTCGACCCATACCTGCCCTCCCTGTCCCTCGACGATATGTTTCACGATCGCCAGCCCAAGCCCTGTCCCTCCTAACTCACGCGAGCGGGCCTTATCGACTCGATAAAATCGTTCGAAGATGCGAGGGCGATCCTGATCAGGAATGCCGAGGCCGGTATCGGTCACGCTCAGCTCCACCGCCGTGGCCATCGCAGCCGGTTTGGCTCCGTCTGAAACCGGGCGGGCCGTTACGGTGATGGTCCCTTTTTCGGGGGTGTATTTGACGGCGTTGTCGAGCAAGTTGGAGAGCACTTGCATCAGCCGGTCTTCATCGCCGAGCACAAGCGGCAGATCGTCGGCTACGCAGGAGATGAGTTTGTGTCCCTTCTTATCTGCCAGGGGCTTGATCATGGCTAGCGTTCGTTCGATGACCCGCTGGATTTGTAGCAGTTCTCGTTTGAACAGGATCTTTCCGGATTCGATCCGCGACAGCTGGAGGAGGTCCTCCAGGATCAGGTTCAGCCGGTCGCTTTGCTTGAGAATGATGTTCAGGAATTTCGTGCTGGTCTCAGGATCGTCTTTGGCGCCATCGAGCAAGGCCTCGATATACCCCTTGATCGACGTGAGCGGGGTTCTCAGTTCGTGGGAGACGTTGGCCACGAAATCTTTCCGGATATTTTCCAGCCGCCGTAATTCTGTAATGTCGTGAAAGACTAGTACCGCGCAGGCTTCGTTCTCTCGATCGCAGGCAGTGACCGAGGCTTCGATATGGAGGCAGCGGCCGCTCGGATGCAGAAGGATTTCCTCTTCCTCGTTCATCCGTTTCGTCAGGACTGCTGAGACTAACGTATCCAATTGCGGATGGCGGAAAACATCGGAGCAGGGGCGCCCCCGTGCTTCCATCCCGGTGAGGTCGAACATCCGTTCCATTGCCGGATTGATTTGGAGGACGCGACCTCGGCAATCCAGGACCATCACGCCTTCGACCATGGAGGTCAACATGGCCAGGAGCTGAGCCCGATCTTCGGAGAGTTCCTCGATCTTGGCCCGCAATTGGTCCGTCATCTGGTTGAGCGTGTCGGCCAGGAGGCCGACTTCATCCCGCGAGCCGGTTCTGATGCGGACATCGTGGTTGCCGCTCGCGAGCTGCCGTGCGGCGATCGCAATATCGGAGAGGGGCTTCGTGATGCTGCGCGCGAGCCCCACGCTCAGTGCGAGCGCAATTAAAAAGGCGATCCCGAAGGCGAGGGCCAGGTTTTGGTGCAACTTGGCCACCTCCCGGTCGAACGTGGTCATCGGCAACCCCAGCCTTAAAAAGACGGCTGGCGTGGCCTGGTTCGCGCCGCGTATCGCGACAGCCAGATACAATGTGCGCTCACCGGTGGTGTGACTCGTGCGCAGATCCGTGCCCCGCCCTGTGGCAACCGCTTGCAGAATTTCCGGACGCGCCAAGTGGTTTTCAACCGCCGCGAGGCCGCGTTCCGGGACGGCGCTGTCGGCCAGCACTTGCCCATCCGGCGCGACGACGGTGACGCGAGCGAGAGCTCGCGTGCTGAGATCCTGTACGGCTGTTTGTAATTGGGGGGTCGAAGCCAGAGTCCCCGGCTGTGTCAGAAACGGTTCCAGCCCGTAGGAGACGAGACTGGTTCGCGTCTCCAGCATCTGGCCTGACCGGACGATTTCTTGTTGTTCAAGGGAGCGAATCGCCAAGGTGCGGGCGATGAGCAGCCCGCAGGCGAGGACCAGCAGGGTCCCGATCGTGACCTTCCATCGGATGGAGAGTGTCATAGAGATAGTGATGAGTGATGAGTGATGAGCGAAAGGGAGAGAGGGCTAACCCGTCGCGCTTCACCCATGACTTAGCACGGCTCCTTCAGTTTGTAGCCTAGCGACTTGACCGAAATGATCGCCTCGTTGAGCGAGGGGAGTTTTTGCTTGAGCCGTCGGACGTGGACATCGACGGTTCTTGTCGTGCCGTAGTAATCGTATCCCCAGACGGTACTCAAGAGGATGTCCCTCGTCAGGACTCGGCCGGGATTGCGCAAGAGATGTTCGAGTAAGCCGAATTCCTTTGCGGTGAGGGGGACCTCGGTGTTCTTTACCGTCACTTCGTGTCGCGCGAGATCCATCACCAGGTCGCCATAGCGATATTGGGTGGGGCTCTCGTCGGGTTTCCGCTCAAGTCGTCGAAAGAGGGCTTTGACGCGGGCGACCAGGGTTTTGGGGCTGAAGGGTTTGGTGACGTAGTCGTCGGCTCCCAACTCTAGACCGATGATGGTGTCCGATTCTTCGGCTTTGGCGGTCAACATGATGATGGGGAGCATGGCAGTGTCCGGAGCCGATCGCAGACGTTTGCAAACCTCAAGGCCGTCGATCTCTGGCAGCATCAAGTCGAGGATGACTAAATCGGGCTTCTCCTGTTTCGCTTTCTGGAGACCGTCCAGGCCGGTGGTGGCCAGGAGGGTTCGAAAGCCCTCTTTCTCCAGGTAGAGTTTGATCAATTGGAGAATGTCCTGCTCGTCTTCGACGATAAGGATTTTTTTGTGTCCAGGGCTTGGCATGGTCGGTGGCGTCAGCCTACGGGGGAGGGGGGATGGTGTCAAGGCTGGCAGGGGTAGGGCCTGTAGGGCCGGGGCCAATTAGGTTGACGGGGCCGGCTGCGCTGACGTAAGGTAAACGCCAGTGATTCGTCAGTATTGGGGCATCGAATGTGTTCTGATACGGTGTGAAGGAAAGGCGCCTGCTATGAAGATCTACCTTGCGAACCCACGCGGGTTTTGTGCCGGAGTCGACCGCGCAATCGACATTGTCGATCTTTCGCTCAAGAAATACGGGGCGCCGATCTATGTGCGCCATGAAATCGTCCATAGCCGGCATGTCGTGAACTCGCTCCGCACCAAGGGCGCCGTGTTCGTGGAGGAGTTGGGCGAAGTGCCGGAAGGCTCGGTCGTGATTTTCAGTGCCCATGGGGTCGCCAAGTCGGTCTGGGACGAAGCGAATCGGCGGGGGCTTCATGTGATCGATGCCACCTGTCCGTTGGTCATCAAGGTCCATAACGAGGTCAACCGCGACTATACGCAGGGCTATGACCTCATTCTGATCGGCCATGCCGGCCATCCCGAAGTGATCGGAACGCTCGGGCAGATCCCGGACAAGTTTCATCTGGTCTCCTCGGTGGAGGATGTTGAGAAGCTGCAGGTTGAGGACGCACATGAGCTTTCGTACGTCACGCAAACGACTTTGAGCGTCGATGAATGTCGAGATATCGTCGGAGCCCTCCATAAGCGGTTTCCGCACATCAAGGGGCCGCATCAGGAAGATATTTGTTACGCGACGCAGAATCGTCAGAATGCGGTGAAGGCGCTGTCCTCGCTGGTGGACGTCATTCTGGTCATCGGGTCTCCCAATAGTTCGAATTCCAACCGGTTGCGGGAGTTGGGGGAGCGCTGTGGGATTGCCTCTTACTTGATCGATGCGGCGTCTGATATCGATCCCGTGTGGCTTGCCAATGTGAAAGCGATCGGGATTACCGCAGGCGCTTCGGCGCCGGAAGTTCTGGTTGAAGAGGTGGTCACCTATCTCAAGACCTTTGGCCCGGCAGTGGTCGAGGATTTGACCGTCGTCGAAGAGGATGTTGAGTTTCTCCTGCCCAAGGAACTGATTACCATTGAGTCTTCCGGTAAATCTGTTGGCGCGTAAGCGTCGCAGCCGCGTTTCGTTGCCAGCATGCTTTCCCTAAATGTTGTAGGTCCTCGCCGTCCACCCTACCACGGGCAGTATTTTTCTTTGATTTCCCCTTTAGGCCTGTGCTACACAGTCAGGCATTCTTCCCTGTGAGTCCTCTCGCAATACGCTACCGAAGGAGTCGCCGATGTATCTGAAATCCCTCGAGATGCTGGGGTTTAAATCGTTCGCCGAAGCCAAGGTCGAATTCCCCGATGGTGTGACTGCCATCGTGGGGCCGAACGGGAGCGGAAAGAGCAATGTCGTCGATTCGATTCTCTGGGTATTGGGAGAACAGAGCACGAAGGCGTTGCGTAGCGAGAAGATGGAAGATGTGATTTTTAACGGGACGGAAGTGCGGAAGCCGCTCGGCATGGCCGAAGTCTCACTCGTCATCAGCGGGTTGGATCACCTCAATGTCGATCCCCAGTCCGGTCTGTCGAGCCAGTTATCGGAATATCAGGAACTCATGATTACGCGCCGCCTGTATCGGAATGGCGACAGCGAATACCTCATCAATAAGACCGTCTGCCGGTTGAAGGATGTTCGAAGCATTCTGCTGGATACCAGAGCTGGGACCAGGGGGCACACGGTTATTGCGCAGGGGCAAATCGATCAGATTCTCAATGCGTCACCGCAAGATCGGCGCGAGTTGATCGAAGAAACGGCCGGTATCGTTCGCTATAAGAAGCAGAAGGCCGAAGCGTTGCGCAAGTTGGATTCGACGCAGCAAAATCTTGTGCGCGTCCGGGACATCATTGCCGAGGTGAAGAAACAGCTGAATTCGCTGGAGCGTCAAGCGCGGCAGGCGCGCTCCTATCAAACGTTGCATGAAGAGGCCAAGTCGCTGGAAGTCGTGCTGCTCACGAACGAGTATCGTGTCCTGCGAACGACGATCGAGGATGTGGAGTCGGAACTGCAACAGCTGGGGGATCGCGAGTCCGGGCAGTCCGCGGAATTGGCGCGGTTGAATGCGGAGCTGGAGCAGCTCAAGTTTGCGATCGCGACGGCGAGCGAGGCGATCGGGCAACGGCGTGAAGAACTGGCGAAGCTGGAGCAGCAACAGGGGCAGGCCTTGACGGCGGCGGAAGTCGAACGCAATCGCGGTGAGCTCTATGCGCAGCAGCAGAGCCAGGGGGGGCAGGAATTGGAGCGCCTTACCCAGGAGCAGCAGCAGGGCGCGGCGGAAGCGGTGGCCCTTGAGGCGATGCTGGTCGAGTTGGAGCAGGAATGCGCGGAGCGGGAGCAGGCGTTTGCGACGCTCGAGCGGGAAATGAAGGAGCTGGTTCAGCAACGAACTGAGGTCGTCGCCGAGGAAGAGCGGGGGCGTGTGGATGTCCTCAACCTGGCGGTGCTGGTCGCCAATACCGAGCAGACATTGGTCCAATTAGCGGCCCGTATTCAAGAGGCGACGGATCGTGAAGCGCGGCTGGCTCGCGAACAGGAAGATTTTCATCTGCAGCATGTCACCGCAACCGATAAGCGCCAGGGGCTTCAGCAGGCTTGCCAGGAGGCAGAACAGCTGGTCTCGGAGCTGCGCCGGCAGCGGCAGGCCGTGGAGGAGGGGAGCGAGCATGTTGCGGCTGAGCTGGTCGAAGTCGATCAGCTGATTCTGCGTCAGTCGGAGGAGTTGGCTGCGGTGGACTCTCATCTCCGGACGCTGCAAGGCGTGTTGCAGGAAGATATGGGCTATGGGCGGCGCGGCGACGAAGAGTCGACGGCCCTCAAGGCCTGTGCCGGGGTTCGCGATGCCATTGCCGAGTGGTTGGTCGTGCCTTCCGGATGGGACCGGGCCGTGGAAGCGCTATTGGGCGAGCGGGTCAAGGGCTGGTTTGTCGACAGTCCTGCAGCGGCGTGCGAGGCGATTGCGTTTCTCAAAGGAAAAGATCTGGGCCGGGGCACGTTTATTCCGCAACAGCCTCGGTGGGTGCCGCGGGATAGCGCGTCTCAGCCCTGGTGGCCTGCGATGGCGGACCAGCCTGGGGTGATCGGCCGTGCGGTTGATTTGATTACTGCGCAGAGTGAGCGCGAGGCGGCCCGTGACTATCTCTTTGATCGGATTGTGTTCGTCGAGACGCTCGCGCATGCCACGGCGTTATGGGAACAGCAACCCTGCACCGCGCCTGATGGGCCAATCCTTGTGACGCGCGCCGGAGAAGTCTTAGATGCCGCCGGCGTGATCACCGGCGGTCAGGTCAGCGAGACGGGGGGGTTGTTGCAGCGGCGCCGGGAGGTCTTGCAATTGGAGGCCCAGCGCGGTTCGCTGACGGGATCCGTTGAAGAGGGCAAGCAGCGGCGGGAACGATTGCTGGTCCAGGGCCAGGAGCTGCGCGAGCAGGGCCGGCAGCTGGTGGAGTCGCTGCGGGATGCAGAAATGCGAGGACTCTCCCTGCAGAAAGACGAAGCCGGCCTGCAGCAGGTGCTGGGAAATCTGGCTCAGCGGATCGACACCTTGATGAGCGATGTGCAGCGCGGCTCGGCAGAGGTCCAGCGGCTTGAAGACGCGTTGCGCTCCGCTCAGGCCCAGCTGGCACAGTGGACGGCGGAGAAGGCTGGCCGGGAAGCGGAGATAGGTCGTGTGCGTGAACGGGCGGGGCAGATCGAGCAGGCGATGCAGGAGCTTCAGCAGCGGTTCACGGAGGCGCAATTGGTGGCGCAGGAAATCAGGACGACCCGTGAGCATCACCGTCGGGACCTCCTGCGGATTGAACAGCAGCAGCAGGACGCGATCGCACGGATTGAGACCGTGACGCGCCACGTCGAGGGGCTGGTGGTCTCGATTGAGCAGAGCCGGATTGAGCGTGAACAGCAGGAAGCGCGTTGCCGTGAGGTCGGTGAGTCGGCTGCCCTGGTGAAGGCGCAGTTGGTCGAGCTGCAAGAATTGCAGGCGCAGGACATGGCGACCGCACACCAGCTCGATGCCGGGCTGGAGGAGGTTCGCCGCGCGGTGTCGTCTCTTCGCGAGTCCCGCATGGCGCTGGAGGTCAAACGGGCGGAAGTTCGGGTGCAATTGGGGACCGTCGAATCGACATTATTCGGCACCTATCAGGTTGATCCTGCGACGGTGCTTGACGCCTCGGCGCTGGGGGTGACGGCCGAGCAGTTGTCCCTCGGGGACGCGCCGGTTCCTGATGCGCAACCAGCGGTGAACGAAGTGGCGCTCAGGGAGCAACTGCAGAAAGTTCGTGAGAAGCTTGAGCGCCTTGGGCCGATCAATTTAGCCGCCATCAGCGAACACCAAGCGTTGGATGAACGGTATCAGTTTCTGACGACACAGGAGCAGGATCTGTCCACGTCGATCAGTTCGCTCAAGGAAATTATTCAGCGGATCAACCGCACGACGAAAGACATGTTCGCCAGTACGTTCGCCGAGTTGCAGCAGAAATTCAGCGAGGTGTTCGTGAAGTTCTTCCCTGGTGGACGGGCTGAGCTTCAGTTAGTCGAGGCGGCGGCGGATGAGGCGACGGAAGGGGTCGGGGGGCAGGAGCCGGGAGTGGACATTGTGGCTCAACCGCCCGGTAAACGCTTGAAGAGCATCACCATGCTCTCGGGTGGTGAGAAAACGTTGACGGCGATGGCGCTGTTGTTCGCCAGTTTTTTGATCAGGCCGACGCCGTTCTGTATTCTCGATGAAATTGACGCGCCGCTGGACGAGGAGAATATCGGACGCTTTACCGGTGTCTTGTGTGAACTGTCAGCAGGGGCGCAGTTCATGGTCATCACCCACAACAAGCGGACGATGGCCATTGCGGACTCGTTGTTCGGGGTGACCATGGAAGAGCCTGGTATCTCGAAAATTGTCTCGGTCAGATTAGGGGCTTTGCAGTCGGTGTAAGCAGGCCTAACTGGCAAAAACATTCGTACTTCAGAGGACTTCCGGCCCTCGCTTTCTTGACTCTCCTGAGGGGGGTCTGGTATATACCCGCATACGGGTAGTGCGTATGAATGTGCCGCTCGTAGTTCAAGCTACATGGGGGTCGTGCGCATCACGCGTAGCCCTGTCTGTCTGCAGTTTTCCACAGATCACTACAATATAATGAGTTTGATTCGAACGTTTTTGGGGCGTCTATCGGATGGTTTCTTCGTCTCCGTTCCGGAGAAGTTGAGATTGGCGACCCAGTTGTCCAAAGTTCCTCCGCTTCGCCTGGTATCGGATAAATCGGTATCTTCTGCACCGGTCGACCCCTCGACGCGCCGCCCGATCAGCCATTCCGTCAGTCCTGTGGACGCGCTTGACGATGCGGTCAGGCGCAGCCAAGCCTGGTTTTTATCCAGACAACATGCGTCTGAAGGCTATTGGGTTGCCGAGCTTGAGGCCGACACCACGCTGACGTCTGAATACATCATGTTGCGGCGGTTTCTCGATCTGGTCGATCCTGAGCGAGAGCGCAAGGCGGTGCACTATCTCCGGGCCATGCAATTGGCCGATGGTGGCTGGCCGATTTTCTACGGCGGCCCTCGGAGATCAGCGCCTCAGTCAAGGCGTATTTTGCCCTGAAGTTGAGCGGTATTTCGGCCGACGAGCCCTACATGCTTCGGGCGCGCGATTGCATTCAGGCCAAAGGCGGGGTGGTCTGTGCGAATGTCTTCACAAAAATTACGCTGGCCTTGTTCGAGCAGTATGATTGGGAAGGCCTTCCGAGCATGCCGCCCGAGATCATGCTCCTGCCGAAGCGGTTCTACTTCAGCATCTATGCGATTTCCTATTGGTCCCGTGCCGTCTTGATTCCGTTGCTGGTGGTCTTCGCGAATCAACCGGTCTGCCGTATTCCCAAGGAACAGGGGATCGACGAGCTCTATATCGTCCCTCGGGCGCAGATTCGTTATCGCGATGTCCCGCCCTTCAATAAGGATCAGCGGTGGTTCACGCCGCATAATTTTTTCGTTCAGCTGGACGGGGTGCTGAAACTCTATGACCGAATGCCGTTCAGTTGGCTGCGCGAGAAGGCCTTGCACAAGGCGGCCACCTGGATGCTGGACCATATCAAGGGCAGCGGCGGGTTGGGGGCGATTTACCCGGCCATGGCCAATTCAATCGTGGCCCTTCGCTGTCTGGGGTATCAGGTGAACGACCCTCTGGTGCGAAAAGCGCTCCAGGAAATCGAAGCGTTAGAAGTCTACGACAGCGTAACGATTGGCGATCAGCGCGTTGAGGCGCTGCATCTTCAGCCGTGCCATTCGCCGATTTGGGATACGGCCTTGCTCATGAACGCGTTGATCGAAACCGGGATGTCACAGGATCATCCCTCGCTTCAGAAAGCGGCGGCCTATCTGGCCTCGCGTCAGACGAAGCTGGTCGGCGATTGGAAGTTTTCGTCTCCGAATGCGGAGCCAGGCGGCTGGTATTTCCAGTTTGAAAACGAACTCTATCCCGATGTGGATGACTCGGCCGTGGTCTTGATGGCGCTTTCGAAAGTCCGGATGGCTCAGGTTGCCGATCTGCAAGAGTCCATTCAGCGGGGGACGAATTGGGTCCTCGCGATGCAAGGGTCCGATGGTGGCTGGGGGGCCTACGACAAAGACAACAATCGCATCGTCTTCAACTATATTCCTTTTGCCGACCACCATGCCTTGCTCGATCCGAGCACGTCGGATTTGACCGGACGGTGCCTCGAGATGCTCGCGGCGCTGGGCTATGATCAGGCTCATCCAGCCGTGGCGCCAGCCCTCCGGTTTCTCAAACGGGAGCAGGAGGCTGACGGCAGTTGGTACGGCCGGTGGGGCGTCAATTACATTTACGGCACCTGGTCCGTCTTGGCCGGTCTTCGTGCGATCGGCGTGGACCTCTCTGAGCCCTATATCTGCCGTGCGGTTTCTTGGCTTGAGTCGAAGCAGAATCCCGATGGCGGGTGGGGCGAGTCCTGTCATTCCTATGGCGACGACCCTGAGTGGAGCGGGAAGGGGGACAGCACCCCGTCCCAAACAGCCTGGGCCATCATGGGGCTGATGTCGGCTGGGATGACCGATGCCTTCAGTGTCGCGCGCGGCATCCAGTATCTGTTGCGTCATCAAATGAAAGACGGTTCCTGGGAAGAGGTCCGCCATACCGGCACAGGATTCCCGCGGGTGTTTTATCTCCGCTACCATTGGTATTGCCAATATTTCCCCTTATGGGCCTTGGCGATGTATCGAAATTTGCGGACGCGCGGGCACATGCGGGCTGATGAAGTGCGGGAGCAGGTATTGGCGTCCGGGTGTCATCGAGCCGATCAGTGATCACGTCTCCGGTTTCCGTCGTTGGGGTGGAGCAGTCTCGCCCAGGACCTTCGGTGAATCCCATTGCCATCTTTGTCGCGACCCGTTGGGAGCTCCAGGCTGTCAGGCGCGCGCTCATGACGGATCGTGTGTCGACGATCGCCGGAGTCCGCTGCCATATCGGGCAGCGGGGGGATTGCCCCTACTGGCTCATCCAGACCGGCATGGGGCCTGAGTCAGCCGGCCTGGCCGCGCGAGCGGTGTTGACGGCGCAGGCGATGTCGCTGGTGATGTCTACGGGGTTTGCCTGTGCGCTGGCACCGGCGCAGGTGGGGGATCTCATCCTTGGCACAGCGGTGTCTGCTGTAGCATTCGAAGGAATTTGGGCGATGAAGGGCCATCCGTTGTTGTGCGATGAGGCGGTGCGCTCAGGTTGTGTGGTCGCGGCTCAGGCTGCGGGGCTGGTCACGCGAGTGGGACCGGTCGTGTCCGCGCCGATGGTGGTGTGGCAAGCCGAGGAGAAGCGTCGGCTGCGTCGTGTGACCGATGCGACCGGGCTGGATATGGAAAGCGCAGCAGTGGCAGCGGTGGCTCAGGAGCACGGCGTACCCATGGTGATTGTCCGGACGGTTTCCGATCTGGTGGACGAAGATCTTTCGCTTGACTTCAATCTGTTTCTCAGGCCCACTGGGTGGTTAAAAGGTCTGCAATCGCTCCTCTGCCATCCCTCCAGTTTTGCGGGGCTGAATCGGTTGCGAAAGCAAAGCCGGGTGGCAGGAGATCGATTGACGGATTGGTTTCAGTATTATGCCGATGCCAGTATGGGTTCGTCTGTATCGGCTCAAATAATTCCAGGTAATTGATGGTCATGAATATGGTTGAACGGATCGGTGCGTCAGTGGTGGCTCGTGTGCAGGAGATGGGCAGCATGTTGCTGTTTGTCTTGTCGGCCTTTGCCTGGCTGACCAGGCCTCCCTTTCGATTTTCCCACATGCTGAAGCAACTTCATTTCATCGGGTATAAATCGACATTCGTCGTGGTCCTGACCGCCGGGTTCACCGGCATGGTCCTCGCGCGGCAAGGCTACTATAGTTTGCGGAAGTTCGGCTCAGAGGGATTGCTGGGCTC
>JAPLLI010000272.1 GCA_026387615.1 Nitrospirota bacterium
CTGATCCTCTCCCTGATTCAGGACCTCTACAAAGGCAAGATGGGAGTCGGCAAGATTCAATCCGGTTCGATCGCCCGCAGACAGAACGTGGTGGTACTCGGGAAGGATGGCGCCAAGTTCCCCGGGAAAGTGTCCGACCTCGCCGTTTACTCCGGCCTTGAACGGACGGATGTGGAACGGGCGGAGGCAGGGGAAATCGTCGCGGTGGCAGGGCTGGACGAAGTCAGCATCGGCGATACCATTGCCGACGCGGAAAACCCGGTCGCATTGACCAGAGTCACGGTCGACGAACCGACCGTCCAAATGACCTTCTCCGTAAACAACAGCCCGTTCGCCGGACGGGAAGGTAAGTACCTGACCTCCCGGCATTTACGCGATCGTCTCTTCAGGGAACTCGAAACCAACGTCTCGTTGCGCGTCCAGGAAACGGACAGTGCAGACAAGTTCCTCGTGGCAGGCCGCGGCGAACTCCACCTCGGCGTCCTGATCGAAGCGATGCGCCGGGAAGGCTACGAACTGCAAGTCTCACAACCGGAAGTGATCGTCCACCGGGACGGGGACAAGGTTCTCGAGCCCTATGAGGAACTGACGATCCAAGTGCCGGAAACCTATCAGGGCGCCGTGATTGAAGAGCTGGGCAAACGCCGTGGCGAGTTGCGCCATATGCGGCTCATCCATTCCGATTCCGGGGTCAGCGAAATGCACCTGGAGTACCATATTCCCACCCGCGGGATCATGGGACTCAAAAATCTCCTGGTCTCCAAGACGCGCGGCACCATCATCATGCACCATGTCTTTGCCGCCTACGAACCGCTGGAGCAGCGCGACCTCGCAGTGGCGACACACGGGTCGCTCGTCGCCTGCGAAGACGGCACCAGCTCCGGCTATGCCATCTTCATGACCCAGGATCGCGGGACCATGTTCATCGGGCCGGTCGTGGACGTCTATCGCGGGATGGTCGTGGGCGAAAACAGCCGGGACGAAGACATGGACGTGAACGTCTGTAAAGAGAAGCAGCTCTCCAACATGCGGGCATCCGGCACCGATGAGGCCTTGGTCCTCACGCCGCCACGGGAAATGGGCTTGGAGTTCGCGCTGGAATATATCGGCCCGGATGAACTGATCGAGGTCACGCCGAAGAGTCTGCGGATTCGCAAAAAGATCCTCAACTCGGATGAGCGCCGCCGGGCCAAGAAGTCCAGCAAATAGCCCCCTGGCAGCGATGAGGATCAGGAAGAAAAGTCCCAAACCGTCAGCCCGCCGGCCCCCGCTCTACTTTGTCGGCTATCGGGGGACCGCGCCGGCTCCCGCAGAGCTCAAGACCTGGTATGACCTTGAGTACGGCGGGCCTCTGACGCTACGCGCCGAGGAGCAGGCCACGGAGTCCTGGCATGCGGCCCATGGGCCCTGGACGGCTCATATCGTGATGCCGCTCCCTGCCACCCATGTCGCAGGATTGAAAGAACAGCTCGCCTGGGAACATGAGCATATGGGCGCCGTCGCTCCCTCTGTGATGCCCCCGCGCGACATGCCGGACACCATCCTGTTTGCCGCCAGACTCGCCAGGGGCCTCACGCTCCTCACGCAAGGCACGGCCTACGACATCACCACCAACCAGTATGTGAACCCCTCGGACTGGCGAGATCGCCCCCTCACCCATTTCATCGTCGGCGATCATATCCCGATCATGCAAGGCGAGGATGAGCAACAACATCGAACCTGGTGCTATACCCTCGGCCTTAGTAAGTTCGGGGTGGATGAGCTTGAAATGTTTCTTGCTCCCGGCCTCCCGGACCAGCCCATCCGCGACCTCCTCAGAGAAACGGCAGACGAATTGACCAGGACGGGACAGTCTCCCAAAATCGGGAGCAAGATCCGCCTCGGACTCCTGGGCCAGAACATTGAGATCGCCAACCACCGCACCGTAGCCCCGGCCGGGCGCATGCTAAGCTTTCGAGAAATCAAAGCCTCCTCATAGTTTTCCTGCTTTATTCAGTACTTATAGGTCGTCCGGGCCTGCCATAGGCCTTCAGGACCGTTGACAAGGTTTCAAGCCACACGGTACAAAATTATAGACGATTGTGTCAGAGGCCGGACTAAACCATGCGAAGGAGGCATCCAGATGAGCGACGTAGCAGCAGAAATTAAAGTTGGCGATACCGCACCGGATTTCAACTTGAAGGACCAGGATCAGAAGGACGTGAAGCTGAGCGATTACCGCGGGAAGAAGAACGTCGTGCTCTGTTTCTATCCGCTGGATTGGAGCCCGGTCTGTCAGGGCGAAAATGCCTGTCTGACGAACGACTTCCCCAAGTTTCAATCGGCCAATTCAGAATTGTTCGGCATCAGCTGCGACAGCTTCTTCTCGCACAAGGCCTGGGCTGATTCCCTGAAGCTCAAGCATCAGCTCCTGTCGGACGTGCATCGGACCACCGCCAAAGCCTACGGCCTCTACTTCGAGCCGTTGAACTGCTCCAAGCGCGCGACCGTCATCGTGGACAAGAACGGCAAGGTCGCCTACGCGAAGGTGCAGGAAATCAAAGTGGCGCGTGAGGACAAGGAAATCCTCGAAGCCCTCGCGAAGTTGAGCTAACCCTCGGTCACAAAGTCCGAAAGTCGAAAGTCCTCACGTCGAGGCTTTCAGACTTTCGGGCCTTTGGCCTACCGACTTCAGAACGATGCCACAGGGAATGGTTAGGGACGTCTGGGCTTCGAACAATGTTCGTGGAAGATCAGCCAGGCGGAACTGTCCTTGCGCAGGAGCGCGGTACATTGCCCGGAATCCTGCGCTTCCAGTTCGCCTTTTCTCACCGCTTGAAACACATAGTCATAGGTGACCCAGGCCGTGAGGCCTGTCACCCGGACATTCACATTCGAGACCGCGCCGATAAAACGCAGGATGCTGCCCTTCTCAAGCTCAGATTCATAGTCCGATAGCCACTTCTCGATGGAGTCACGCGTTTCCGTCTCGCCATCCTGAATCCCGACATAGTCCTTGCTGTACAAGGTCAAGACCGCTTGCTTGTCTCTGGTTTCTGAGAATGTGGCTGCGGCCATAGCTGCTGCGTTGATGGTCTTCTCAATCGCCTCCCCCTCTTCGGCAGACCAAGCCAGCCCCGTCCAAGAGAGGAACAGCAGCAGCAAGACATACATACAACGTCTGCTCATAAGATGATCGGACCACATAACGGCGGAGACATCAGCCTGCGTAGTCGAAAGACAGATCACGGGACTGCACGAGGCGCACGTTCGATAGCCGGCCAGTCGAAAGCGACGAGACCAGCTGCGTCCAAATGTGCTCGGCCAGTTGCTCCCCGGTCACAGTCTGAGCTCCGAGAACCTGGCACAGATCGCGACGATCTAAGGCCAGCAATACCTTCTCCTGGACTAGCCGGTCGAGGGAGCCGATGTCGGTCACCATACCGATGACAGGATCGATGGCTCCATGGACCGTGACGAAGCAATCCCACTCGCGGCCTTGGTTGTCTTCCTGCACCGCCGTAAAGGAGTAACGCCTCGTCACGCTGGCGACGTCGAGTCCTCCTTTCGCCGTGATCTCCGCATAGAGATCTTCGTCTTCATACAAGCGAACCGTATGGAGCGCGCCGATATCTTTCTGCACCTCCAGTTTGGCCCAGAGAAGACGAGCCAGATTTTCCGACGTGGGAACCCGGTCCTGGAAATAGACCATATCCAGGTTCAAATTCTTATGGTCGAATTCCTCCAGCACATCGAGCAGGATCCGTTTCAAATCAAACAGATTCACGACCATGCCGGTCTTGGCATCCACCTCGCCGACCACCGTCACCTCGACCATATAGTTATGGCCATGGGCTGGAGGGTTGTAACAGAGACCGAACACGGCGCGGTTCTTCGTCTCATCCCATTCAGGCTTGATATAGCGATGGGCCGCCGCAAATTCGATGCGTTTCGTCAGTAAGACAGATGCCATGTTACCTCAGATCTTTCAGCCACTCTTCGCGCAGGCTCCCGGGAACCGGAACCTCCGCGTGATACTCGCGATGATTGACCGTCAACGTCACCGGCTGATGCAAGTCGGCAAAGGCGGCGGTCATCGCCGCGGTCGGTGCGAAACGCACGAAATGCACCGCGCTGATCTTCGTGTCATGACTGTGGCCTCCTTCGAATAGCCCAAAGGCCTGCTCGCCCCCGGCGCGGATCGCAACCGTTTCTCCATGGTCGAGTCCCATGAAGACGTCCAGCCATTCCTTCATCCGCTCCGGCTCCGTAATCTCAATCAGCAAGGTCGCGCTCAACTCACCGGACCCTGGCATGAGGGCATTATAGACGTCCAATTCTTCCTGGATTTTCTGGGGATCGAGGATCTGCTCGACTCGGATCATTTCCTGAGTCTGAAACCGCAGAGTCTCACGATTTTCAAACACGAGCGTAATGAGCGGACCCAGGGAAATCCGACGCCGCTGCTTCAGCGCAATGATCTGAGCGCGGAACTGCTCCCGCTGCTGCTCATACTCAGCCGTAGACAGAAGATCTTGAGCAGTCAGGACGTTCATGATGGCAACCCATAGGCGTCACGCACGATTTGAATCGGATGTTTCGTTGATCGGCCGCCGGTATGGGCCATGGCGCCGGCCTGATCCAGCTGCAATCCAGCCAATGGGCAATCGGAGGCAACCAGATCGGCCGGGGCCTCTTCAATCGCACGCACGGCCTTTTTCGCAATCAACATGGACAGGGGAAAAAACTCCGTCTTGGCAGACCAGGAGCCGTCGTGGCCGGAACATTTCTCAATCAGCTCAACCTGGGCTCCGGCACATTCCATCAATTCCTTGGACTTGAATCCAATGTTCTGATCCCGCAGATGGCAGGGAACCTGATAGGCCACGCGCCCAGGCTTCTGGGTAAAGTCGGTGGCCAGAGCCCCCTCCTTCTTCAGCCTCATGAGATATTCACAGACATCGAAGGTCCGTTCCGCCACCAGCTGCGTCTCAGCGCCCCCGACAATCTCCGGATATTCCCGCTTCCACATCAAGCTGCAACTGGGCACCGGCACCACAATCTCATAGCCCTTCTCCACCCAGGGCAGAAAGGACGCGATATTCGCCTTGGCGGCCTTCTGAATCGCCGCCGTATCGCCGATATCGAACGAGGGCATGCCACAACATTGTTGCTCGGGAATGACCACATGCACGCCGTTCTTTTCGAGGACTTGAATCGTCGCTTTTCCGACATCGGTCGCCTGATAGTTAATCAGGCAACTCCCGAAAAGCGCGACCTTCCGCTTTGCGGAAGCAGGAACCTGTGCCGTCCCTCGCCGCTTCCACCAATGGGTAAAGGTCTCAGAGGCAAAGGGCAGAACCTGCCGCTCACGATGCAGACCGACCCACGATTCTATCAACCTTCGAAGGAGCCGAAGGCCCAACAGCCAATTGGCCACCGGCGCCATCAAGCTCCCGAGGCTGCCGATCAAATCCGTCTTGATCAAGAACCAATCGCGCCAGCCCACCCCGCGCGTGACGGCCAGGTGCTTTTTCCAGGCGATCATCAACCGAGGGAAGTCGAGACCATACTGATGCGGCGGCGTATAGGGGCAATGGTTGTAGCAGAGCTTGCAATAGTAACATTCGTCGACGACCTTCTGGTGGTCGGTCTGCGTCAGCTTGGCGACGTCGCCCTCATACTGGTCGATGCCGTCCAGCAGCGTGTTGAACGAGGGACAAAGATTAAAGCAACGCCGGCAGCCATCGCAGACTTCGTAAATGCGCTGCGTGTCTTTGTGGAGCTGCGCGGGGTCGATGGGATTGATCAGAATCAGACCGTTCATGCGTCTCCGATCAGAAAGCAATCAGCGGTCAGCTATCAGCGCCGGAGAGAAGCACGCCACTCCTCCAGCTTTTCTGAAAACTGACCGCTGAAAGCTGACTGCTATCGGCTCTTTTTAGAGCTGCTTCAGGCTCTCAAGCCCCTTGGTGAAACGATTCGCATGGGACCGCTCCGCCTTGGCGAGCGTCTCGAACCATTCGGCCAGTTCAGGGAACCCTTCGTCCCGAGCTGTTTTGGCCATGCCGGGGTACATCTGCGTGTACTCGTAGGTTTCGCCTTCGATCGCCGACTTCAGATTGGCTTCAGTATTGCCGATCGGCACCCCGGTCGCCGGATCTCCGACTTCCTTCAAGAAATCCAGATGCCCGAACGCATGGCCCGTTTCCGCCTCGGACGTGTCGCGAAAGAGGCCTCCGATATCGGGAAAGCCTTCGATATCAGCCCGCCGCGCAAAATAGAGATACCGCCGATTGGCCTGGGACTCTCCGGCAAAGGCGCCCTTCAGATTGTCGTGGCTCTTGGTTCCCTTCAAACTTTTCCCCATTGCATCCTCCTCCATATACGATGAAATCGTCCGGCCACCGTCACCGCAATCGTACCACTGTCTCCCCGCTGAATAACATAGCTATCCGGGCTGGATCAACGGGCCGCAACGATTTCTTATCAGGCCGGTCGATAGCATGGTAACAAGGGCTCCATCTCGGCCAAAGTTTTATACGCCTGGTCCTTCGCAGACAAGATGGGTGTCGCAACCGGCCAGGGGATGGCCAGGGCAGGATCGTTCCAGATGATGCCCTGCTCGTCGCTCGGCGCATAGTAGTCCGTGCATTTATACAGGAATGAGGCGCGGTCGCTGACCACGCAAAATCCATGGGCACAGCCTGGCGGCACATAAAGTTGGCGCCGGTTTTCCGCTGAGAGCTCGACCCCGTACCAGTTGCCAAAGCTCGGCGACCCCTTCCGGATATCTACCACGACATCGTAGACGATTCCTTCTGTCACCATCACGAGTTTCCCCTGGGCATGAGGCTCTTGATAATGGAGCCCGCGCAAGGCGCCCTTCATCGACTGAGAATAGTTATCCTGGACGAAGGGGCCTGGAATACCTGCCTCCTCGTACCGGCGAGCATGGTACGTTTCAAGAAAGAGTCCCCGTGGATCGCGAAACACATCCGGTTCGATCAGTAACAGGCCAGGGATATCGGTTTTAGTGACCCTCACAGTGTTCCTCTTTATCTTCTTATACGTCTCTCATGCGTGGGACGAGCACGATCCGAAGTTCGAAGTTCCTGGTTCGACGTTCAGGAAACCTCGAACTTCGAACCCTTGCCTCTCTCGCTCGGCTACCCCGACGCCGGTTTTTCTGGATCGACGATCTCAGGGGGATCGGGGTACAATTGCCCCAGCCGATCGATCAAGGGCTTCGCGGCTGGCGTGCTTTCGCGGGTTGGCTCACTCACCGGATGGTCCCAGATAAGGACAGAAATGCCTGCTTCTGTCAGCAGGGAGCGGATGGTAGACTGACAGGCTTCCAGGGTTAATTCTGTACCCTCGCGAAGGTCGAGCACCCGCTCTTTGGGGTCGGTCGGCGGCGCCTCAGTATGGATGAGCGCCCAACAACGGTCGAAAATAGTGGCGCGAAGGTCCGGAGGAACATTGACCGTCGTGAGGTCAGCTGTGCAGAGGGCCGACACGAACAGGACGAATTGCAAATCCGGCATCCCGGGATTCTGGATATCCAATGATGGCATGGCCAGGCATTATCGATGGCCACCGGCATGGAGTCAACGGGCTCATGGCCCTGCCACACTGACAGCTGTCACGATCGAAAATGAGGAGTACGAGACCATGATTACCATTTCGCTAATGGGTCAGCTGCAAACCGCCGATGGCGAACGGGACCTCGCCTGCGAAGTGCCCTCCCCCATGTCCGTCCGCCAGGTGATCCAGCGGCAGGGCATTCAGTTGCGCCACCTCCTCCAGCTCATCCGCGAAAAGAAGGTGCTGGTGACCATCAATAAAAAGATCGCCAGCGACGATTCGCTGGTTCAAGACGGTGACGCCATCAGGCTGGTAGGTCACGATGGAATGGGGGGAACCGGTCTCGGTCCCTCGATGTAGCTGGTTCAAAAGTACAAGGCCGGCGCCCCTCTCGGGAAGCCGGCCTTGTGATTCTACTTGCGCCGAGAATGCAGCCGGAAGACTCCGACTACTTCTTCCCGAGGATCGCGTCTTTGGCGGCCTTGGCCACGCGGAACTTGACCACGCGCTTGGCCGGGATCTTGATGGCCTCACCGGTCTGGGGATTCCGTCCCATGCGAGCCTTGCGGTTCGCCAAGACGAGCTTCCCGATCCCAGGGACCACGAACACATTCTTTGCTTCCTTGTACGCCAAGGCGGCAAAATCGTCGATCATCTGGACCGTTGCCTTCTTGGTTAAGCCGGTCTTCGCGGCCATGTGTTCAGCAATCTGCGACTTGGTCATTGATTTAGCCATGCAAGTAACCTCCTTAAAAAAACAAAGATGGTGAAAGACAACAAACTCGCCCCTGATTAACCCCCGCTCGAACTCGATACAGACTCGCAAACAATTAGTCGTAATGGTCTATCCATTGAAAACCAGCGGGAGTCTATCCAAGCGCTTGAGGGCTGTCAACCGGAAAAACACAGGCCAGGCATAGGGAAACGGCCACACCGACTCTTGCAGTTTCGAGACCAGCCAGCGTAAAGTACAGGCCTGTATAGCCTTTATGGGGCAATGTTGCCCTATCCCAGGAGTCGCTAGCATGGGAAAAGAACTACCGATTTTGCCCTCGGCCGCCCAACCGGCCGAAGCC
>JAPLLI010000017.1 GCA_026387615.1 Nitrospirota bacterium
GTGAACGATGATTTCAATGGATCCAAAGCGGATGTCTTTGAGCGCGAGGCGAATCGCCTGCTCAATGGTTTGATGGTCCTGTCGATCTGATCGTTCGGTGTTTCCCATGAAGACGGTCCTGTTGGCTCTCGCGTGAAGGGACTAACTCATGACAATCTTTCCGCTCTTGTCCCAGAACCAGAAGACGGACAGATTCGGATAGATGGCATTAACGGCATTTTGGCCCGCAACGGTAAATTGGCAGCCGACGGCGACCAGCCAGTTTTGCGAAAAGTTCCATTGCAGCGCCGGCTCCACCCCGATAATCGTAAAGCCGCTTTTTTGTCCTGCGTTGACTTCATGTCCATCGGCCCGCCAGGTGAGTCCGTGCAAGGTGCTGACTTCGATATTGTATCCGAACCCGTTCTGGCCATTGAGTATGTGCTCGAAGATCAGGCGCGTGTTGACGATATCGCCGGTGTAGGTGTTTTTTCCGCTGTTCTCTCCCGGCGCGGCGTAGGTATAGAACACGGCTGCGCTGATGCGAATGGGTTCGAGATTTTTTCGCGTCATGAGTCCTTGCGTCAGCCCATATTCGCCAAATCGCGTACTGGGAAGCCGGCCAAGTGGCGAGAATCCTCCTGGTGGCTTCTCCGCGTCGGCCCAGCGGCTGGTGGGAAGCACAATCTGCGTGTAATGGGTAATGGAGGGGCGCCAGCCTCCAGGGTCTTGGATGATGGGCCGGTATTTCATGATGAGCGAGGTGTCGCCGAAGCCGGTCGAGCTCGTGCTCTGCCCGTTTTGGGTGGCCCAGAACGAATTCATGGAAATGGCGGCGCCGACTTCGATGTGGTTGGTCAGTCCGTAGGCGGTATTGATCGAGGGTGACAGTTGGTAGAGATGCACCGGTCCGTTTTTGGCGTCGGTTGGACCGCCCAGGCGATTGCCGAAGCTGCTCTCGCCGATTTGCGAGAACAGGAATTCTCTGATTGAGAGCTGCCCTTTCGGCTGCGTATCGACAGCCTGGAGAAGGACTGGTCCATGGGAGAGTGGATTCCAGCTCTGGCGATACTTCTTGATCTCCTCATCGGTCGGGACCCAGTCCAGGGCAGAGGATTGAGACGGGATGGCGGTCACCGTGAAAAAGAGGAGGGTGAGCGAGCTTAGGAGGATGTTTCGGTATTGAAGTCGCTGAAGCAATCTGAGTTTCATTCTAATCCCCATTATTCCGGTCATGATTGATAGGTATGTATAGACTAAATGAATCTAAATTGTCAACATTCAATTATGTGTAAGCCTAATAGAGCGGGAGCTTCCTTATGGTCTACTGAGTTTCTTTGATCTATTTGCATGGAAATATCAGTAAAATTAACTTTTAGTGCATTTTATGCTTGCTAATAGGCATGTATAATTGCTATTGGTTGCACATTATGACGCAGGCACATCGAGCCGAATCGATCGAACATTTCGCGAATCACCTCAAAGATATTCGTATTTCCCAGGGCTTTTCGCAGAGTGAACTTGCCGGGAAAGCCGGAATTACCAGGCAGGCCATTTCGGCAATCGAATCTCATCTCTATTTGCCCACGACGGCGGTCGCGCTTCGGCTGGCTGCTGCGCTGGGCTGCCATGTGGAGGATCTCTTCAGTCTTGCAGAGACGCAGGATGTTATTGAAGGAAAACTGATCGGTCATTTCCCCTTCCGCGACGAGAAGAGGGCTCCGATTCGCGTGAAGGTCGCCAGGGTTGGGGCTCGTATGGTGGTGCGGCCCGTGACGGAATTGGGCGAGGTCCTGTCTTATAGTGTGCCGGCCGATGGGTATGCCACGGATGTGCAGGGCCTGGAATCCGGCGCCACGGTGAGCGTGACTCTGTCGCGCGATCGTCAGGCGATCGAACAGGAAATTTCCGTCGCCGGCTGCGATCCCGCGATTTTTCTCGCCGGCGCGCATTTGCGGCAGGGGAAGGATCAGACCTCCATTGTCGGCTGGACCATGGGGAGCATGGCGGCGTTGCGGGCCTTGCAGCAGGGCGAGGTCCATGTCGCAGGGCTGCATCTTTTTGATCCGGCGACCGGCGAATCGAACCTGCCCTTCCTGAGGCGGGCGCTGAAGAGTGCGAACTACGACGTGGTGACGTTTGCAACCTGGGAGGAAGGGTTCCTTGTCCGTCCAGGCAATCCCAAGTCTATTCGAGCCATCGCTGATGTGGCGGATCCGCTCGTGACCCTCGTGAATCGAGAAGAGGGGGCGGGAGCCAGGCTCATGCTGGATCAGAGGCTACGGGCAGCGGGGATCGACTCGGCTCACGTACGCGGATACGAGCATATGGTGTCGTCTCACTTTGAAGTGGCCAGGGCCATCGCCAGCCATCAGGCTGACGTTGGGATCGGAATCCGATCCGCTGCGCAACTGTTCGGTCTCGATTTTGTGCCGCTGCAAGCAGCCAGATACGATCTCGTGGTCCCTAAAGCCTATCTCAAGTCCCATCCGACATTGGCCCGCCTGTTTGACACGATCGTCAGCCGCTCGTTTCGCGCGGAGATCGACGCGCTCGGGGGCTACGACATGCGGGAGACCGGAAGGGTGCATGACCTCCGTCAATCGTCAGATGTGAAGGGGGAGGCATGAGGGAGCTCAGACGCAGAGTGAGTGGGCTTCGCGTCAGCGGATATGGAGTTCGTGCCTGTCTGTTCGGCTGGTGTCTCGCCGTCCTCGTCTCATCGTTCGCCTCATGCTTTGCGTCTCAGGCCCAGGCTTCTGAGCCATTGGTCATTGCGGCCTCTCCTAGTCTGGCCCAACCGCTTGAGGCGCTGGCGAGGGCCTTTGAGGCGTCCCATCGACAGGTAAACGTTCGACTCTATTTCGACTCAGGGCTGGATCTGCGTCGCACGATCGCCGCGATGGAGAATCATCCCACGGTACAATACTTCATGGGCTCAGGCCCCATCCATCTCATCGCGCCGGGCGGCGATGAGCTGCTCACTCGCTTGGAACAGAAATATTATGTGTTGCCCCAGACGCGCCGGCCCTATGCCACCGTCTCATTGGTGCTGGTCGCGCCGGAATCGCTCGTCGATGCGCCGTCGTCGTTTGAGGCGTTGGCCCAGGATTCTCGGCTCCGAGTGGCTGTCGCAGATCCGAGGCTGACCGCGGTTGGGCAAAAGACCGATGAACTGTTGAAGGCCTTGGGAATGGCAGAGGCGATGACCCGTCGCGTGGATGTGGCGACGGATGCCCGTGCCGTCTTGGATCATTTGTTACAGGGACAGGCCGATGTCGGGATTATCTTTGGTCCGGACGCCTATGAACAGCGGGAGCGAGTTCGGGTGGTGGCTGTCGCTCCTGAACAGGTCAGCCGTCCCATTATTCATTCTCTGGCCATGGAACGGAATTGTCCCAACCGTCCCCTCTGTAAAGAGTTCCTGGTCTTTGTCCAATCTCCCGAGGCCCGAAGCATCCTCAAGGGATTGGGGTATGGTCTGCCTGAACAAGGGCAGTAGTCGGAGCGGTTGTGTCGCGAGCTCGTCAAAATGGTGGGGAGGTCGGTTATGTCCCTGGTGATGGTGTCGAAGACGTCGGCAAGGGGGCTGCTCATCCTGTTGGCTTTGGGCAGTCTACCTCTGTGGGGCTGTGCGCGGATGCCCTATACGACGACGGTCGTGTATGAGGAACAACGGCTGTCCGTCATGCTGCAACGGGAAGTCGTACTGTCAGCCTATGCGCATCCGGCCCAGATTGCGCCGCAGCAGATGGCCGCCATCCTCCGTGGTTTTTCTCTGCGCGAGCAACAGAGCCTGCCGCTTCGGTGGTTTGCCGAAGAGATGCCCCCGAAGAAGTTGTTCAGGGATGATGAGTTGCAAGTATTGGCTCCGCAGCTGGCCGATGCGCTGAGGAAGGCCGGGCCGGAAGAGCGGGTCTATTTCGAACTCTTCGCACCTGGCCTGAACCCCCGTTACCGGCGCGATGTCACAGGCGGATGGGTGGCCGTGCATGGTCACCTGCTCCATCTGACCATCGATTACTTTCATGTTCAGCAGCCAGTCACGCAATCCGATCCCTACGATTACAACTATCCAACGCCCTGGACCCCCGAGAAGATCTATCTCCTGTATTTCGAGCCGGGCCGGTTCTATGTGATCGACCCCACCATCGATCGTCGAGGCGTGGACTTTCTGGTGTTCATGAAAACTGTTCCGTCTCCCTGATCGGTTCTGTGTACAGGCTTGACGTATTGATGGATGGGGGCTCTATGAAGTGTCGTGGCCGGTGGAAGACCGTGCTGCCCAAACGGGTATTGTCCGGCATGCTCAATGGTGGGACGCGGTGGAGCAAGCAGCTTGGATTCGCCTTGTACCTGCTGTGCGCGGCCTGGTTCGGCCCAGCGCTGGTTTGTGCCGCTGATGCGGGGAAACTGGTGGAGAAGGATGGGCAGTATGTCTTCGTGGAGAGCATGGACCCGGCGACCAAATTGCTTTTGGAGCGATCCGTCAAACAGGGCATCATCACGCGGGAAGAATACGACGCAGTTGTGAGAGAGTCGCAGGAGCGAGCCTATCTGCTCCAGCCAAGCTTTAAGGCCTGGTACGACCGGGGCTTTAATTTTTCCATGAACGATAATGCCTTCTTGTTGAAGATTCGGGCGCGCATTGCGACGCGGTTCACGCAACGTTCCCGCAATGAGGCCTATCGCAACTCAGGCGATTCGAAAAACTTTCCGGAACTGCTCGGTGTGTTCGGCGATTACCGGGCTAATCGCTCCATCGGGGAGGCCTCCTCGTTCAACTTGAGGACCGCCCGGCTCTATTTCATGGGGCACCTCTTTAATCCGGACTTGAAATACTACATTCAGCTTGCCGGCGAGACGGCAGAAAACGCCCAGGCGCCGGGAGCT
>JAPLLI010000066.1 GCA_026387615.1 Nitrospirota bacterium
TTCTCTTCGCCGTACACGAGGACGTGGCCGCCCTTCTTCTCGTCCTTCTTCTCCGCCTTCTTCTCTTCGGCTGCGAAGGAAGGAGCGCTGAACGTCACTGCCACTGCCACTGCCATGATTGCCATCAAGATGCTCTTCATAATATGTCACCCCCTTTAAATGTTAGTGTGAATATTGCTTGCCCTCCAAATAGGGCAAACGGGCGCTACGGTATCGAAAATAGGCCCTATTGTCAACCGCCCGTTTCTTCCTCTTTTTATGGAGTGCCGACACCCTCAGCTCCCCTTCAGGCCTGCGACCAGGCTGTGCTACAATGCGCGCCCAGGGAGAGCGCCCGGTCCATATGGCATTTTCACAAAGTAAATACATCAAGTTCCAGACCGGGATGAGACGACGGATCGAGTCGTTGCGCCCGAAAGTCGAAGACAGTCTGGAGCTGGCCGTCGATACGATGATGCAGGAACGGGTCGACAGCTTCTTCCGTGTCGAAGAGGGGCTAGAGGAAATCATCAAGTCCCTGATCCAGATTGAAGAGGAGCTGGCGGAGATCCGTGATCTCTCCGGGGCGATGCGCCTGGAGTCCCGTCTCGAATTTGTCGAAGACCGCTGGGACGATTTTGACAGTGAGATTCGGGAGCGCCCCCGTCGCCGGCGTAAGAAAATCAGCCTGGCCGATATGTTAAAAGCTGCAGGCGGGGGAGGCGGCGACTTCTCGCAAGGCGCGAGTGGCATCAATAATGCGATGGATGCCTATGCCGCAATGGGCGTGGAGTTCGGCAGTTCGCTCGCTGAGGTGACCGTTGCGTTTCGTCAAAAGGCTAAACAACTCCATCCCGACTCGAATAACGGAGACCGTAGCGCCGAACCGGAACTGCGCCGTATGTTGGAGGCCTACCAGTTCTTGAAAGAATATTTGAGCCTCAGCAATGTGGAACCCCCGCGATCACCGGACCATACTTACAATCCAACCGAATGAGAGACCTGTGACAACCACACCACCGATGCTATATGTGACCGACCAGTCTGCGCTTGAAACCCTTTGCCAGACATTGCGGCAGAGTCCGCGGTTGGCGCTGGATACGGAATTCGTCGGGGAAGACACCTTCGTCCCGCGACTCGAACTGATCCAAGTTGCCACCGCCAGCACCGCGGCGGTCATCGACTTTCCCGCCGTCCAGGCCAATGGATCGCTGGACGTCTTTTGGGAACTTATCTGCGATGCCAAGATCGAGAAGATCGTCCATGCCGGACGGCAGGACCTCGATCTCTTTGCCACCCATGCAGGGCAGATCCCGAAACCCTTCTTCGATACCCAGATCGCCGCGGCTATGGTCGGGTACGGCGCTCAAGTGGCCTATGCAGGCTTAGTCCAGCGGCTCCATGGCACGAAATTGGCCAAGGCCCATACCTTTACGAACTGGAGTGCGCGACCGCTCTCGGATGACCAGATCGCCTACGCCTTGGAAGATGTCGAGTTCCTCCTCTCGATCCATACCCATTTACAGGATCGCCTGAGTTCGCTTGGCCGGCTGGAATGGGTGGGTGAGGAATTTGCCCGCCTCGAAACGGCGGTGGGAGAAAAGAGCCGAGAACCGCAAGAACGGTATCAACGGATTCGTGGGTGGGATACGCTCAAGCCCAAAGGCGCGGCGGTGCTTCGGGAATTGGCCGCCTGGCGGGAAGCGGAAGCCAGAAGGCGGAATGTGCCGCGCGGACGGGTCATGCGAGACGAGGTGCTGCTCCAACTCGCCCGCCATCCTCCCAAATCGGTCAGTGAGCTCCGTGGGCTCCGCGGCGTCCATTCTTCCGAGGTGGATCGACATGGAGAACAACTGCTGGCCACCATCACCTCGGCCTTGGCGCTTCCCGCATCAGCCTGGCCGGAAGTCCCTCGTGAACGGAAACCGGATCCTGAATCGACCGGCATCGTGGAACTTCTACAGGCTGTCCTGAAAGCCCGCGCAGCAGAGGAGGGGATTGCCCCCACCATGCTGGCCACCAGCTCGGATTTACAGGCACTCGTGGAAGCAAAGCAGAATCGGGCAACCCTCGATGTGCCGATCCTCCGTGGCTGGCGACGACAACTGGCAGGGGATCTGCTGCTTCAAGTCCTGGACGGAGCCGTTACCATCACCGTTGACCGAACCTCGGGGGCTCTCCGGATGATACAGGACCATGCCTCGAACGCTGCGAACTGACGAGCGACTACAATAATTTGTTGATCGACTCAACCGGTCTGGCCAGGATCGCCTGCTCGCCTTTTTCGACGATCGGACGTTGAATGAGGTCCGGGTGGGCGATCAGCACGTCGAGCCATTCATCATCCGACAGGTTCTTCTTGGCCAACCCGAGTTCCTTATAGATGTCTTCTTTGGTGCGTAGAATATCTTTCGGCGCCAGTCCCGCCTTCTTCAAGAGGCCCTTGAGCTGGGCCTTGGTGAAGGGCTGTTCGTAGTAGTTGACGGCCGTGAAGGGTTGGCCGCTTTCCTTTAATACCTGCACCGCCTGTCGACAGGTGCTGCAGGTCGGTTTCTGGTAAATCGTCACGTCTGCCATGTTCGAACTCCTTGTCTCAGCGTCCTGCCTGCCTTGACGCCATTTTTACCCCTGTGATACATCATCCTGACTCTATTCACGTGAACGCCGATCTATTATGATGCCGACGCCCATTTTCGGAACCAGTTCCACCGGTCAATTCTCCTGCGCCACGGACAGCCAACATACGCTACGAGACCTCCGGACGAAGCGGAAGGGTCAGCCGGTCTTCGTCCTCGGGCATGTCTTAGCCAGGAAAGGGCAGGAAGGCATCTTCGAAGTCTTTAACGACCGCCTGGCGCTCGTCAAATTTTCAGACGGCGGTTCGATTGGCTATGACCCTCTGGAGCTGCTCTTGCCCACCGACATCGACGACAAGGGAATCGCCTACTTCGAAATTCGCCCCTGCCGACAATGCGAGCAACTCTTCTCTTTGACTGCTGATGAATGTGACGCATCAGCAGAACCCACGGCCTGCCCGGAATGTCGAAGTTCGAAATTCTAGGTTCGAAGTTCTGAAAACATCGAACTTCGGACCTCGAACTCTCGCGTCCCGCCAGTCTCGCTCGGCTCTCCTGCTAGTCCACCATCGGCGCGATCTCGATCGCTTTCTTGATCAAGCAATCTCCCGCAAAAGACTGAAGCGACATCGGCAGCATGCTGGCGTCGATCACGTGCACCGTGACCACCTGAAAACCCTCTGCGACTTTATACCCTTCAAGCTTCATGGCATGACAGATTTCAAGTTTTTTCCAAATCAGATTATTCAAGATTGTCTCTGACGCCAGCAACTTCATTTGTGACACGGTGTCGTGCACCGAGACCTTCGCCGGCACCCGCGCCTTGTCTTTTGGCACCTCGCTCACGACAGCAAAAGCCAGAAGCTCACCCTCTGCCAGGACTAAGGGAGCGGTCCCCATTGCGAGCCAGCAGGACAATATCAAGAGGAGGGATAGACGCGATGTCATCGGGTACCTCCGTGGCCGTTCCAACTGCTCAAGAGACCCATGCCATGTGGGTGGTCCTTATACGAGCTCAGCTGGCTTGTTCGTTCAGTATGCCAACCGAATAGGCGCCATTTCAAGATCCTCTCCCATCAAACATGGTAGAATCTCAACGCTGATGATAGGTCCTACCACGTAGGGGAAGGAGCAGGGTCATGCCACAGGACTTCATGCCGGGGCTTGCCGGCGTTCCCGCAGCCAAATCCGCGATTAGCGATGTGGACGGGCAACGAGGCCTGCTGGAATATCGCGGCATCCGCGTCGAGGAGCTCTGCCTGCGGTCTTCCTATCTTGAAACCGCCTATTTGTTGTTGTTCGGGCATCTTCCCACGCAACCGCAGCTGGCGCGATGGCAGGAAGACATCGTCCATCATCGGCGCATCAAATTTAAAATTGTCGACTTGCTGAAATGCCTGCCGGAGCAAGGCCATCCCATGGACGCGTTGCAAGCAGCGGTCGCCGCCTTGGGCATGTTTTATCCCGGCAGGAATGTGCAGGACGTCGACAATAACTATTGGTCCACGGTCCGTCTCGTGGCCAAATTACCCACGATCGTCGCCGCTTGGGCAAGGCTGCGGCAGGGAAACGAATACATTTCTCCGCGCGACGACCTCGGGTTTTCGGAAAACTTTCTCTACATGTTGACCGAGACGGAGCCGCTTCCCTTGTGGGCCAACATTTTCGACGACTGTCTCATCCTCCATGCCGAGCATACGATGAATGCCTCAACGTTTACCGGCATGGTGACGGCCTCGACGCTGGCCGATCCCTATACGGTCGTCGCCTCTTCCATCGGGGCCTTAAAAGGCCCGCTGCATGGCGGAGCCAATGAAGAAGTCGTGCAGATGCTGAAGGAGATTGGTCAGCCGGGAAAAGTCCGGCCCTATCTCGAAGAACAGGTCCGCACGAAACAGCGATTGATGGGCTTCGGTCACCGGGTTTATAAGGTCAAGGATCCCCGCGCAACGGTCTTGCAAGGTCTCTGCGAGAAACTCTTCAGGGAGTCCGGCAGTTCCCCCCTCTACGAAGTCGCCCTCGAGGTCGAGCGGGTTGCAGCAGAATTGTTACAGGGAAAGGGAATTTATCCCAACGTCGATTTCTACTCTGGAATCATCTACGAGAAGATGGGCATCGAAACCGATCTCTTCACACCGCTCTTCGCAATGGCCCGGGTCTCCGGGTGGCTGGCCCATTGGCTGGAGCAATTGCGCGAGAATAAATTGTTCCGTCCTGACCAGATTTACTCCGGCGAGCATGGCCGATCCTACGTGCCGATCGAACAGCGCTAATAGCCCCCTTGACTCTGCCGCAGCCGGAATTATCTGTTTCATTAGACAGGCGAATCGGCGCGCGCCACATAGACACTACGTAAAACAATGACCGGAAGTGAAAAGGAGGTCTTCTATGACGCTCGTACGGTGGGATCCGTTTCGTGACCTTGAGGATGTGTCGGATCGGTTGAATTGGATGTTTCGGCGTCCGGCTCTGCCTCGGACGGATGGCGCCAACAAAGAGACCATGATCGTAGCCGACTGGG
>JAPLLI010000162.1 GCA_026387615.1 Nitrospirota bacterium
GACTGCATGTCCATCCACTTCGCCGTCTGCGAGGATTGTGGCGCCATCATCATCACTCGCTTCGGCGAACACGGACCTACAGCCCGCTCCTGATCCACTCGTTTTTCCTCCCAGTCACCATCACCATGAAAAAGCCCATCAAGCCCACCAAGCCCGTCCGTTCTGCCCGCCGCTCCCGTGTCCCCGTGTCACCTGGCCAGCATGTCCCCTCGCCGTCTTCGACGGCGCCCGGCATCCTCTCCGCCGATGTCGTGAAGGGGAAGGGCGGGGTCGATGCCGTCGTCGTGCGCCTCGCTCCGCACTACCTGATCGTCATCACCGGCGGCGACAAGCCCACGGTCTCCATGGCCTGCACCCATCACGGCTTCGTCGTCGAAGCCTTCGAGCTCAACGGCCAACTCGAACAGGTCATCAACCACGTCCGCAAGCACTTCCCCGCGCTCCGCGTCGACTGAACTTACACGACTTTAACTATCTCGCTGCCGTCCTCTCGGACATGAATGAGCCAGGATTCCACCGCGGTCAGGGGTAGGCCGCACAGTCTCGCTACGGAGTTGCGGTATTCCCCCATTTGGAACGCGTACTCTTCGATGAGTTCGGCGCGCGTGCAGTTCGTTGTCTTGTAGTCGACGATTACCGCCGATTTGCCGGGGTCGATCTGCACGCGGTCAAAGATCGCCGAAGTGTATTCATTCTCGTTCTTCTTCAAGACGGCGTGCTTTTCGGTCCAGAGCTCACC
The DNA here is from genome assembly GCA_026387615.1 of Nitrospirota bacterium. GTDB lineage: Bacteria > Nitrospirota > Nitrospiria > Nitrospirales > Nitrospiraceae > Palsa-1315. The sequence continues at coordinate 740 of JAPLLI010000162.1, forward strand.
TCCTTTGTTCCTTAGCAGTAATTGTCTTACGTCCGGATTACGGAGGCAGGCGGCCACCTGAGATTTAGCGGTAACGATAGATTCGTTGCTCGGTTTACCGCCCTTCGTCAGTTCATTCAGGAATCCGTCGATGTCCCAGCCAAGGCCTTCGAACATGCTGTGGACGAGTGTGCCAAATACCTTACCTCCAAACTTCTTAGAGCCGGCATTCTTGCTAAGCGTACTTTCTTTGTTGGAAGGCTTGAATCGCTTCATCCGTCGGGCGGCCATCGACGAGTAGTCTAAGGCGCTAATGATAGAGCTATCTGTGAGCGCTAAGGCTTTCATTTCTTCTTCGATACGATCATCTATCCATCCGCCTGAAGAACCGCGCGCCCTCCAAAGGCAGCGAGCATCGACTTTTCCAGGGTTGCTCATGTCATCGTCGCAGCGACTTCCCTCGTTGGTGTCTTTGCTCAAGCAGGCCATGGTTAGGTCGAGGAAATCGTACTTTCTCGATTTATCTTCCCTAGGGTCATTCTGCTTTGCTTTCGAGATCTTGCCTCCTGGGGTCATCTTTGGTGCTTTGATTTCCTTGGAATGCATCAGGACTATGCGGTGTTTCGCACGAGTCATGCCGACATAGAGCCTGCAGAGACTTCCGTATGCGGCTTCGCTTCGGACGTTTTCTACCCCGGCACGTATTTTATCATCCAGTACGCTCACGGCCTCAGTCACATTCTTCATGATCCAATCAGGTTTGAATTGGCTTTGGGTGGCTATGCCACGTTCACCCTGAAGGGAGTAGATCATGTCGTCGTGTTTGATTTCCCCCATGGTCTTGGAGCTCTCAAGCAAGGGCATATAAACCGCGTCGTACTCTAGCCCCTTGGAGCTATGGATCGTGATGACTTGGACGGAGTCCGGTGAAGTCGCATCACTTAGGCTCACTTTGGATGCGAAGTCAGCGAACCCTGCGAGATCACGTTCCCCTGTTTCATCGTAGTCTGATGAAATGGTCCTAAGTTGCCTTACCCTATGCGTGATGAACTGCGGCGCATTTCCCTCGGCTGAGCCAAACTCGTCCAGGCCTGCCATAGAAATGAGCCCGTCCATGAGCGCACGGGCTCCTGAAGCGTAGAAAACCCCTGATACGTGGCTAATGGTCTTGGACCAGGCTTGGGATGCCTCTGCTCCTTTGGCGAGGCTATCGACGACTCTCCTAGCTTGCGGTGACATTTCAACGATGGCCTTAGCCTTCTCATTGTCGGGATGGATGGCATGATCGATGATGCTGAGTAGTCCGATTGTTGCCGGATTATCTAGAGTCACTTTAGCTACGGATTCATCAGTAGCTCTGATGCCGAGCTTTCGTAATGCTTCAGCGAACGCCGCTGCATCGTCATTCTTGCCGACAAGCACAGCGCATGAAATACCAGGGGTCAGGCGTCCGTCCTTCAGGATCCCGTTTGTAGTGGAGAGGTGATGGGCGACCCATGCGGCTTGAGCCTTGAGCGAGTCTTCAGGATTAGGCGTGCTGGTCTGATAGCCTACGCGTACTTCAACCCAGAGGGCTTCACCCTTCTTTTTCGTATCCTTCGCGACCTGTGTTTTGAATGTTTTCCCCCAGTCATCGAGGGCGGCCGCCGGAAAGCTATCGCCAACATGTTCAGCTTCCAGCTTTCCGAGCTGGGCGTTGACCAAGGCTAGTACCGCAGGAGCACATCTCCACGTTTCCGTGAGTTCCTGGGTTATCGCTGTTCCTGGTTCGCTCGCGTTTTTGGCGATGAAGTCTGCCTCAACCTGATTCAGGAGACGACGGTTTCCTTCGCGCCACTCGTATAGGCTCTGCTTGAGGTCTCCGACCACGAACACGCTTCGGTTTGCGAATTCTTCGGCAAGGATTTCTCCGACGTTCTTGCTCAGTACGGCATACTGGGGAGTGCTGGTGTCCTGGAACTCATCTAGCATCCAATGTTCAAGTTGGCAGTCTAGGCGGAAGTGAATCTGCTCGATCAGCGCCTGTGATTCACCCTTCTTCTCATCGTGAATGAAGTTGGCCTGGAGCAGGTGTACGTAGTCTGAGAAAGTCAGCCGTCCTGTCCTTAGCGCTATAGCGTCGTATTTTAGCCTGTAAGTTCTGAGGATATTAAAGAGCCCGCGTGATGATTCCATGGCGGGTCGCAGGATTTCTCCTGCGTAGCATCGGTGAAGCGTGGCAATCGCATCGAAGACCGGCCGGTCGATATCCATCAATTTCCC
>JAPLLI010000061.1 GCA_026387615.1 Nitrospirota bacterium
TTTTTTCGGGATACGGATAAGACCGTGTATCGGCCTGAGGCGGCCAAAGACGCCTGGGTTCGCGCCACAGCATTTTTCAACCAGCATTTGAGATCGTAGAGGAGTCACCAGCACCATGCCGCTTGATACCGAACTTGGAAAGACCATGCTTCAATTGATTACGTCGCGGTACGACGACCGGCATTGGCGCAAGAAGATTGAGAAGACCTTGGGGCTGCCGCAATCCGGCGTCGGGGATCCTTCGCACCAGCAGATTTTCATGTATCTCAAACTCGGGCTCAAGGCCTACAAATCGCGCCGAGCCGACCCGGACTCCTGGATTGTCGGAGGCTATGCCACGAAAGAAATCATCGAACGGGCGAAGTTCCAGCCCCAGGTGGTCGGTCCCGACATCACGAAGGACGAGGTCGCATTTCTCGGGATCGATCCCGGGAAAGAGGTGGATGAAGCCTGGTGGGACGAGATGCTCGTGTCCTGGTTCGATGTGCCGGAAGAAGACAAGCCGGACGAATCAGAAGAGGCGTCTGCGACGGACTCCGAGTCAGCTGCTTCTGCTAAGGCAGAAACAGCGTAGCGTTCTGCGTAGGCTGCTCTGGCGCAAGGCCAGGGCCTGCGTACGAAGGGGCCGAGCGAAGTCGTTCAAGTAAAGTGCCGGGCCGCGACCTGCGTGATTCCTCTTTTTCCTTCCAGCCATCGTTCCGCCGTCTCATTCCCTGCCGGATAGATCAATGTCGGCCGGAGGCATGCCCTCATGGCTACGTTGAGGATTTTGACCAGACAAGAACGAAGCGGGTGGTTTTTTGCGCGCTGTCAGCGGAGGGTGATGGCATCGGCACAACGGTTGCCGCTGACAATGGCGCTTTCGAGGTTGGGTGGCCATCCTGTATCGGTCCAGGCTCCCGCGACGAGCAAGTTGGCAATCGGGCTGCGTTGGATGGGTCGGTGTAATTTGGCTCCGGGCGTAAGTGACAGGATGGCGCCTGGAATAGTCTGACGGTGGGTTGCGGTGATTCTGCTGTCAGGCAGGAGAAGCCCCAAGGATTTGAGCAGGTCAGGAATGAGGGCCTCTCGCCTAGCCTCTGGTTGGGCCTGGGCGAACTGACGGTCGGTCGTGACGAGAGAAAAGCCGGTGAGGCCAGGCGTCGATTCTGTGGCGAGTGCCGAGTGGAAGGCGGTGTCACCCAACAGGACGAGGCGAGGGCTGGGACATGGTTGTTCTGCCTGCAGGTGAAGGATGGTCCTGTCGAACGAAACTAATTCTGCGAGTTGTTGGAAATAGGCGTAACGGGTCAGCCACCGCTCAGGGAGCAAGGGCGTGAGTTGCTGCGGAGGGAGGGCTGCGATGTACCAATCGGCCTGCAGGAGGGAGCCCTCCCGCAGCTGAACGCCTGAGATGTGGTCGCGCTCGTAGCGAAGGGCCACGGCGTCAGTGTCGCGCAAGATGGTCGCCCCGGCTTGGGTGAGTAGGTCGGTGATCGGTCGCACAAGACAGGCGTGCAGGGAGTCCTGCGCAATCAGAATACGGCTATTCGCTCGGCTGCTCAGGAACAGAGGTCTCACCGAGTTCACGAAGGCATCGGCGGACATAGTGCAGAGATCGTTGCCGGTCAGCCATTGCGCGAGAGGATTCCAGACGATGCGGCACGTCTGCGTGCTCTGTCCGAGTGAGGCCAGCCATTCCTCGGCGGTGCGTTGCTCCAGGTCGGCTGGCAGATGCGCATCGCCCTCCCACAGCCGCTCCAGCCAGGATGCGAGCCTCCATCGTTCGTTCCAGGGGAGGCCGGCAAATCGGAGGAGGCTCCCCCAGACATGAAGAGGGGCCGGGACCCTCGCTCGCGGGTAACGAATGAGCGAGTGATCAGGGAGACGAAACTCTAATGGAATGTCGAGCCATGTCGGCTGCTGTGGCTTGGCATGGAGGGAGCGCAGCAATGCCTCTGTTGCCTGGTGGCAGCCGAGGGCGGTAAAGGGTTCAGGGTGGCCATCAGGGCCGTTGTTGGTAGGGGCGCCTTTCGGAAGGGAGTGGCGATCTACGATTGTGACGCGATAGCCCTGGCGGCTGAGGTTGTAGGCGGCGGTGAGGCCGGCCGGTCCTCCCCCAAGAATGACGACAGACTGAGCGTACGTAGAGGTCACGAGAATCGGGAGCGGAGCCAGACTCCGGCTGCCAGCGCCAATCGATGGTTTGTGGAGAGCCGGACCCGAGGACCGAAGATCTGATGCCCCGGCTTCTCGATTTTTTTCAGAATGCGGAAATAGACGGCGCGCATGATTTCAGAAACGGCGAGCGCCCGCCGGTCTTTTGCCGGCAACGCGTCGAACGCCGCCTGCGCTTTCGTATAGTACTCCTGGGCCTTTGCCGCCTCGAAGAGGAGGAGTTTGCGGAGCGCTGCGCTCTCCTGCCGTTTGAGAATCATCTGTTCCGTGCAGCCGAACGCCATCAGATCCTCTTGTGGCAGATAGATGCGACCTTGGATTGCGTCCGTCCCGATGTCCCGCAGAATGTTGGTCAACTGGAAGGCCATGCCGAGATCGACGGCATAGTCTTGTGCCCTGGCCGATGTCGGGCCGAAGATATGGAGACAGATCAGCCCCACGACCTACGCGACGCGATAGCAGTAGAGCGAGAGGTCTTGAAATGAGACGTAGCGCGACGTCATGAGATCCATTTCGACGCCTTTAATCAGTTCGTCGAAATAGGCCTGTGGGATGGAGAGTTGCCGCACATGGTATGCCAGGCTGATGGTGACGGGGGAGGTCGGCGTGCCGTGATAGGCCGCGTCCAGTTCTTGCTGCCATCGGTGCAGCTCTTCCATGGGATTGCTTCCTGCCGGAGGCTCATCGACCGCATTGTCGACTTCCTTGCAGAAGGCATAGACCGTGTACATCGCGGCGCGCCGTTTTTTCGGAAGGAAGAGGAAGGAGTAATAGAAATTGCTCCCGCTCTTTTTGGTGAGGGTGGTGCAGTAGGCTTGCGCGGCAGCGACAGACAGTTCAGTCATAGTGTCAGCAATGAGGTGGTGAATCCAGGCGGCAGGCCATGGATGTATGAATGGAGCCCTGGTCTGACGGGTGCAGCAGGGAGGCTAAGAGCTCGATTCCGTCAATCAGGCGCGGGCCTGGCCTGCTGAAATAGGAGGAGGCGTCGACCAGAAATGTGTGCGGTGCTAGAGCCGGAGGCAGGGCCCATTGGCCCGGTTGCCGCATGAGCTGAGACAGTTCTGCTTGCGTCCGTTCAACCGAGAATCCGCAGGGCATCACGATAAGGACGTCGGGAGCCGCGGCCAGGATTTCGTCCCAGGTCACCACTCGCGAAGGGCTGCCTGGCTGCGCGAGGACATCCTGGCCTCCGGCGAGCTGGACCATTTCAGGGACCCAATGACCGGCGACATAGAGCGGGGAGAGCCATTCGATGCAGACCACGCGAGGGCGATGGGAGAGGCCTTGGACGCGAGTGCGGACGGCGTCCAGCCGACCACGTAACTGCCCTGCGAGACGGTGGCCCTCTTCAGGCCGTCCGGCTGCCTCGCCGATCCGTTCGACGTCATCGATCACATCATGGACCGTATGGGGGTTCAAGGTGAGGATGGCTGGCTGGTGAGGCATGGCACGAAGGGCGTCCTGCAGCTGGTCCGGGGTGACGGCACAGACGTGACAGAGGTCTTGGGTCAGGATCAGGTCTGGCTGTGCCTGCTGTAATAAATGGTCGTTCAGCCGATAGAGCCGCTGTCCTGACGCCACGAGCTGACGCACTTGCCGGTCGATCTCAGCGCTGGTCAGTCCCTGAGGGGAGACCAGCGGTTCCACCATGATGGGGAGGGTTTGGATGGCTGGCGGGTAGTCGCACTCGTGACTGATCCCGACTAACTCATCACTGAGGCCGAGCGCGGCAATCACTTCAGTGGCACTGGGCAGTAGCGAGCAGATTCTCATGTCACGTGGCTCTGTGGGACAGGCCATAAGCGTTCACGGAGTTCGTCGATGCGAACCTGTGCAAGGCTCTGGGTGACCGCATGGGCCTCATGCAGGTCTTGGATCGTGTGGGTGTTTGCCACGGCGAGGACCTTCATGCCGGCGGTTTTTGCGCCACGCAGGCCTGGGAGGGAATCCTCGATGACTAAACAGGAGCCGGGGGCGATGGTGTGATTGGGGCGTTGTCGATTCAAGGCGTCGAGGGCATGCAGGAACGGTTGAGGATCCGGCTTTCCTCTGGTGACGTCTTCCGCCCCGGTGATATGGAGAAAGGCTTTTCGGAGTCCCGCTTGCTCAAGGATGAACTCGATCTCATGGCGCAGAGCCCCGGACGCAATGGCCAGCGGGTAGGTGGCGGCCACCTCGGAGATAAATTCGCGCACGCCGGGGAAAATGACCAGATGGTCCTTGACCGACTCCAGGTAGGCCGCTGCTTTTCGTTGCATGAGCGGCACGAGGACCGAGGGGTCGGTGGGGCGATGGTGTTCGGTCAGCGCCGCGATGAAGCAGCCTCGATCGTCATAGCCGAGGTAGTTGGCGTAGTAGTCAGATTCGGTCAGGCCGATGCCGATTTCAGCTAACGTTTGACGGAAACCGGCGAAATGGAGGGGCTCGGTGTCCGCGATGACGCCATCAAAGTCAAAGATGATCGCTGCGAGTGTGTCCATTGGAATTGTGTCGATACTGTGGCTGGCACCATGAGCTGTAATGAGGGCGGATTATAGCACAGGAGGGCTGCCTGAACAGGAGAGAATCTGTCTCGACCAACAGGCCCTTTTGCGTGAGAGGCCTGGGGTGGGGTTAGTGCTTCACACGAAGACGTTTCTCCGGTACCCAGCCCTTGGTGCCCTCGTCGGTGCGTACTGAATAGACCCAGCCGTCCGGCTGGAGATCGCCATCCAGGACGGTCATGGTGGCTCCTACTCGGACGAATGGCCCTGGCTTGCTGCCGGTAGAATCCGCGTGCAACAGAATGTTGCCGCCTGGCGCATTGGGGTCTGCCGTGACGGTGACTTTTTGTCCTTCGCCGAACAGCGGGGCAGGAGGCGGTGTGGCCTGGAGTGCGGTCACGGCAGGAGCCGCAGGGACAACAGCGGTTGAGGCTGCCGGGGCTGCTGGTGCTGGAATTGGAACTGTGTCATTCGGGCTAGGAGTCGCTTGTGGCGCGGGAGCCGGAAATAACGGCTTCGGTTTCGTGGCCACAGCTGGTGGCGTCTGTTCGACGGGGGAGGGGCTGAGCCATTTGGTCAGCCTTTCCGGTTCCATGGTGGCGACATACGCGATGCCGCCTGTGACCAAGAGCAACAGCCAGAGGATGGGGCGGCCCCCTCCTAATTTCTTGCGTGGGGGAGGTGGAGCGGTTGCGTTGGTGGAGGCCGTTTGATCGAGCTCCTCTTCCGTAAACTCCAAATCCGGCTCCGGTTGACGGGCGAAGAGGAGATTTCTGTGAAAAGGATTCCAGATTGATGTCAGGTTCCCAACGAGCGCAGCCATCGAGCACCTCCCTGCTGATCGATTCAATCCCACGAGGGCGTATCTGTGAAAATACTTATCACCATCACCTAGTGCTGTCAATTTTGTCGGGGAATTGTGCAGGCGCGAGGCGAGGCAGGAAATGATCTGTCGTGCTTGGCTGCTCGATCGGAGGGCAGGAAGGCGCTGGCGCTTTATGCGGGGATCGGTCTGATTGGTCGACAGTGTCATCGGGGGCCTTGCTTGCATCTTGAGCGTCCGGTTCGGCAGAATGATCATCTACTGATTGACGATGATGAAATCCTATCGCGAAGAGCTCTGGTTCGAGACAAAGACGCGGCGCGCCTACCTCAATATTACGCAGCAGGTTGAGGCGGTGGTCAAAAAGAGCGGCGTCCGGGAGGGGCTCGTGCTGGTCAATGCCATGCATATCACGGCCAGCGTTTACATCAATGACGACGAGCCGGGCTTGCTCAAGGACTATGATCGATTCTTGGAAGAGCTGATTCCGCAGGGTGCAACCTATCGGCACAACGAAACGGGTGAAGATAACGGCGATGCCCATATCAAGCGGCAGCTGATGGGGCGGGAAGTCGTCGTCGCGATTACCGAAGGCCGCTTGGACTTCGGGCCCTGGGAACAAATCTTTTACGGGGAGTTCGACGGGATGAGACGGAAACGTGTGTTGGTGAAGGTGATTGGTTCGTAGCCCTGCGTGGTCTGATCGCCAGCCGGGGTCCTGTGGGAATAAACTGGCGAAGTGCTTGCTACCTCAAGGGAAAGTTTGGCAACATAGCCGGTAGTGATGTACGACTGTAGCCGAGGAGTTTGTTGATATGTTGAGTTGGTCTCGTCCCGACCCCCTCACAAGAGATCTCGTTCATTTGATCAATGCCCGGCGTCATGACCATGGCGATACCGATGCGGCGATCGATACGCTGCAAGCCTTCTTGGAACAGGGCCGGGAGTATGATCTCCTCACGGTGCTGGCAGCGCTGGATGAGGATATGGCGGAATGGCTTTTCGATTTGCTCGCGGAGGCCTCGTGCTCCGTGATTCTCGACGGGCCGACCGATGAAAAACTGTCCTATGCCATCATGGCGGCCTTAGAGCTGCCCCTTCAAGCCAATTTGTCCCATCCGCTCAAACTGAAGATCGATCCGGTTGCGACGGCGGATCTGCTGCATCGGCATCTCCGCCTTTCTGCCGGGACCGTGGTGCGGGTGGAGTCCCGGTTATTGACTGATTCGACATTGGAGCCGCTCAGCCTCCAGGCCTTGAATGAACATTTGAGCTCGGTTGCGGATTCCCAGCGGACGACGTCGATTGCCGCCCGTCTGCATCCGCCAGTCGAGAGCACCGCCTTTCTCTTCTTTGAGTTGATCGGGGTGCCGGATTCAGGGTTGCCAGATGCGCTGGAGGACCGGCATCGCCGGGCCCTTCTGGAAGGGCTCGTGGCGCAATGTCCCGAGTTGGCGCTGGCGCCCGATATGATTGAAGCGCCGGTCTATGCTGCCTACGCCATGTTCGATGCGCAAAATGCCGTGCGGATCCACCGGCTGGCGGATGAGACGGCGGCAGTCTGGCGCGATCTGGATCCCCTCGTTCGTGCCCGCACGATCGTCCATCTCCATACGCAATGCGGGAACGGCGTGTATATGCCGGTTTGGACCGATCTGTTCGATCCGGAGCTTCCTGAAGACCATGGCCCCGTCTGGACCTCTCCCGATGTGTGGGTCTTTACGGCTGATTTGCCGATTGAATGGCCCGGGGAAATGCTGACCAACCGGCTGCTGGCCGAGGGCTGCACCAGATTCGAAAACCACATCGTTGAAGCGCCGGAAAATTAATCATCGCTCAGGCAGGAAAACGGACTCGCTCGGGCTGCTAGCCGTCAGGCTTGCATTGCGGCTTTCTTGAGCGGGTCCAAGAGCTTTTCGGACACCTTCAAGCCACCTCGTCCAATCCCCACTTCGATATCCGGTTTGGTGATGCCGTGGAAATCGCTTCCGCCGGTTATCAACAAATCCAGCTTTTTAGCCAGGCCGAGGTATTTCGTCGTTTGCCGCTTCGTGTGGGTGCTGTAATGGACTTCGATGCCGCCGAGCCCCGCAGCTTTTAAGGTCACTAAAAGTGGCTCCAGCTCTTCTCCTGCCGATGTGGCCCAGGTCGGGTGGGCCAACACAGCCACGCCGCCTGCGGCCTTGATCCAGGCGATGGCATCAGCCGGCGGGGGCAGTTCGCGCGCCACATAGGCCGGGCGCCCGTTGGCCAGGTCCCGGACGAAGGCATCTTTGGCGGACGTGACATAGGGTATCTCCATCAAGAGCCGCGCAATATGAGGGCGGCCAACTGCATCAGTCCCGGCCAGCGCCTTCACTTCTTCATAGGTCACGTCCAGGCCCAATGAGCGCAGCCGTTCGATGATCTGCGGGTTGCGGCTATGCCGGCTTTCGCGCAAGGTGGCTAACCGTTGGCTCAGTTCCTGATCCTGCCAGTTTAAGAAATAGCCCAGGATATGGAGTTCGTTGTCGCCGACGCGGGAGCTGATCTCCACGCCGGGAATGATGTCAATGCCCAGCTCCGCTCCGGTCGCGATGGCCTCGGGAAGGCCGGACACAATGTCATGGTCCGTGATGGCCAGCGTGGTCACCTTGGCCCTGTGGGCGAGCCGGACTACTTCCGCAGCCGAGAAGCTTCCATCCGAGTGGGTCGTATGGAGGTGGAGGTCGATACGACTCATGCCGATACCTCTGGGAGGCTGTCGGGGCCTATTCGTTGGGCGACGAGTTGCGCGGTGAAGACCGAGCCTGGCCCTTGGCTGCCGTCATGCTCGTCTTCGTCATAGGAGAGGACGCGGAGGCCGGAGGTGAGCCGGAGCAATTCGTTGTGCATGAGGCAGAATTCCGCTCGGCGCGGATGACGGTGCCGTAGATGGTTGTCGATGGTGAAGGTTTCGTAGAGCAAGACCCCGTTGGGTTTCAGCGATTCGATGAGGGAGGGAAAGAGCGGGCGATGGAGATAGAAGAACACCACGATCACGTCATAGGCCTGCTTCGGCAATTCCGGCCATTCGGTGGTTGCCCGTTCGAGATCGATGGTGTGGACATTCAGGTGCAAGAGGTTTCGTTGTTTTGCCGTGGTTGCAAGTTGTGCCAGGGCCTGTGCATCCCGGTCTATCGCATCGACCTGAAAGCCCTGCGCGGCGAGATAGAGGGCGTTCCGTCCTGATCCCGATGCGAGGTCCAGCGCCTTGCCTTTCGGCAATCGATGGAGTTGTTGCGTGAGAAACCTGGCCGGGGTTGGGTCCGTGTCTTGAATTTGGTGAGTCTGGCGCGATCGTTCAAGTTGCACGCCCACCGACCGGGTGACGGGTTTCAGCGGCGGCGCCAGCTTTCGCAGCCAGATCTTGGCACGATCGACGGGGAACTCCGTAAAGAGCATGGCAAGGAGCCGTTCCGCGAAGGTTTCCAGCAGCGAGAAGTCCTGTGTCGCGGCGAGTGCGACGACTCGATTAGCGACCTGGGCATAGTCGACCGTGTGATGGATGTCATCCGTGGCCGCCGCCGGTTCAGTTTGGCACGCCAGCTCCAGGTCCACCGCCAAGGGCTGAGGCTTCCGGCGCTCCTCCTGCGTCACGCCGCAGCGCCCCTGAAATTCCAGCCGTTCGATGATGATGGTTCCTGCCATGATCAGACTGCGGCGATGGCGCCTTGAATGCTGAAGCCGGTTTTCGAGACCGTGACAGGGGAGCCGCCGGCTTCTTTCAGTTTATCGCCCAACCCGGAGGTGCCAAGAGTCTGTCCCAGGCTTTCGGCTGTCTGATCGAGAAGGAAATCCAGCCCCAGGACCGCATAATGGAGGGGGTGACCATGGGGCCCGTCGATACGGAAGACATGGGCGCGGCTGGTGCCTTCTTCGAAATCGGAGATATGGTGCTTGGGAAACTGCTGGCGCAGGTAGAGGCGGATCACGTTGAATTTGGCGAGGTTGCTCACGATCTTCCCTTCCACTTTTCACCGCACATCTTGTTCGCTACGCCGTTCACAGGATGCTGAAAAATCCCGCCAGCTTCGTTCTCGCCTTGAACAGGTCCTCAACGTACCCCTGAGGGTACGCCTGCGGCCTGTTCATCGGCTGCGGCCTTGCTGACGGACTTTTTGAGCATCCTTCTCGATCGAACGTTTGCTCCATCGCTCACGGCGAAGCCTGCGGCATTATACGCCCGTGGTCCTCCTAAAGTCAGGAAGCTGAACCAGGGAGCTATTTGAACAGACCTTTGACCGCATCGACCGCCGTTTCCGCGCCTTTTTTGATGCTGTCGGCGACGTCGCCGAGATGGAGGGGGATCACCGCGTTGGTGACGCTATGGGTGATTTCGTTCATGATCTGCTGCGCCGCTTCGCCCGCCGTCGCGCCGTGCGATTGTTTGCCGATATCTTTCAGATGCAGGTCTGGCAACGACACCGTTATTGTCTTGCCGTTGAGAATCGCCGCGCTGGCGTTAGCCGTGCCGTTGGTGATGTCGATATGTTCGATGATGAATTTCTTGCCCGGCTCCGTGCTCTTTGATTCGCTTGTGCTGCCGAGATGTTTCGCGACGTAATGTTCGATGTTCCGTTGGATCACATCGAGGTTGCTCCCGTCCGAGGCATATTCATATGTCGCGTCCGGTTTAACGATCGAGATCTCCTTGATCAGGATCACGTCTTTGGTGAGTGAGTGGATATCGAGCGTGATGCTGATTGTGTCCAGCGACAGCGCGCGCTCGGTTTTGAAATCCTTGGGGTTGCCCACCACCAGCCCGCGCAAGGTTACGCTGCCGTCGGCGAGCACGATCTTCACGCTGGAGAGAGAAACCGGCACCCCGGCAATCTCAGGCCCGTAGGTGCGAATCGCCGAAGCCACCTGCGAATCCAGCGACCGGTAGACCCACCAGACCCCGCCAGCGATCCCGATCAACACCAGCAAGACGATTCCAAGTAGAAGTTTTTTCATGGGCACCTCCTGTATCTCAGCAAGGCCGTCGTTCGTGAAGCGTGAAGCGTATCTCGTGGGGAAGGGGAGCTGATACCAGGATGGCAAACCGGCCTGTAGTGAGCCTAACGAATGTCAGCCCGCAAGCCCAGGTCCCGTTTCTTGGGGAAATAAGTAACCGGTCCCCATTTATTTTATTCCCAAATTTTTCTTTGGTTGCGCGAAAGGTTAGCTCACGTCAGGTGCCAATACCAAGCGCCTTGAATCGTTTCGGTAAAAGCCAACGGGAAAGCGGCATTTCGAAAAGATGAAGCTCGGCTACAACCTGAAACCTCTGGTAGGCTCTAAGCATTTCGGCGGCTTGCTCGGCTGCTGAATCAAGGTGCTTGGCGTAATTGAGAGGGATTCTTTTTTTATCCTCAAACGCGCTCTTGTTGAAGTGCCAGGTTTCATGCGTTACGCCGTCGACGACGAGGTTTCTCGGTTCCCACATTGGAACTTGGATGTATTCTCGGAGGCCAGCGTAGCGGGCGAGCAGGGTGTCTAATTCTTGCGATAGTGCCCTTGCCGATGGCCCGGTGAATCGGACGCCGTCTTGGTTTGTATGGCGCTCGTGAGCCAGTTGATCGAAGGGGATGAATATTTCTCTGGGCACGTGCCTATGGTTGTAAACGTAGCGTTCAAGGTCCACGAGTTTTTGTTCATTTACAAGTGACTTGATGCGCTCAATCCGCGCGGAATCCCGCTGGAGTTTACTTTCTATCACCGGTCGAAGAAATGCGAGCACGCCTGCGATTGATCCGCAGGTATATAGAACTTCCTTTAATGATTCCCAGGGAATATTCATCGGTAGCGAGTAATCTAACTAGTAAGTCTGTTGTGAGCTGCCGTGCCGCACAACATGGCAGTTTCAGCAGTCCGCCGTGGGCAAGTCTACTGCAAAATCCATTTCGTATCTACTGTTCACCATCAGAATGGTCCGCCCAAGCTTGCTTGTTTATCCTTCTCGCGGGGCGGTCTGCTTGCCCTCCCACTGCGCACGTCCAACGAGGGCCTTCCCATCCCTATGTCTCTGTTTGCTAAGGGAGTGGCCAAGGTTGCCCTTTACTGCGCGCATTGAACGCGCACTGTTTCACCGTGCGCGTTCAGCGAGCAAGAAGGGCACCTGGCCGCTCCTGCCTCTTCTGAGGCCGCGCGTTGCGCGAGCACCGGAGGCCAACAGGCCGCCCTGCGCCTCTATTGACTGCCCTTTCCACCGGCCCCTATAATCCCCGCCTGGGGTTTGAGCATTAACGCGCTGAAACATGGCAGAATTTACGCATTTCAATGAATCAGGCCGGGCGCGC
>JAPLLI010000188.1 GCA_026387615.1 Nitrospirota bacterium
GATATTCTGCGGGGCCCCTCCGGCTGGCGTAATGCCGACCTGCGACTCCGGTTAGATGCCTTACATGGACAGCACGATCACACGGCCGGTGCGACCGTAGACCGGGCCGCCTGCCAGCGAGTGGCCCGCACCGCCGACCTCTGGCAACGGCAACTGCCGCGCTCCGCCCGTTCCAGTCGGCAGGAGAGCCTCGATGAAACCGGGCTCCTGCTCGCCCTGGCCTATCCGGACCGCATCGCCCAGCGCCAAAGTGGAAGCAACGCGCGCTATCTCATGGCCAATGGCCGAGGCGCGCTCTTTCAAAACCCCGACCCACTCGGATCGAAAGACTATCTGGTCATTGCCGATCTGGACGGAGGCCAGCAATCGGCCAGAATCGATCTGGCAGCGCCGGTCAGCCTTCGCGATCTTGAAACCCTCTATGGCAATCAGATTCGAACCGTCGATGAAGTCTTGTGGGATGACACAGCGCAAATGGTGCGGGCGACGAGACAACGACGATTGGGGTCACTCATTCTGTCCGAACAGGGCCTCTCGAAGCCCGACCCCTCGATGATTACGACCGCCTTGCTAGAAGGCATCAGTCGAGCTGGACTCGACAGGCTGGCCTGGACTCCGGAGCTTCGGCAATGGCGGGCGCGGGTGGCATTTCTACGCAGAATCGAAGGACAAGAATCTCGCTGGCCCGATCTGTCAGATGAGACGCTGCTACACACGCTGGACGACTGGCTGGGGCCCTATCTGTCCGGCCTGACGACGCTCGACCGGGTCACCAGGCTCGAGCTCACCCAGCCGTTGCATGCGTTGCTCTCCTGGGAACAGTCCAGACAACTCGACCAATGGGCACCGACACATCTGACGGTCCCGAGCGGATCGAACGTGCGCGTGGAATATGAAACGCAGGACCTGCCGATCCTGGCTGTGCGGTTGCAAGAAATGTTCGGCTGCAAGGACACGCCTCGTCTCGTCGAGGGGAAGATTCCGGTCACACTCCACCTTCTGTCACCGGCCCGTAAGCCTGTTCAGATTACGAAGGACCTCTCCAGCTTTTGGAAATCGGCCTATCTCGAAGTAAAAAAAGAACTCCGCGGGCGCTACCCTAAACATTCCTGGCCAGACGATCCCCTCACGGCACAACCGACGGCGAAAGCCAAACGCCGACCCCGCTAATCCGCTCTTATGGCACGATCCCGCCGAATGCTCAAACAGTTCGGCAACGAGGCGCTCGTTGTTCGTGAAGCGTATCTCGCAAGCAGAAACATCAATGCTTGCGAGATACGAGGGACGCTTCACGGTCTAAATCGGGATGTCGCGAGTCCCATCATACGACGTCATCCCCTGATGGGAAAACTTCACGATGTCGCCGTCCTTCACGACCGTATCCTCGGCGCTCACTTTCTTATTCACCGCGATCATCACTTCCCGGTTCATCAGAAACTGCAACAAAGGCCCCATCCGCTCGAAGTGGGAGGTAATGAGCTGCTTGACCGTGGTCGGCTCAGGCACCTCAAGCTCGAACTCCGTTTCTCCAACCGCATCGCGAAGCGTCAATCCAAATACCAGCACTGTGACCATGCAACCCTCGTCTCTCGTTATTCGTCGCTCGCCGTCCGCGCACAAAATTCCATCGCTTCACGCTTCACGAACGACGCTTCACGCGCCGCGCGCATGGCAACGGAAGCAATCCTGCCGTCTGGGATGCCTCTCAGGAAGAGTCTTACTGCCGGACGGCCCATGACATTGCAGACAGTTCTTTTCCACCGTGATCGGCTGATGCACCGCATCGGCCGGGATCATGGGGTTCCGGTCTTTCGGAGTCGGCAGCAGCGACACCCCGACGATGACGGCCAAGGCAAACAGAACAAAGAGGCCATCGACCTTGCGCAACTTCATGCTATGCCTCCATCGCTCTGTTGATCCGCTGCCTCGTAGGCTTCCTGAATCATGTGCGCCACGTGTTTCACCTCCGCTGCCCCCTGCAACCCGGTCTGCAATTGAATCATACAGGCAGGGCAACTGGTGGCCACCACCTCTGCTCCGCTCTGTTCAACGGCCTGCCGCTTCCGCTCGACGATGCGCTGCGAGGTCTCGAAATCCTTCACCAGATAGGTCCCGGCTCCGCCCGCGCAACGGTCTGCATCCGGCATCTCGACATACTCGACTCCGGGCAGGCCTGCCAAAATCGCACGAGGCTCCTTGGTCACTCCCGCCGCTCGCAAATGGCAGGAGGAATGGTAGGCCACCTTACAGGGCTTGGGCTGGGAACTGGCCATGGCCGGCTTCACCGGCGATTGTGACACAAACTCCGAAATATGGGTGACCCGTGTGGCCAAGGCCTGAGCCGCTGCCTGCTCCGGCTCACCGGCGAACAGAGTCGGGTAATCCTTCAACATGAGGGTGCAGGAGGCGCAGCCAGTTACGACCTTCTCGTACCCGGCCATGGAAGCCAGGTTAACCCTGGCCCCTTCCTTGGCCAACGCACGATGTCCATAGGTTTCGATCGGCGTCCCGGAGCAACGTTGCGGAGGCAAATCCGGCTCAACCCCATGCTTTCGCAACACGGCAATCACGGCATCCCCCACCCCGTCGTCGAAATAGTTGGCCGCGCAGCCATGAAAATAGGCCACCGGAGAGCGAGCCCCTTGCCCTGCCTGGGGAATCAATTCCGGATACCGGTCGCGGAGCTGTCGCTTGGCCAATCGAGGCAATGCCAGTTGAGGTGACAAGCGCGCCGTCGCAGCCAGACCACGCATAATAGGTCTCGTCAGACGATCGAGCAGCCGCCGCATCAGAGGCCGCCCCCAGAGAAACTGGCACCTCGCGAGAAACTTTAAGAATAGCTCAAATAGTGCTGATTGTGCATGGAATTTAAATATGATGCCTGCCATCCTATTCGGGTGCTCGGCGCGCCGGTCCAGGATAAGCTGGGACACATCCACGCCGGCAGGACAGGCAGTCCGGCATGATTTACAATTGAGGCAGGCCTCCACGACTCGCTTCGAATTGAGATAGCTATAGTTCTTATCGGTGACGATCTCGAACCAGCCCCGCGAACTCATATCTTCGGACTGAAAGACATCGTAGACCGGGCAGACGGCATTACACTTGGCGCAGGTCGCGCAGGGCTTCGACAATCGCACATAGTCGATATGGTCCGTGAAGGGCCGGTCGCTGATCTTAATGCCGGGATTGAACACCCCTGCAGGGTCGAAGCTCTGCTTTACTTTCACGAACAGGTCGTAGAGCTCCGGGCCGAACATCGTCTTCACATATTCGGCTCGCACCCGGCCATCCCCATGTTCCCCGCAGATCGAACCGCCGAAGCGGCTCAAGACCGTCTGATGAATCTCATGATAGGCCTGCACCATCTTCTGGAAGTCGCCTGAGTCGTTTACGTCGAGCAACGGAATGATGTGGGCGTTCCCATTCCCGATATGGCCGAAGATCGCGACCGGCACCTGCTGCCCTGAGAAGAACTCTTCCAAATACCGGATCAGTTCGCTAATCCGTGCAGCCGGCACCACCACGTCGTCCACAAAGTTGATGGGCTTCTTCTTGGGATCGAATCGATAGAGCGTGGGATAGAGAGCCTTGCGGGCCTTCCACAATTGCGCCTGTTGCTCAGGATCGAAGGCGAGCACGGGATCGGAGGTCAGACGATACCGGCGGCAGATCGTCGTCATCCGCTCGGCCTGTTCGCGAAGATCAGCGCCTATACCATCAGCATCTAACTCGATCAACAGCGTGGCAGCCGCATCCGCCGGAATGCCATGCTTCGCCCTGCCGATCAGATTGAGCGTATTGGCATCCATCACTTCCAGCGCGCCGGGATTCAGCTCCAGCAGCTTCGGCACCGCCTCACCCACATCTTCCAACCGATGAAAATGAATGAGTGCTGTCAATGTCGCACGGGGCTTCTCGACCAGCCTGATGGTGGCTTCACTAAAAAGACCGAGCGTCCCCTCGCTGCCAACAAAAAGTTTTGGAAGGTCGAAGCGGCCCTGCGTTAGCCCATCGGCGAGACCAAACAAATTGTAGCCGCAGCTGTTCTTGCTGACGGTCGGCCGTTTCTGCTCGATCAATGTTGCGTGATCTTGGAGCAGTGACCGCAAATCG
>JAPLLI010000197.1 GCA_026387615.1 Nitrospirota bacterium
AGCCATCGGAATTCGCCAAGCTGGTTCTCATTCTGACCCTGGCGCACTACTATTCGAAGGCGCCGCGGGTTGGCTGGCTTCAGCGGGTGGTGCTCCCTGGGCTGCTGGTTTTGCCGGGCTTGCTGCTGATCCTGAAGCAGCCGGATCTCGGGAGCGGATTGAGTTTTTTGGCCGTCTATGCGGCGATGTTGCTGATGGTGGGCATGCGGTCGAAGGCCTTGGGCGTGATCCTCCTGTTTTCGCTGATGTTGTTTCCCTTCGCATGGGAGATGATGTGGGGGTCATTGCATGATTATCAGCGGCAGCGCATTATGGCCTTTGTCGATCCGACCTACGATCCTGGAGGCAAGGGGTATCATGCGCTGCAATCGCGGATTGCGATCGGCGCGGGAGAACTGACGGGCAAGGGGCTCTACGGAGGGACCCAGAGCCAATTGAAGTTTTTGCCAGAAGGGCACACGGACTTTGTGTTTTCTGTCTTTGCAGAGGAGTGGGGATTTCTTGGGGTGCTGGCGCTATTGCTTTTGTTTGTCGCCTTGATATGGCTGTCGCTAGAAATTGTGGCGCGCGCGAAGGATCGACTCGGGGCATTGCTGGCAGTCGGCATCACGTGCATGTTGTGTTTTTGCATCGTGGTCAACATCGGCATGACGGCGGGTATGTTCCCCATCGTGGGCATTCCTCTTCCGCTCATGAGTTACGGCGGGAGTGCGACGATTATGACGATGGCGTCGCTCGGCCTGCTCTTGAACGTCAAACGCCGCCGGTTGAGTTTTCTTTAGTGAGAGGGTAATCGGCCACGGATCAATTGTGATCGCGGCCAGAGGTTATATTTATGGTGCGAACCGTCGGTCGATGAGGTGTCGAGTGGAGGTCTGAACCTGGGGATTCCCCGCGTTCGTCCTACACATCGGCTCGACGGTTCTCCTGAACGGAAGGAGTCGGTATGGGAGTAGAAATTGCCATTTCAGTCGCACGCGAGGAAACGCGCGTCGCGGTGTTAGACGGCGGAGTTGTGACGGATCTCTTCGGAGACCGGGCCAAGCACAAGGACTTCGTCGGGAACATTTACAAAGGGAAAGTAGCGAAAGTGCTGCCGGGCATGCAGGCGGCCTTTGTGGATATCGGCCTCGAAAAAGCCGCCTTTATGCACGTCTCGGATCTGTCATTGGATGCCGAGCCTGGCGACACCCTCGTCGACGTGGACGAGGATGATAAGGATGCCGATAAGGATGGGGATATGGTGGGTCCCCGTCGCCAAAGCTCCAAGCCGATCGAGCAGTTGCTGACCGAAGGGCAGGAGCTGATGGTGCAGATTTCCAAAGGGCCGATCGGCACGAAGGGCTCACGAGTCACGACCTATGTGTCGCTTCCTGGCCGGTATCTCGTGTTCATGCCCAACGTGGAGCACATCGGCGTGTCCCGCCGTATCGCCCGCGATGAGGAGCGCGCCAGGCTCAAGGACATTATGAAGCGGGTGCGGAATCCCGGCTGCGGCTACATTGTCCGCACGGTGAGCGAAGGGGTGAAAGAAGACGAGCTGCGATCCGACGTCGACTTCTTGCATGTGCTCTGGCAGGACATCCTGGCGAGGCGTGAGCAGAAAGGCGCGCCAGCCCTGCTCCATGCCGATTTGAGCTTTAGTTTCCGCGTCGTGCGCGATCTCTTCGGCAAGAAAGTCGATCGGCTCTGGATCGACTCGCGCGAGGAGTATCAGGCCGTCCGGGACTTTGTGCAGCGGTTTTCGCCGGAGCAAACCTCCCGCATCCATTTCTATGACAAGGACGAAAGTCTCTTCGACCATCTGGGTGTGGAGCAGGAAATGGCGCGAGCCCTCAGCCGCAAGGTCTGGCTGAAGTCCGGCGGGCATCTGGTGATCGATCATACCGAAGCGATGACCGTCATCGACGTCAACACCGGCCGGTTTGTGGGGAAGCGCGATCAGGAGGAGACCATTCTCCGGAACAATCTGGAGGCCGCGAAAGAAGTGGCCTATCAGATGAAGTTGCGCGGGATCGGCGGGATTATCATCGTGGACTTCATCGACATGGAGCGGGAGAAGAATCGCGACAAGGTGTATCACGCATTGCTCGATGCGATGTCGACCGACAAGGCCCGTACCAGAGTGTCCAGGATTTCAGATCTGGGGCTGATTGAGATTTCCCGTGAGCGGGTGCGAGAAGATCTGCTGCGCTCGCTCTCTGAGCCCTGTCACTATTGCGAAGGGCGGGGCTATACGAAGTCTCCCACCACGGTGGTCTATGAGATATTCCGGGATGTGCGTCGGATCGGCAGCAGTCCCGAGCCGCAGAAGATCGTCGTCGGCGCCCACCCCTCGGTCGTCGGGCTGTTGCAAGATGAAGAGCGGCAGGGGCTAGAGGCCGTGGAGCGCGAATGTTCCGCGAAAATCATCGTGATGCCGGATGAGCATTTACACTTAGAACAATACGACTTGGCGGTGCTGTAGGGTCGTAGTTTCTGTGCGGCGAGACCTATGGATAGTCATCCTATAGGTGCGGATGTCTTAGCTGAGGCCGCGGGGCCTTCGGGCCGTCGTATGACCAGCGCGGCGCTAGAGTCGTGGCTTCGTCTGCGAGCGATAGAGGGAGTGGGGGACCTGACGGCTCTTCGGTTAGTTCGCCATTGGCGCTCGCCAGACGCGGTCCTGCATGCCTCCCGTGATGAGTTGATCCAGCATGGATGCAGCCCGCAGTTGGCGGATGCGATTAGACGCGGCCCTGATGGTCCGGCCTGTCGGAACATTGAGCGGGAGCTTCATGCCATCGAGCGCCGACCCATTACAGTTCTCAGCCTGTTCGATCCTGCCTACCCCGCGCGACTGAAGATGATTGCCGACCCTCCTCCGCTGTTGTACCTCACCGGCACATTGACCGAGCAGGATGAGTTGGCTGTGGCCATCGTGGGGGCCAGACGCGCGACGGCTGCCGGGCGTGTCCTGACCGAAGAGCTGAGCCATGAGTTGGCGGCAGCGGGTGTGACGGTGGTGAGCGGCCTTGCCCGCGGGGTTGACGCGGCGGCCCATCGAGGCGCGCTTGCCGCGCAGGGTCGCACCATTGCGGTGCTGGGTTGCGGGATCGATCAGACCTATCCGCCGGAGCATGAACGGCTACGTCGACAGATCGAGGAGCGGGGAGCGATTCTGTCTGAGGTGTCGGTGGGCGCGCCGCCCCACAGTCACCATTTTCCCAGGAGAAATCGCATCATCAGCGGGTTGTCTCTGGGTGTGGTCGTCACAGAAGCGGCCATCAACAGCGGATCGCTGATTACCGCGAAACTGGCCGCTGAGCAGGGCCGAGAGGTTTTTGCCGTTCCTGGCTTTGTGAAACAAGAGACCAGCCGCGGGACGAACGCCCTGCTCAAAGACGGGGCGGCCTTGATCGAGCGAGCGCAGGATGTCATCGACGCGGTGCTGCCGCAGCTGGAACCGGCGCTCCGCCTGCGTCTACAGCCCTCCCGAGTGAAGAACGACCCAGGCGGCCAGTTGGGCAAAGAGGAACAGCTGGTGTATGATGCCCTCTCGCATGAACCGCTGACGGTGGACGACGTGATTGTCAGCACAGGGTTGTCGGTGTCCACCGTGGCGGCCTCGCTCTTGGCCTTGGAGCTTCGGCAGCTGGTCAGGCCGCTGCCAGGGCAACGTTATCTCCGAGCATAATCGTCGAACAGTTGCGCGGATAAGTATTATTTGATACGGATGAGAGGGAAACCCTCTTAGCGAACCGGAGTCTCCATGGCCAAGTCACTCATCATTGTCGAGTCCCCGACGAAAGCACGCACCATCAGCAAGTATCTGGGGCGTGGCTATACCGTCATGGCCTCGGTTGGACATATTAAGGATCTTCCCGCCAGTAAATTGGGCGTCGATTTGGAGCATGATTTTGAGCCGCAATATGTGACGATCAAGGGCAAAGCGAAGATCCTGTCGGAGATTAAGAAAAAGGCGGAAGAAGCGGACAAAGTGTATCTCGCGCCGGACCCTGACCGGGAAGGCGAAGCCATCGCCTGGCATCTCGAACAGGAATTGCTCGGGAATCCCAAACCGAAATCCAAGGTCAAATCCAAGTCGAAGGCCAAGTCCAAGTCGGCGCCCACGGAAGAGCCAGAGGGCAAGGTGTTCCGGGTGCTCTTCAATGAAATTACGGAATCAGCCATCAAGCGCGCGCTGCAGTCGCCCGGGCAGGTCGATATGAAGTTGGTGAACGCGCAGCAGGCCCGCCGGGTGCTTGACCGGATTGTCGGATATCAAGGCAGTCAATTGCTCTGGACCAAGGTGCGCCGCGGGCTCAGCATGGGCCGGGTCCAGTCTGTGGCTATGCGATTGATTTGCGAACGTGAGCAGGAGCGGGAAGCCTTTCGCGCCGAAGAGTACTGGTCCATTGCGGTGACGCTGTCCGGGACCAATCCCCCTCCCTTCGAAGCCAAGCTGTACAGTGTCAATGGCCAGGATGCGTCGATTGCCACAGGGGCCGATGCGCAGCGTATCGTCGAGGCCATTCAAGGGAAAGCGTTTGTCGTCGATTCGATCGAACGAAAAGAAAAGAAACGGAATCCCGTTGCGCCCTTCATCACTAGTCGGCTCCAGCAGGAAGCGGCGCGCAAGCTGCATTTCTCATCGAAGAAAACGATGACCCTGGCGCAGAAGCTGTACGAAGGAATCGAAATAGGGGCGGAGGGCCAGACGGGTCTCATTACCTATATGCGAACCGATTCGCCGCGCATCTCGAACGAGGCGATGACGGAAGCGCGGCAGGTGATCCAGGAGCGGTTTGGCGCAGAATATTTGCCTGCCACGCCGAATGTGTACAAGACACAGAAGGCGGCGCAAGAGGCACACGAAGCGATTCGGCCCACGTCGGCGGCGCGCGATCCCGAGTCGATCAAACAGTATTTAGAGTTGGATGTCTATAAGTTGTATCAGTTGATCTGGAACCGGTTTATCGCGTCGCAGATGGTCCCTGCTATTTTCGATGTGACCCGTGTGGAGTCGAGCCCTGTCAAGACAGCCGAAAAATTCCTGTTCCGGTCGACCGGTACCGTGATGAAGTTTCCCGGCCATACGATTGTCTACATGGAGGGGGTTGACAAGGAGCTCCTCGCGCAGAAGCAGAAGGGCGAACAGGAGGTCGAGGACGAGTCCGAACGCCAGTTGCCTCTGCTTAACGAGGGAGAGAAGCTGCAACTCGTGTCCCTGGAGGGGCAGACGGTCCCAGGCGTGCTCTCGAAGCAACACTTCACCCAGCCTCCGCCCCGGTACAACGAAGCCTTGTTAATCAAGGAATTGGAAGAGAAAGGCATCGGCCGACCCTCCACCTATGCGAGCATCATTTCGACGATTCAAGATCGTAAGTATGCCGAGAAGGTGGAGGGGCGGTTTGGTCCCACTGAAACCGGGCGGACCGTGAACGATTTCCTGATGAAGGGATTTCCGGACCTGATCAACGTCGACTTCACCTCGCACATGGAGGAGGAGTTGGACGCAGTCGAAGAGGGCAGCAAGCCCTGGGTGACGGCGGTGCGCGAGTTTTACGGGCCCTTCGCGGCGGATCTGGAGAAGGCAAAGACGATTCCTGGTCCCAAGGACATCGTGGAGCCGCCGACGAATCTCCCTTGCGAGAAGTGCGGCAAAATGATGGAGATTAAATGGGGCCGGAACGGCAAGTTCCTGGCTTGTCCGGCGTATAAGGATAAGCCGCCCTGCAAGAACACGCAGAACTTCGAGAAGCTCGAGGACGGCACCATTAAAATTGTTCCGAAGATCGAGCTGACGACGGATGAGACGTGCGAGAAGTGCAGCAGCCCGATGGTGGTGAAGACCGGGCGGTTCGGCAAGTTCGTCGCCTGCTCCGCCTATCCTGAGTGCAAGACCACGAAGCCGCTCGCGCTGGGCGTGAAGTGCCCCCAGCCAGGCTGCGGCGGCGACCTCGTTCAGAAGCGTACTAAAAAGGGCGCGCGGGCATTTTTTGCTTGCAGCAAATATCCGACTTGCGAATATGCCATGTGGGATCGTCCTATCAACAAGGCCTGTCCAACCTGCAGCGCCCCGTTCCTCATCGAGAAAGTCAGTAAGCAAGTTGGCCGTAGTATTCAATGTCACAAGGAAGAATGCGGCTATCGCGAGGCCGGGTAACGTTCCGCCATTCCTCAACGATACGTGCGGTCCCCTACAGAGCCCCTCGGTTTCGTGGCCTCTCCGGTTCCCATCGTTCTCGTCATTTATCCAGATAAGTATGCGTGGCTATTTACGTGAACCACGAATCGTCGAGACGGTCCGGTGGCCGTGTAGCGGATGAGTCTCGTCCAAACCGGTGAGAGGTTTCCGCGCAGGTTCCGCTGGATTTGAAAATCGAATCCTCTAGCGGTATGCCGTTGAAAGACTTCGCGAGCACCTGCACTAATTCCGGGTCAAATTGGCTGCCGGCAGAGACATGAATAATCCGTAACGCAATGGCCTGGCGCTGTGAGAGACAGTGGACATTGGGAACCTGAATGGCGTCGAAGGCGTCGGCGATGGCCAGAATCCTGGCTCCAAGGGGGATGAAGGGGCCTCTGATTCCG
Organism: Nitrospirota bacterium; assembly: GCA_026387615.1. GTDB lineage: Bacteria > Nitrospirota > Nitrospiria > Nitrospirales > Nitrospiraceae > Palsa-1315. The sequence continues at coordinate 6,577 of JAPLLI010000197.1, forward strand.
TAGGGGTAGCCTGACCCGTCCCAGCGCTCGTGGTGATGGGCGATGAGGATCGAGGCCTCCCTCAGGAAGGCAAACGATTCGAGCAGGGTCGCGCCAAGGCGGGAATGGCTCTGAATGGCGATGTACGCATCGGGATTGAGAGAGTCTTTGCTCTCCACGAGGTCAGTCGGGAGCATCAAGAGCCCGATATCGTGAAGCCAGGCGGCGAGTGTTAGGTCGTGCAATTCGCCGGGAGTTAGGCCCACCGCTTGTCCGATCAGCCCGGAGATCGCAGCCGTGCGGTGCCCGTGGCCTGCCTGGGAGGGAAGTGCGCGATCCAATTCCTTGCTCACTTGCCGCACGAGGATACGTTGGACGTCGCGGCGTGATGCCACAGGGAGTCGGAGTCGGTCGATCTTCCGGAGCATGGCCTGCATCGTGAGGATGCCAGGGTGGATAGGTTCACAGATCCGCTGTCCCATCGTCGTTTCTCCAAGTTAAATAAAAAGCCCAAGACCACGTTCGTGATCTTGGGCTCTGGGTGAAAAACCTCTGGCCGCAGTTTATGTCGAGCGTTAGGGACGTTAGGTCATTCTTCTTTCCCGTGTCCGTGTTTTCCTGCCATCAGCGGCTGCTTCAAGACCCACATTTCGTAGAGAGGGATGACCATCATGATCAGGAACCCCACTGTCATGAGGGTATCGCCCGTTAGCATCGTTAACACAAATAGGGGCGAGATATAGCTAATGAGCCAGGGAGACAAGAGGTCCAGTATTACCCCGCCGAATGAAATCCAGGTCGTGACGACTTTCAGCCGGCTGCTGGCGTTGGTGAGATAGAGCACATGGACCAGAATCATAAATACGACCGGCATGGTGAACAGATGGAAATGGGTGATTTCCGCCAGTTCCCTGAACGACATCGGTTCGCCGAAGGTGGCATCCGATCCCCGGTAGTGGTTGGCGATCCCTTCCGGCGACAGCCCCGTCATGCTGTGGGCCCAGAAGAAGGAAAAGGTAAAGCCAACCAGCATCAAGAAGAGAAAGAAGGTATAGACCAGCCGGATCTGTCGGTCTGAGTCGCGGAGCCGGAAGCGGGTGTTGAAGTTGCGCATGGTTGAGAAGGTCGTCTGCCCCTGTTAGTTCCCGAAGATGGAGCCGAAGATCCCCTTCTCCGATTTCTTTGCTGCCACAGTATCGCTTCCCAGCCCAGCCGGTTTCAAATAGAATTCATCGACGAGGACAAGGACGCGTTTGACCCCGGCGCTGATCGACCTGACCGACATCGTAGCGCCGCTGATGTTGATGATGTCTTTGTTGATGCGGACTGGATCGAGGACTGTTTTCCCTTCATACTGCACGTTGAATCGCTTGGTTCGCACTTCGCTGCCCCGCGCTTCGCGAAAGACGAGCAATTCGACGTTCGAGACACGGCCATGCGCATCCACCCCGACCATATAGGTCATCGGTTTGTGTTTACCGATAGTGTTCTGCACGAGGGCATAGCCATCGATCTGCGCGCCGGTCTCGCCGATATAGACCTCAAAAGCCTCTTCCGGAAATTTCCAGCCGATACGTTCCTCGATCACCGTCTTCTTGTCTGTGGGAACTTTCAGGAGTTCCTTTTTGACGCGCTCGGACTTTGGGAACATGAGTTTGACCGCTTCTTCCTCACTGAGGAAAACTTCGGCCATCGACATTTCTTGTTCCGTTAAATACCGTTTGAGCTCACTGTCCCACACCCGTTCAGCCTGGGCCATGGCCGGAGAGAGGACGAAGGCGAGCGCCAGCGAGAGTGCGAGGAGTTGAGTGCTCATGGGTGAATACAGCCCTTCTCTGCTAGCTTTGCGTTGAGCCGAGCGACAACGTCCTTCGTCGCATCCTCCGATGGCTCTTCGGGCCACCATTTGGTGGCTTGCGAGGTGGCGCCACCTCGTGAATGCCAGCGCTGTCGGGTTTCCAGTACGCTGACAGCGGCCACGTCGTTTAATCGTTTGACGGCCACGGTGATGCGCGCGCGCTCTTTATTGCCAAATCCTTCTCGGCTGAAGATGCCAAAGGATCGTTCTGAGGCTGGAGGGACGTCCTGCCAGTTGGTCTCGATCAGTCCCTTTTCTTTATCGGAGGTCGCGACGGATTGACCCTTCATGGTCTCAACCGCGGCATCCCAGACGATGTCATAGGAACAGACGAAATATTGATCGTGGCTTCCGCTCAGGGAGGCGCATCCGACAGAGAGGAGCGCGAGGGTTACCAGGGTTAGTCGAGTTACAGGCATTGGGCACCGTGCTCTTTCTTGTTCACGGCGATCCCTTTCCTGGGAAAGGGATCGCCGGGGTTCGGCCTAGAAGTAGGTCGCCGCCGAGATGACTAAGGCACTGTCATGAACCCGAGTCGATGTGTTCGGGTTGTAAGCTTTTGGCATGTATTGGTAACTCATCTTGATTGCCATGTCCTCGACGGGCCGATAGTTCAGACCAAAGGAGACCTGATCGAGATCGCCACGGTTTTCACCATGGTTATCCATGTTGAGGTTGACTTTGTCATAGCGGACGACCGCCGTAAAGGTCGAGCCCTCCCCGAATCGTTTGGGGGCCCATTGAGTCAGGAAGGCGGGCATGAAATGGTAATTGCCCTGTATGTAGAATCCGCTCATGCGCTGCGGCGGTCCTGCCAGGGGATTCATCGTATTTGTCCCTCGGAGAAATGACCCCACGGGGTTGGCGCTGCCGGGAATTGCACGGGAGTTTCCCCTTGCGTAGGCCCAGGCTGCTTCTCCAATGATTTCAAAGGGTCCCTTTTGGAGGGTCCAGTCAAGGGCGCTGATGCTCAGGGGGTTATAGCTGGTAGGGGACTGATTGCCGTAATAGCTCGAACCGGCGACTTCCACCCCGAGTATCGGACTAAACGCCACACGGCCTGAGACGGCTTTGCCATTGTTGATATCCAAGCCATCTTCTGATGCGCATTTTCGTTGGCGGGAGTTTTTCGTGCCCGTTTGCTCAGTAACGTTTGGTGCCCCAGCAGTGGTGTACCCGCAAGGGCCGGTCGTAACGTAGAGCTCATAGTCCAGTTTACTTGTGCGGCCTGGATAGAAGGTGCCATAGAAGCCTGCGCCGGTCTCGGACAGGGTTGACGGGATCACGAATTGACTGACCAGTGGACGGTCCGTCAAGTCATTCAACGGCGAATCATGCAGCAAGTTGAACTTGCCGATGGGGATGAGCAGAATTCCCGCACGAATGTTGAAGGGCTCATTGACGAGATAGTCCATGTGGGCGAATTCGAGACTGATTTCGTTGGTGCTCGTTCCTCTGATTCCATGTTCGATCTCAAGCTCCGAGGCGAACTTCACATGTTCGGTCACGTCCGCATAGATGAAGGGGACGAATCGTTGCTGGTCAAAGCCGTTAGTCGTCCCTTGATTGTTGTTGATACTCGCGTAGCCGCTTTCCATGACGGCCTTCCGATGTGCGCGATACTGGATGTCCATGTAGCCGCCGACAATGGCCTTTGGCGCTGCGACGAAGGGCTTGGCATAGACCAGACGTCCGGAGCCGGATGAACTAAACGACAGGGCCTGAGGTTTTTCCGTGCGAAGATCCTTGCCAAGCTCCGGAAGCGTGCCGATTCCCGGTTCCGCCGTGTCACCTTCCCTCTTCTCGATCGCGCCTCCGCGGCGCTCATAGTCTTGCATCCGCTTGTTGACTGCTTCATCGACTAACTTCTTGATGTCATCCGGGGTCATGTTCTCTGCCATAGCCGGCATCACCGGCAAGCTGGCGAGTACGAGAGCCCCGAGGATTGCGCGCATCCTCATTGCAAACCTCCATGAGAAACATAATGGTGATGGTTTGACTCGGGACTCGCTGGTCTCTGGTCTTTGTTGATCAGGCAAGGATCGGTCGATCATGATGTGGCCGTGCTCCATCCTTGAATGGAAGAGAAGGGGATCACGACAATGCGTTTGCAGCGCTTGCACTTGAGCTCCAACCCTTGTCCGCAGACCTTGGCGATCAATTGCCCGCATTCGCAACGGGTTTCGCCGCAATCGGTTGGGTGGTTTATCTGAGGCGTCGCACTGGCCATGATCGGGTACATCCTTGCCTAAATGAAATTGAGAACGATTATTAATATCTCATAAATGGCTTCTTTGTCAAGTACGGTGTAAATGCCTGTTTGTAAGGAGAAAGCAGTGCATTTGTCCCTCTCATGCCCTATAATTCGCTGCCATTTATGAAAGGGGATTCATGCATTTCAAACCATCCAAAGAGTTGTTCTATATCCAGACGTGCTGTTTGGCGTTACTGGTTGGCGCTTTCTTCGGCTGTGCGGGAATCCCCTCTGGCCAGGAATCGGTCGTGGTCACCAGAGCCCAGATGCAGATGGGTACGGTGGTCAGGATTACGGCGGTGGCGCAGAGTGAGTCTGTTGCACAAGCCGTGGCCACTGCCGGGTTTGCCGAGATCCGTCGTCTGGAAGAGCTCTTGAGTACCTGGATTTTCACGAGCGAACTGTCCCGCGTCAATGCTGCGGCAGGAGTTATGCCGGTCTCCGTGAGTCCTGATACGTTAACGGTTGTGCAGCGCGCGATGCAGGCAGCGGAGCTGACCGGTGGCGGATTCAATATTGCCATCGGGCCGGCGGTCGATGCCTGGCGCGTGACCGAAGCGCAAAGGATACCGGCGGCATCTGAACTGGAGGCCCTCCGTCCCTTGGTGGATCTGCGGGCGGTCCATGTGGCGGAGCGGGACCGGACGATTTATCTTGAGAAAACAGGGATGCGAATCGATGTGGGAGGGATCGGCAAGGGGTACACCGCAGATCAAGCGGTGACGGCCATGCAGAAGGCCGGAGCTATTGCCGGAGTCGTCGCTCTTTCGGGGGATATCAAAACCTTCGGCCGGTTGCCTGGCGGAAAGATGTTCCCCGTCGGCATCCAGCACCCGCGACAGGAGGGTGCAGTGCTGGCCTGGATCGATTTACAGGACGAAGCCATTTCTACCGCCGGGGATTACGAACGGTTCTTCGAGCGGGACGGGGTCCGGTATCATCACATTCTCGATCCGAAAACGCTCCAGCCGGCGCGCCTCTGCCAGAGTGTGACGGTCATTGCTAAAGAAGGGGTCTGGGCCGATGGCCTCGATACGGGCATTTTTGTGATGGGGCCGGAGCGGGGCATGGAACTCGTCGAACAGTTGCCGGATGTCGAGGCCATTATTGTCGATCACGATGGCCACATGCTGGTGTCGTCAGGCTTGAAGGGGCGGATTCGCCTGCCCTAGCAAGATATGTCACGTTTCCACTTCGACTTACCGGTCTAATCGATAACTCATGGGGATCTTGATCGTTAGACGGGGGCGTCCCAACGGGTGAGGTAGATGAAAAGGGGCCGCCTGCCTGATGGTTTCAAGCGCAGCCTGATCGAGGCTGGGGTATCCGGAACTCTGAAAGACCTCTATCTCGCCGACGCTGCCGTCCTCGTTGATCACCGCTTTTACCACCACCTTCCCCTCTGCCCGATCGATTCGAGCTGTGGCCGGGTAGCGCTTCAGCTCTTCCACACGACGTGAAATCGCTTCTGACAGCCATCCGTAATCTGGGCGAGTTGGTGTGCTGGATGCCGAAGGTGCGCGAGAGGCGATTTGAGTAGACTGGGTCGATGTCGTTGGTGATGGATCGACTAACGGAGGTGCAGTTGGCGTTGCTTGAGAGGCGATCGGTGAGGAGGGGGGCTTCTGGGTTGGCGCAGGCACTGCCGCTGGTGACTTGGCCATCTGCGGGGGATTCTCACCGCTCAAGGTCTGTTCTCCAGGGGTAGGCGCAGGAGTCGTCTCTGTGCGTGGGGTGAGGCGAGAGGGTTCGGCTGAGGGAGCGGGAACGCTCTCGTGCGGAGCTGGCCCTGAGTCGATGGCATGGGCTGCGCGGGCCGTGAGAGGTGGTGTCGGTGCGATGGCTTGTGGCGCAGGCACTGCCGGTACCGGTGTCACTGCTGGAACCGGCCTGGTTGCTTCAGGCTGTGCAGCAGGCGAGACCGGTGGCGTGGGCTGAACGGCCGTAGGCGCATTCGTCTGTTTGGCTGGTAGAGGTGGCCGGCTCGATTCTGGTGTGACGGGGGTAGAGGGGGCAGTCTCCGGCGAGACCATCGCCACATTCCAGGTGAAGGGCTCCGGTTGAGGGGCCAGCTGGACCCTCTGGGCGAACATGAGCGCGCCGAGCATAAAGCTGCCGTGGAGCAGCAAGGAGAGGACCCATCCGGCTCTTGTGGCGTTTGCCTGTCCCGTGCGTTGAGGGGGGTCCTGCAGGGTCATAGACGAATGACTTCGAGGCTGACTTGCTGGAAGCCAAGGCTGCGAATCTCGTCGACCACCGCGACGAACCGTTCCAGCATGGTGACCTTATCCGCCCGAACGACGACAGCGGACTCGCGCGGTTGGGCTGTTAGGGCAGCCGGGAGCTCCCCCTCAGCTACCGCATGATCGTTCAAAAAGAGTTGTCCCTCGGCGGTCAAGGTAATCACGATCGGCGCGTCTTTGCGGTCGCCGACTGATTTGGCTTTCGCGAGATTGACCGGAATCTGGCCGGTGCTGATGAACGTGGCCGTCGTGAGTACGATGACGAGCAAGACGAGCATCACGTCAACGAGCGGGATGACGTTGATCTGATTAACTTCTCGATCCATGTTGGACCTTGTGCAGGGTCAGAATCTCAGCGATCTTCCGGCGCAACAGATTGTTCATGACGACGCAGGGGATGGCGACGAGGAGTCCCACGGCGGTGGCCTTGAGGGCCAGGCTCAGTCCGATCATGATGGTATTCACCGCCATGGTGCCGGACGTGCCCATCGTATGGAAGGTGAGCATAATACCCAGGACGGTACCGAGGAGGCCGATATAGGGGGCGTTGGCGGCGACGGTGCCGATGATGACCAGCCTATGGGTGAGGGCAATTTCCAAGACGCGGGAGTCCTGGTACTGGGCGAGGTCGATACGGCGGAAGAAGAGCCAGCGCTCCACGGCAATCGCGACGCACCAGACACTCAAGGCCAATAAAAGACCGATAACCCCGTAATCGACTGCGTTTTTCAACGCGTCCATCAGTGACTCCTTCAGCTCTGGAGGTGGCAAGAGGGACCGGAAGGGGCTTACCCTCATGAATCATGCGGGCTCGGATCATCGTATGAGCCGGCTCATGCTGCCAGATCCTGAAAACAACTGTCAATGCTCAAGCCGAGGCGCCAGGCTGGCGCCAGCCCGATTGAGGCTGGTGCTAGGGCGTAGGGTTCGGCTGCCGGAAGAGTACCGTGTGGGTCGCCAGGACGCGGATTTCCATTGTCGTGCCAGCCTGATAGACGCTCGTTGAGCCCTGACTGCTATGGACGATTTGGCCGGAGGGGAGGCTGACCGTGTAGAGATTTTCCGAGCCACGAAATTGGCGGGAGAGGACGCGTGAGCGGGCGCCTTCCGTGGGGACGAGGTGGATATCGTCCGGCCTGATCATGACGACCACGGTTGTGCCGTCCTGGCATTCGAGCGTGTCGGGAAATTCGCCCAGTTCGGTCTGGACCATGCCCTGCGATACGGTGCCAGGGATGAAGTCCGCCTGACCGACAAAGTCTGCCACGAAGGGCGTGGCCGGCAGATGGTACATCATTTCTGGCGTATCGAATTGCTCCAGGCGGCCCTGATTGAGGACGGCGATGCGATCGGCCATGGCAAAGGCTTCGTCATGGTCGTGCGTCACAAGCACGGTCGTCGTTTTTGTCCGCCGCAACAGGTCGTGCAACTCCTGGCGCATACGTCCTGCCATATCCGGATCCAAATTGCTGAAGGGCTCGTCTAGCAGCAGCACGACTGGGTTCTGGACCAGGGCGCGAGCCAGCGCGACCCTCTGCTGCTGGCCGCCGGATAATTCGTGCGGATAGCGCCGCTCGAACCCCTCCAGCCCTGTAAGCCGCAGCATCTCCTGGACCCGCGCGGCGCGCAGGCTTCGCGTGAGCTGGCTGAGCCCGAAGGCGATGTTGTCCTGGACGCGCAAGTGGGGGAAGAGCGCATATTCTTGAAAGACCATCCCGATGCGCCGGTTCTCCGTCGGGGTCATCACTTCCTGCGACGACACGAGTTGGCCCGATAGGAAAATCTGGCCTGAGCGAACCGGTTCAAACCCTGCGATCGCCCGAAGAATCGTCGTTTTCCCGCAGCCGGAGGGGCCGAGCAGGCAGAGGATCTCCCCTTCCTTGGCCGCAAACGAAATGTCCTGAACTGCGGGACGGCCTGTTTCATAGGAACAGGAGACCTGGCGCAGCTCCAAGACCGAGGAAACGGTTGTGGAATGGTCTGAGGTCACAGAATTACGATCCTTCCTTTAGTAGGATGCTCAAAACGTTCGCCCAGCAAGGCCGCAGCGAGTGAAGTCCCTAGGCGTACCCTTTAGGGTACGTTTAGGGGCTGAACGAAGCGAGAACGAAGCTGGTGGACTTTTTCAGCATCCTATTTATTAGGCGGCGCGCCAATCTTTCGAGACTAATAAGGCCAATGCCGGGAGACTCAGTAACACAATGAGGAGCGCGGCAGGGGCGGCGAGCTGAAAATATTCCTCGCTCGCTTCCATCCAGACACGAATGGCCAGCGTGTCGAATCCCACCGGCCGCAACAAGAGCGTCGCAGGCAGCTCCTTCATCGTTTGCAGAAACATCAAGACCCAGGCGACGACAAATCCATTGCGGACCAGGGGCAGCGTCACTCGCCGCCAGGTCGCCCGCATGCCAAAGCCCAGCGTGCGTGAGACTTCTTCCAGGTTCGGGGTAATTTGCTGGAGCGCCGGCTCCAGCGACTGAAGGCCGGCCGGGAGAAAGTGGATCACGTAGGCCACGATGAGGATCAAGACCGAGCCGTAGAACACTGGGGCCAGTTTGGTAAAGAGGACGAGGACGGCCAGCGCCGCCACCGGTCCCGGCAGAACATAGCCGGCATAGGCTGCCTGCAGGCAACCTACGTTTAGCAGGGTTGGGCGGCGGCTCGCCAGGTAGGCGAGCGGCAAGCCGATCAAGACCCCGCCGGTGGCGGCGCTGGCGGCCAGGATGCCGCTGTTCCAGACGAACCCGAAAAACCGGCTGTCGAGCGTCGCTTGCGCCTCGGGAGACAGGCTCCATTGAATTAAGAGCGAGGCCGGAAGCGCGAAAGCCGCGCCGACGATCAGCCCGAGATAGCTGGTGACGACGATGGTGCCGAGCCAGCTATATTGATGTCGTTGCGGAGCTCTGTAGCGGCCGGTGGTTTGGTAGAACCGGCTCCGCTGTCTGAACCACCGTTCGGTAATCAAGAAAATCAGCGCGAGGGCAACCAGCAAGAGGCTCAAGATGCTCGCGGCCGTGTTGTCGGATCGTCCGGTCATCTGCTGAAACACGGCATAGGTGAGGGTCTGGTAGCGAAGCAAGGAGACTGCGCCGAAGTCCGACACGACATACAGGATGACGAGGGCAACCCCGGCAGCAATCGAGGGGCGCATCAAGGGCAGGGTCACGCGACAGAGGGTCGAGAGGCGTGACGCGCCGCTGGCCCGCGCCACCTCTTCGAACGAGACGTTCATGCTGAGGAGGGCGCTCCGGCTGAGGAGATAGTCGAAGGGAAAGGTATCCAACGCCATGACGAGCGTCGCGCCCCAATAGCTATGGGGAGAGAAGATCCTGGCTTGAGGGCCTGCCATCAGTTGCCAGAGATGTTCGACCGGACCGCCGAATCCTAAAAGATAGGAATAGATATAGGCCAGGACGTACGTCGGCATCGCCAGGGGAAGGACCAAGGCGCCCTCCCACATACGGCGACCGGGAAATTCCGTGCGAGTAACCAGCCAGGCGGTCGAGACACCCAGGAACAGCGTGATGACCGCTACGCTGGCGGCTAAGGAGATGGTGTTGAATAGCAGTTCTGGAATGCGAGTGCTCCACAAACGGCTCCAGACTGCTGGATCGGCCGAGAGGGCATGTGCCGTGACGTAGCCAAGCGGGAGTAGGATGAGGCCAGCAGTGGCGAGGGCAAGGAGTTGCAGCGGTGAAGCAAGCTGTTGGCGAATCGTGCTCACGGTGGGTTCCTTCGAGAGTTACCGGAGACCCACTTGTTCGATCAGCGTGAGGGTCGGCTCGCGCAATTCCGCCAGCTTGGTGAGGGGAACCAAGGCGGCACGGAAACTCTTCCGCTCCACGAGGGCCGGGTCCGCCTTCACGTCAGGATGGAGAGGATATTCCTTGTCGAGATCGGCAAATAGTTTCTGCCCTGCTTGAGCGACCAGGAATTCGACGAGGAGCTTGGCGCTATCCACATGTTTGCTCGACTTGATGATGCCGACACCGGCGACGTTCATGATGGCCCCCATGCCGCCTTCAAATTGATCCGGCATCAAGGCAGCGATCGGGGCGTTGGGCTGTGTGGCGAGGTGACGGTAGATGTAGTAGTGGTTCACAATCCCCAGCGCGACCTGCCCCTTAGCGACGGCATCCACGATCTGCGAACTTTTTTGATAGACCTGGCCGTCCGCATTGGCTTTGAGGCCCTGCAGGAACTGTCTGGTCTTTTCGTCTCCATGGGTGGCGCGAATGACCGACACGCCTGCTTGCAGATATTCGCTGCCTGAATTCGGGATGGCGATCTTATCTTTCCATTTCGGGTCGGCGAGGTCGAGGAGCGACTTCACCTGGTCCGGTTTGACCAGCGTGGTGTTGTAGACGACGATCCAGAATCGTCCGGAGAGCCCGACCCAGGCATTGTCCGGCGCGCGGAATTGCGCCGGGATGGCCCGTTCGACTTCCCGCATATTCAAGGGGCGGAGGAGGCCAGCGGTCCTGGCCAGCTCCAAACTGCCTGCGTCGTTGGT
>JAPLLI010000261.1 GCA_026387615.1 Nitrospirota bacterium
CCCGCCTCTTGGACGATTTTGGCACTGAGGCCGTTGTGGGCTTCACAGATAAATTCCAGCTGCTCCGATAAGAGGAGCCTTCTAAATTGACGTGCTGCGGTGATACCTGTGATCGAACTCATGGATTTCCTTCCTTGTTCCTGCCGAAGCCCGTTGCGATTGATGCTGCCGTGGCGCACCAGTCGCTCGAAAGAATACCGGTTTCTCCCGGAGAAATCACCCTGCCTTTCCTGGGACGTGAAACGTGAGACGGAAAAGGTGAAATGTACTGGGCGGGGAGTCACAAGTTGATAGGAAATGGCGCGGGACACAAGACGGTTGTTCGTGAGTCGTAGGCTACAATGAAGTGCGATCTGATGTCGGTCGTTGAAAGAAATGGCACGATGTCACGTTATTTCATTGGCTCATATTGGCCTTTCACTGGCAACTTGACTCAATAACCTACATAGTAATTGCTAGATATTATACTAGGTGCAGATGGTTCTAATTTGTGGTTCCCCAACTTCTGTGGATAAACCTGTGCATAAGAAGACGACTGGTTGCGAAATGGCTCATACAGAGAGACTAAAGAGCTGTTTGCCTCATAAGTAGGCATTGTGGTTCGCTAAATGGACCTACAACATTTAGTGGCTTGACGGATAAAATTTTCGCTTTTCCACAAGGCGTGGGTTTTTTGTGAAGATTTGCTGATTTCCTACTTGCACCATACCCCTCGGATGTGGGGATTTGATGGAAAGATCGTACTTATGCACAGGTTCATGAAATTGCAACAAAATTATTAGCTCAATTTCACAATAACTTATGTCGTTTCAGCCTGATTATTCTCCTCTGCCTTTGCAAGGGAATGCACAGGTTCGATTGATCGTTTCGCGTATCACAGATCATGCGGTATCTAGTTCTGCCGGTGAAATCCTGGTTTCTGTGGTTTAAAGGGGGAGCATCTTTTGCTTGGCGTAACGCAGCAGGGTTAGGTCAACAGGACGGAGTCACAGCTTGGCGGCGGTCGTTCCTGGCTACGGTCATCTGAATAAGGGAAGGAGTGTTTCGATGGCGATGTCTGAGGCTCTATCGAGTGGAGAGGTGCAGGCTGCCTGGCTTAATCTGGCCGAGGAGGTCCGGACGGGGGTTCTGCTCACGCTCAGAAACGGCCGGCCGTTTGGGTCTCATGTGCCCTATGTTTTTGGCGAGCAGTGGACGCGCGTCTATATTCATGTGAGCCGCTTGGCGTTACATACCGAGCACTTGTTGCAGAACCCGCTCGTGGGGCTCTTTGTCTCGGAGCCGGATCGGCCAGAGAAGAACCCCTTGGTCTTGCGGCGGATGAATCTTCAAGGGGAGGCGGTATTGATGGCTAGCGATGCGCCTGATTATGCAGCCGTGAAAGGGCGGTATCTGGCTCGTTTCCCCCGGTCGGCTATGATGTTTGGCTTTGCAGATTTCTCGCTTTGGGAGCTGCGGCTGGAGGATGCGCACCTGGTCCTGGGGTTCGGACAGGCGTATTTGGCGAATGCAACCGCGCCGCTGATATGGACACATCAGAAGCCGGAACCGAAGCGAGTGTGACTCGTGAAGCGTGAAGCGTATCTCGCGAGCAAGAGGTTTCCTGTTTGCGAACGACGAGATACGAACGACGAACGAAAAGAGCGGGCTGTTGAATATCCTGGGAGCCCGGTGCAGCAGAAAGGCCTGGCGTTACGGTTCGTTTTCTGCCGAGGAGCGGTAGGTGAGATAGAGTGCGACGGCGCCTCCAACGGCGATGAGCAGGCCTGCGCTGAGTCTGGTGGAAAAGCTCAGAGGCCCGACATAGCGGTGGTAGAGGAGGGGGAGCAGAATGGAGGCGAGGAGGGCCAAGCCAAGGCCTAGTAGGTGACGTTTGAGATAAATCGGTTCGCCTGGTTTACGTTTCATGTCCGATGAATTCCCCGTTCTTCTATCGTCTTTCGTGAGGGCGGGCTAGCTGATTTCCCCTGCTCGTGCAACGCGCGGTCTCAGCAGACCCTCGTTGGACAGGCGCAGAGGGAGATCAGTTAGCCCGCCCTCTCCATTGTATTATTTGACGAGGAACGGTTTCGAGTTTTCTCCCGAAGCGGTGGTGACGGAGAGGAGGACGATGCCCTTCTTTCCGCCGTTTGGCACGGTGGCCGTGATGCTGTCGTTCGTCTGCTGAAACTGGGCTGGATGGCCAGGGCCAAAGGAGATGCTTCGTAAGCAGGTTGCCGCTCCAAAGTTGGTTCCGGTGATGGTGATGGTGTCTCCGGCTTTTCCTTCGTCCGGCGTGATGGTGTTGAGCGTGGGCGCTTCACCGAAACAGGACTGGGCGCTTCCTGCCGTCTCCGCCGAGGCATATTTCGGACTGGCCTTTTTAGGCGCCTGCGCATTGCTGTGCGTCTGGGCCACTTTTGTTGCCTTCGTCTTCTGCTTGATTGGCTCCGCGGCCCAGCTGTTGGCCGAGCTGATTGCGGCCAGGACGATGGCCATCACGATTCTGGAACAGGCTGTAGACATACGCGGTCTCCGATCTCTTGCTGAGCGCACAGACGTCTCATCGATTACCGGTCTTGAAGTCGGTTAAATCAATCTTCGATCGTCGAGATATCGCCCGGATCTTGTCCGAGCTCCTTGGCTTTGAGTACCCGCCGCATGATTTTGCCGGACCGGGTTTTTGGGAGTGAGGCCACGATGTCGATTTCGGACGGCACGCCGATTTTCCCCAGCTCCTTCAGCACTTGATCCTTGATCGATTGGATCAGGGCTTGGCTCTCCACTTCTCCCTGTTTCAAAATGATGAAGGCCTTGATGGACTCGCCCACGAGCTTGTGCGGCTTGCCGATCACCGCTGCTTCCGCTACGGCATGGTGGCTGACCAGCGCGCTTTCCACTTCGGCGGTGCCGAGCCGGTTCCCGGCCACTTTGATCACGTCATCCGCGCGGCCCATAAACCAGAGGTAGCCATCTGCATCTTTATGGCAGATGTCGCCCGCTGTGTAGCAGTTCGGGATCGTGTTCCAATAGGTCTTGTACCGTTCCGGATCTTTATAGATCGTGCGCATCATCGCGGGCCAGGGCTTCTTGATGACGGCGAAACCGCCGGCGTTGGCCGGGAGGCTCTTGCCTTCGCTGTCCACCACATCGGCTTCGATGCCGAGGAAGGCCCTGGTGGCGGAGCCAGGCTTCAAGGCGACGGTCGGCAGGGGGGTAATCATGATGGCTCCTGTTTCGGTCTGCCACCAGGTATCCATAATCGGTTTGTTCTCGCCGGTCGCTCGGTGAAACCATTCCCAGGCTTCCGGATTGATTGGTTCGCCCACGCTGCCCAGGATGCGGAGGGTGGAGAGGTCGTATTTCTTGGGCCAGTCTTCCCCGTAGCGCATGAGTAGGCGAATGGCGGTGGGGGTCGTGTAGAAAATCGAGACGCCGTACCGCTCGATGAGATCCCACCAGCGGCCCGGGTTCGGATAGTCCGGCTTGCCCTCGGCTGTCAGGATCGTCGCGCCGTTGAGGAGAGGCCCATAGACAATATAACTATGGCCTGTGACCCAGCCTGGGTCTGCCACACAGAAGTAGACGTCGTCGTCTTTCAGGTCGAAAACATATTTCGTGGTGATGTAGGTCCCGACCATATAGCCGCCATGGACATGGACTACGCCCTTCGGTTTTCCGGTGGTGCCGGAGGTATAGAGGATGTAGAGGGGATGTTCTGCATCCAGATGCTCAGCTTCGCAGACCGATTTCTCCGCCTTCAGCCAATCGTGCCAGTCGATTTCTTTTGGCGTGGCTAAGGCCACCCCGGGAGTCTGGCGCCGTAAGACCACGACATGTTCGACGGTGGGGGAATTGGCCACGGCCTGATCGACCACCGACTTGATATTGAGGACTTTACCCCGGTCGAATCCGACGTCGGCAGTAATGACCAGTTTGGCTTCGGCGTCCTGAATGCGGTTCGCGAGGGCCGGGGCGCTGAATCCAGAGTAGACCACGCTATGAATGACGCCGATGCGGGCGCAGGCGAGCATGGCGACGATTTGTTCCGGCACTTTCGGCAGGTAGATCGTGACCCGGTCGCCCTTCTGGAGCCCTAGTTTCTTGAGCCCATTGGCGCAGCGGTTGACCTGCCGGTAGAGTTCGCCGTAGGTGATGACCCGTTCCTGATCGTTCTCGCCTACCCAGATGATGGCGACTTTGTTCTTGCGCCAGGTTTTGACGTGACGATCCAGGCAGTTATAGGCAATGTTGCAGGTGGCGCCGACGAACCATTTGGCCCAGGGATAGTTCCATTCCAAGACCTTGGTCCAGGGGGAAAACCACTCCAGTTCCTTGGCGACGTTGCTCCAGAAACCTTCCGGGTCTGCGATCGATTGTTTGTAGGCGCTCTCGTAGTCTTGGATATAGGCTGCGGCCTTGGTCTGAGCGGAGGGCTGATAGACGCGGCTTTCTTTGAGGAGGGTATCGATGTTCTCTGACATAGTGCAGTGGCTCCTTTAGCAGGATGCTGAAAAAGTTCGCTTGCTCAGAAGGCTGAAGGCTAAAGGTCGGAGTTCGAAGTTCTAAGCATTTCAGCCTTCAGTCTTCAGCCCGCCCTGCCTTTCTCGCGCTTCACGAACGACGGACACACAGCCTCGGTATTATGCTGGAGGGCCGGGGGATAACTCAACTGCGGCGGGTGAAGTGAGCCTTGGCCTGGCGTTTCTTGACAGTCGCGCGGAGGCGAGAGTAGGCTGAATTGATGCTGCCGATCCTGCACCGACAATCCCTTCTTCTCGTGCTACTCGTCTCCTCACTGATCGCGTGGCTCTGTCCTTCGCCCGCGTTTGCCCAAGCGGGGAAGCCGGAAGGGCTCTATTATAAGTCCTGGGCTGTTGTGATCGGGGTCGAGAACTATCTTCTGGCTCCGAAAATTCCCGGCGCGATCGAGGAGGCCAAGGCTGTGGCTCACACGTTTCGTCAGCTGGGATTTGACGAGGTCGTCGAGTTGTACGATAAGGATGTGAGCTTTCGCCGCTTGCAGCAGACCCTTTCAGACTTTCTGCCTCGCAAGGTTGGGCGATACGATCGCCTCGTGCTGTATTTTGTCGGCCATGCCGGCGTCACGCAGGATCTTTCCGGGAAGGAACTGGGGTATCTCGTGCCTTGGGATGCGCAGATCGGGAACGTGTCGAAGTCTGTGACGTTTGAGCAGTTGAAAGAGTTCAGCCGGCGTAGCGCGTCGAAACATACCCTCTTCCTCTTGAATGCCGCGGTTCGAGGGTGGGAGGTGAGTACGGCTCAGCCCCTGTCCCTCGAAGGGCGTATGGCCCCGGAAGACGATACGGAGCGGCGGGGGGTGCAAGTATTGACGGCGGGCGATAAGGGGGAGGCCTTGATTCAGGAGCAGGGGAAAAGCCTTTTCGTGCAGGTGTTGCTGGACGGGCTGAGCGGCCAGGCGGATCGCAATAAGAACGGCTGGCTCATGGCCTCCGAAGTCGGCGACTATGTGAAGCAATCCGTCGTGGAACGGTCAAAGGGCGCCCAGCACCCCCTCTTCGCGCAGCTTGACGGAGACGGGGATACGGTGTTGATCGAGGGACGGAGATCCGCGTTCGTGTTGGGGGCAGGGCCTCAGTCTCCGGCTGAGCGACGGCAGGCGGCGAAGCAGCAGTATGAACAGGCCTTCGCGTTGCTCCAAACAGGGAAGTCGCCGGAGGAGGCGTTGGAACGGCTGAATCGAGCCTTGGAATATGACCCGACCTTTGGCGATGTCTATGTGCTCAAGAGCTATGTGCGGTTAGAGGTTCTGCCGAACCTTGACGAGGCGTTGTCGGCGGCGAAGCTGGCGGTGCAGTATGCGTCGAAGAACCCGGATTCTCAGTACACGCTCGGGTTGATATACGAAAAGCGCGGGCAATATGTCGAGGCGGAGCGTGCGATGCGGGAAGCGCTGGTGGTCAATCCCAACTATCTGGATGTTTATTTCTCGTTGGGCCTTCTCTACGCCGACGAGATAAAGGATCAGCCCAAATCGGTCGAGGCCTTCACCCGCTACCTTGAGCTGGGGGGGAATCACGCCCGTGCCGTCGCTGCCGTGGCACCGTCACGTCCCGTCGCTCCTTCCGCACCTTCGAAGCCCTAGGGCTTCTCCCCGCCCTTGAGATACCCCAATCCGATCTTGACGGCTTTTCGCGTAATTTCAGCCCAGCGGACCTGGGGGTATTCCGCGAGGACTGCGGCCGCTTTGGGATCTTGCACTTCCATGTTCAGAATCTTAATGATGCCGTCATCAATCTGAATATCTGCCATTGGTATCCTCCTTTAGGTGAACAATAAGACGGTCCGCGATCGGCCGTCTGTTTCGTTGACTGGTTCAGGGGTGCATGCTAGCATGATTTCGTGTGAATTCTCGAACGCTTGCCGTTGGCATCTGCCGCCGGTACGTTGCTGTTTTACCGTTCTGATCATCATCAAGGAGGCACGCGCATGAATAGGATACTGGGGTTCAGGTCGAGGTTAGTCGGGGGAGGAGTGGCGATTGCCCTGATGATCGGACTTGTGGCCTGCGGCGGTCCTCCGAAGTGGGTGAAGCAGGGGTCCGGGGCCTTTAACGAGAAAGATAGCAAAGCCTTTTATGGCGTCGGGTCCGTAGTCGGCGTTCGGAATGAGCCCTTAGCTTGGGACACGGCCGAAAATCGTGCCAGAGCTGAAATCGCCAAGACCTTTGAGACCTATACCGGCTACTTGATGCGCGACTTTGCCTCCTCCACGACGGCCGGAGATTTTACCAAGAACACAGAAGAGCAGAGTGTCGAGCGGGCCATTAAGACGGTGACGACCGCCACGCTCAGCGGCGTGCGCCCCATCGAGCGCTACAAGGATGAGAAGACGAACACGTATTACGTGTTGACCAAGCTGAATCTCGAGGAGATGAAGAATAATCTCGAGCAGGCGAAGGAGTTGAACGCGCAGGTTCGCGACTATGTCAAAAAGAACGCCGATAAGCTCTTTGATCGGCTGGAAAAAGAAGAAGACAAGCGGGCGCCGAAGTAAGGGCTTTCTATTGATCGACCATTCATGGCTGCATTGGCGAGGAGGTATCTCGTGATAGATCGAGGACGAATCGGGCTCGTGGCGCTGGCGCTGTTGCTTCTGGCCGGCTGCGCGCAAGAGACCAAAGTCACCCGGGTGGACTCCGGGGTCGTCACGGACCTGAGCGGCCGTTGGAACGATACCGATTCCCGGATGGTTGCGGAGTCGATGGTCAAGGAGGCGCTCGAGTATCCCTGGCTCAACAACTTCTCCAGTTCAAAACGTCGTCAGCCGGTCGTTGTGGTCGGGGCCATCCAGAACAGCAGCCACGAACATATCAACGTCGGGACGTTTGTGACCGATTTGGAACGCGAGCTCACCAACTCACAAAAAGTGACGTTTGTGGCAGGAAAGGGAGATCGTGAGGAGCTTCGTGCCGAACGTCAAGAACAGGCGATGCATGCGCGCGAGGATACGCAGAAGGCGCCGGGGAAAGAGATTGGCGCCGACTATATGATGAAGGGTACGATTGCGACGATCCTTGACGAGGCCGAAGGGACGAAGGCGGTGTTCTATCAGATCGACCTACAGATGGTGGATTTGGAGAGCAATGCCAAGGTTTGGTACGGGCAGAAGAAGATCAAGAAAGTCATTGAAAAGAAACGTTCCATTTTTTAGGCTTCACGACTACCGTTGAGCCCTCTTATCTCAGGCCCCACCGTCTTTTTTCCTGCACGGTGGGGCATGGTTGTTCCCCCTCAGTCTCTCTTTGTCCTATTGGCGCTCCTCCTGCTTGCCGGGTGCGCCCCCTCGGTCAATCGGTATCTCCTTATTGAAACGAGTCTTCGCGCCCACGATCCTAAGGGGGCCGATGCCATCGTCCAGCTGGCTGAAAAGGACTATGGCGAAAAAAGCCTGGTACTCTATGGCATGGATCGAGGGATGACGCTTCAGCTCGCCGGCAACTATCAGCAGAGCAACGCCCTGTTGGAGCGGGCCGAGGATGAAGTGGATCGTCTCTATACCAGAAGGATGAGAACGGAAGTTCTCGCGTTTCTGACGAATGATACGGCGTTACCCTACGAGGGGGATCCCTACGAACAGGTGCTGCTCAATGTGCTGAAGGCTCTCAATTATGCAGTGCTGGGGCAATGGCAAGATGCGCTGGTCGAAGCCCGACGCATCGATCACCGGCTCAACGTCCTGTCGGATCGAACTACGGACAAGACGGCCTATCGGGATGACGGGTTCGCACGCTACTTGAGCGGCATCATTTATGAGAGCACTGGCGATGTGAATAATGCATTCATCGCCTACCGGAATGCCTATGAGATCTTTGAGGCCAGTCGCGCCTGGTCGCGTACGACTGTTCCGTCTCAACTGCGGGCAGATTTGCTGCGAACGGCCGAGGCCCTGCATTTCACGCAAGAGTTGGCCGAGTACCAATCCGTATTTTCCGATACGAGGTGGGAGACCAGTCAGTCGCTGCAATCACTCGCTCAAGTGATCGTGATCAGCTATAATGGCCGCGCACCACGCAAGGAGGATCAGTTTCTTGACCTGCCGATCAGTTTTGGCGCCCTTCAGCTGGTGCTCCGCAACCGCGGACTTTCGCAGTCGAACCAACCTTCCAATCGGGCGGCGGATTCGGTGTTGTACGGGCTTAACGGGCGCGTCGTTCGCGTGGCCGTGCCGCGGCTCGTCCCGCAGAAGACCCAGGTGCCGGTCGACAGGCTGAGTCTCGTTCAGGACAATGGGACGCGGGTCACGGTGCAGACGGAGTTGGCGCAGAACGTGACGGCGCTGGCAGAAAAGGCGCTCTCGGAACGAATGGCCGGTATCACCGTCAAGGCGCTTGCCCGTGCCGCGACAAAGTTTGCGCTGGCCGAGACCACGACGAGGGAGGCGGAGAAAGCAGCGGGGAAAGATGCGGGGCCTTGGGTCGGCCTTCTCGTGGGGCTGTTGACGAAAGGGCTGGCTGTGGGATCGGAAGAAGCAGACAAGCGGAGCTGGCAGACTTTGCCCGATGAAATCCATCTTGCGCGGGTCTGGGTTCCACCGGGCCGCTACCAGGTGCAGAGCCAGCCAGCCGGCGGGACCTATGACCCGCTAAGGCCTGAGACGATGAGGATACTCTCTCTCGGGGCAGGCGAAACCACCGTGCTGATTCAACGGGTGATGCCATGATCGATCGATTGCTGGATGTGAAGACAGTCGCCTTGGTCCTGCTGGCGGTCAGCGCCTGTTCCGGCTGCGCATGGCTTGGAGGCCAGGCGAAGCCGGATTGGATCGAGGGGGTTAGTGTTGCCTATCCGTCAGGACAATATCTTGTCGGCGTAGGCCAGGCGGAGAGTCGCGCGGTCGCCGAGGATCGCGCCTACGCCGCCGTGGCCCGTATCTTCAAGGCCGAGGTCAGTGCGCAAGCGAAAGACTGGGAATCCTATCTGCTGATCGAGCAGCGCGGTCACAGCAGCGAGGAGCGACGGTTGACGCTCGACAATCTGACCCGTGTGTCGACCGATAAAGTGCTGGAAAATGTCCGAATCGTCGATCGGTGGGTCGATGCGCCTAAGGGCGCCCAGTATGCCTTGGCAGCGATGCATCGGCCTCAGGCAGAGACAGCCTTCATGGAACGGATTGCCGAGCTGGACCGGTCGATCAGAGATGATGTCGAGGAGGCTCATCGCCCTTCCGATAAACTGGCTAAAGCCAGAGCGCTGAGACGGGCGGTCAGAAGTCTGGTGCTGCGAGAGACCTACAATGCGGATCTTCGCGTGATTCGCCCCAGCGGGCAGGGTGCCGCTGCGGCCTACCGCGTGAGTGAACTCACGCACGAACTCGAACAATTTTTGGCCACGAATCTGGTGTTGGCCGTTGCGGTGACCGGCGACCAGGTTGAGCCGGCACAACGGGCTTTGACCGAAGGATTATTGAAGGAAGGATTGCAAGTCACGAGTCGGCCCTGGGGAGGGGATCGTTTGGGGGGCAACGATTCCGGCGGACCAGCCCCGGAGTTACTGCTACGGGGGGTCGTGCGGGTATGGCCGATCGATGTGCGCGATCCGCAGTTCAAGTTCGTGCGCTGGTGCAGCGATTTCGAAGTCGTAGACTTGACCAGCCAGCGGGTCGTCGGCGCCCTGTCCAAGGGCGGCAAGGAAGGGCATCTCTCGGAGCGCGAGGCCACAGCCAAGGCTGTGCGTGTCATGCAGCAGGAGTTCTCTGCCGATGTGGCGAAGGCCATTGCGGCTCATGTGTATGGAGAGTCGGAATTGCCGGCGCAGGCGAGCCAGCCTGCGGGCTGTCCGCGGGACGGGCCGGGATCGACGTCTGGATCAGCAACTCACTAACTCATGGAGAGAGGGAGGGTATGGCCACATCGAAATCGGGAACAGGACGAACAGCAACTCGTGCCGCAGGGAGCCCTGGACGTGGAAGGGCTGGCGCGGGGCAGCGGGTGCCCAGTCGTCTGGCGAAACGGCGCCTGGGTGAGCGGCTTAAAAACGATACCGCCTTGTTCAATCAGGGCAACCTGGCCGACAAGCTCCGCAAGGAGGGCTATGAAGAGTTGCCGCTGGATGAATTGCAAGATCGGCTCTCGAAAATGCCGGGACCCTTGGCTGCTGTTATTTTGAAGGGGAGGGTCTGACCCATGCCGTACTACTATTTTGACTCAACGGCCCTGGTGAAACGCTATAGCATGGAGCGCGGTACGCGTATCATCGGCAGGCTCATGGTCAAGCGGGGCAAGGTGGCCATCCTGCCGACCTGGACCGTCACCGACTTTTATACGGCCTTTTCAAATCGAGCGCATCACGGAGACATCACGCGGGACGATTGCTATTCGGTGATCCATAAGTTTGAGCGAGATTCGCAGGAGGGGCTGTATCAGTTTATTGCCCCGACGATGCAGACATACTTGGCGACGAAAGAACTGGCGATGGAATATCCGTCGCTCCGAACGCCCCAGGTCTTGCATCTAGCGTTGGCATTAGAGCTCAAGGCGTTGCGGTTGACCGTCGTGAGCGCCGATCAGCCATTGCTGACGGCCTGTCGTGCGGCGGGTCTTCACATCATCAACCCGGAAGACGACTAGCATGATGCTGAAAAAGTCCACCGACCGGCAAACGCTGAACTATGAGCGCTGAACGATGAAC
>JAPLLI010000225.1 GCA_026387615.1 Nitrospirota bacterium
GAAGCGTTGAACGACCTGGTCTATTTCATCGACTTATTGCAGCAGATTCGGGAGGAGCAGGATGCTCCCGAGTTTGCGGCTCAGTTGTTTGTCGAATGCCAGGAGAAATTCTTCGAGAACAGTTATCTGGACGATCTGTTCCCGCGAGGGGTTGCCCAGGCCTCGGGACTCGAACGGAGGCTGAGCCACCTGTGCAAGAGGCTGACGCAGGAGCTGACGCAGGAGTCGCTCTGTCTCGTGCCGGGCCTTCCGATGCTCTGGTGTGCCGCTCACAAGATTCCCTCCTGGAACGTCGCGGTCCAGCTCGGCGGCAATGTCGAACGGGCAGAGACCTTGGGCACGATGGCCATGGGGCTGGGCGGCGATAGCTACGAGGCGCCTTCCTCGGTGAAGCGAGCGCTCAAACAGTCAGCCGGCTTGGCGACGTTGCTCGTGCGTCCGCATGAGCTATCCGTAAAGATCGGGCGAACCGTGACGCCCCTCTGCACGATGAGAGGTCACCGGCTGGACTGGAGTTGGCAGCACCGGACGCCGACCGTGGCTATCGAGGTGGAGGCAGGGCCCATCACAGTCGGGCCGACGCTCGTCTATGGAAAGGATCGCCAGCCCAAGACCGTGGCTGCCACGTCAGCTACGCAAGTGACGCGCGTCAATCGGGCTTGGACTACCATTCAAGAGGCCTGGCCGGAAGGGCATGAGGTGCTCGCGCTTTTGACCTCCCGGATCGTCCCGCTCAAGGCCAAGGGCGTCGTGAGCTTCAGCTATCGCCACAGGCTCGGCTTGTCGTTCATCAACTGTTTCGACCGAGATAACCTCGACCTGGTCGATGACTTGATCCATGAGAATAGTCATCACCACCTGAATCTGTTATTGCGCAAGTACGTCATGTATCAGGGCGATCGCAACCAGCAAGTCTTCTATTCCCCCTGGCGCCGCAGCCTGCGCCCGTTCAGAGGCATTCTCCATGCGGCCTTCACCTTTACGATGGGGGCGATGCTCTTCGAGCGGCTTTCAACTTGGGCTTCGGGGGTGGGTGGATCGACCAGATGGAAGAGGGCGGGTCTCACAGAGAAAGATTTGCAGCGAGCCAGGTTCCGTTGCCTCGAAGAAGTGGAATCGGTCCGTTACTCGATCCATGATCTGGAATATGCCAGTTGGCACCTCAAGTGGCTCACTGGCTCAGGTAAGCAGCTGGTCAAACAGTTGGCAGACACCATCGAGCAGGTCGAACAGAGCATTGAACCTCATCGCAAGGCAGTCCTCGCTTCCAAATTCGGCCCAGCCCTCCGCAAACATGTGAAGGAACTTCAGCAAGCGAGGGAAACCTATGGACCGGTGCGGCTGAGCAAGGCGTGAGTAGATGGTGCTGGACAGCCGACCGACTCAGTAGTAACATTGTTCATACTGGAGGGCTGTCATGATCAAGACGCTCAAAAAGCATGGGAATAGCATGGCGCTAGTAATTGAAAAGCCCATGATGGAAGCTCTGGGCATTACTGAAGAGACGCCGCTTCAGATAACGGTGAGTGGGAATGCATTGGTTGTCACGCCTGCGAATGTCGGCGTTGGTCCTCAACGGATGAAAGCGGTGATTAAGGAAATCCGCAAACAATATGGACCCATGTTGAAGCGGCTGGCGGATTAATTTATGGAGCACGTTACCTTCCTCAGCGTGGAAGATGTTCTGCTGCTTCATGCCGACACCATTCATGTAGATGGTGGGTCGCATGGGGTCAGAGACCATGGCTTGCTGGATGCTGCAGTTGCGATGCCTCGTCAGCAGTTTGGCGGTGCATTTCTCCACGAAGATCTTGCAGCGATGGCCGCAGCCTATTTCTTCCATATCGCACAGAATCATCCCTTCATCGATGGGAATAAACGCGCAGCCGTGATGTCCTGCCTGGCATTCTTGCTAGCAAATGACGTTGAGGTTTCAATGGTTCCCCAGGAGCTTGAAGCGGTGACTCTGAAAGTTGCTGCTGGCGAATTGTCGAAAGAAAGGTTGACGGAGTGGATGCGGGCTCAGGTTGGCAAGCGAAGATAAGTACCCGCCGCCATATCGATGAATTTTGTAGCGTCTGCTAACTCTATGGGCTGGTGCGGTTAAGCTATGCAGCGACCCGTTCCCAGAAAGAAAAAGCTGTCCATCCGTAAGCAGAAGCAGCAACCTTCTGCGCAAACGGCTGTATACGGCAGCTGATCGCTCGTCAGAAAAAACTTCTGTTGTCGCTTGCCGGGATTGGCTCAAGCGGACGTAGCGACATCAGTACAGTGCATGACGTGTATCTGAATGAGCCACGTCAGTGAGGGAAACGGCTCCAGGTACCGGTTCTTACTCACAAACAGCTGGCAGACGTTATCGAGCAAGTTGAACTGAACATCGCGCCCCATCGTAAAGCAGGCCTTGCCTCCAAGTTTGGCCCAGCCCTCCGCAAACATGTGAAGGAACTCCAGCAAGCGAGGGAAATCTACGGGCCAGTGCGACTGGAGAAGGCGTGATTGCCCCTTGATATATTAAGGTAGATGATGGATCTTAGGTGTGGCGTCCAGTACCTGCGAGGTGGCTGGGTTGGATGACGTCGTCAGGTTGGTCTATTTGGAATGTAATGAGGGGGGGCGGTTCCCCGAGTTGCTTCCCTGAGTTTACTGTAATGTAGGAATAATTGAGGGGGGTGGCATGAATTTATTTCGATTAGTCGCACTCATGACATTTGTTGCTGTAACAGGTTGCAGTCATATGGATGGCGTCGTGAGGGAGATTTCGTTCAATAAAGATGGTGATTTAGTGGTTCGCAAGTGTGACGAAAAGATCTACTGGGATTTTTACTTTATCGTATGGGGCGAAGGCGATTGTAGGGAAGAAGTTAAGCCTGCTCCTGTCAAAGTAAACAGCTAACTCACACGAAAATTAGATCGGGGGCTTGCTATGAAGAAGATGAACAGATTGAAGGCATTCGCATCTTGTGGGATGGGCGCTGCACTATTTTTAGCTGTTACGATTGGATGCACGAAAACTGCGGGAGTCGTTATTGATGTTAATCCCGTTCGCGATGGGTTGTTGGTTACAAAGTGTGACGAAATTACTTATTGGAAATTAGTAGCTCTTGTCATTGGACAGGGCAACTGTAGAACCGAAACAGCCCGTAGATAATTTTTGCGAATGGAGGGTGTTGTGGTCCGAATAATGCTTGCGGTATTGGCGGTCGCCGTATCTGTTTCGTGTTCCCATATGCCTGGGACTGTTAAGGATGTTAACTGGGACAGAGATGGGAATTTAATAGTGAGAAAATGTGACCAGCGCCATAATTGGGCATATCTAGTCCTTGTCTGGGAAGAAACTAATTGCCGTGAGGAAGTGAAGAAGCTGTAGCTTTATGAAAGCGCAGGAAGTGAGGCTTCTGAGTATGTATAGTGGGGCGTGATTGGTCACGCACAGATAGCAGCGTTTGGTTTGTCGCGCTCCTCATTCATAAGAGGGACGGAGGGGCCATTTAGGATTAGGCGATTTCGCTAGGCGAGGGTGGGTACTCTCAATTGCGCGCGTTTAACGAGGGATGCCCCGATTTTTCTGCCTCTTTTAAAAGGGAGTGGCTGAGGTTGCCCTTTACTGCGCGCATCGAACGAGCACATTCTTATCGTGCGCGTTCTGCGAGCAAGAAGGGCACCTGGTCGCTCCCTCTCATCCTTCCGAGGCCGCGCGTTGCGCGAGCAAGGAGAACATCCCTGTCGCTCCCGATCCTTACGGCTCAACAACCACATCTACATAGGCAGGCACACTGTCTGCCCCCTTCTTATCCGTCACCCTTAGCTTAAACCGATAGGTCCGTTTCTCCGACACGGTTGGTGCGAGGAAGGAAGCTTCTGCATTGTTCACGTCCAGGAGCGGGATTTTGCTGCCTCGCACTTGGCTCCAGGAATAATACAGCGCTTCGCCTTCCGCATCCCGGCTCTTGAGGCCGCTCAGCTTCACCTTCGTGCCGGCTTTGACCGATTGGTTCGGGCCTGCGTCTGCGACCGGCGGCTCGTTCGGTTCTTCGTTTACATCGACTGCGACATCGAGCTGGGCCTGCTTGCCGCGATTCAAGACGGTGATCGTCGCCTTCCCATTGCCGACAATCTGGAGTAGGCCGTCAGCGAGCACTTTGATGATTTTTTGGTTTGACGATTGATAGCTCGTGCCGCTGCCCAACGTGCTGATCCGGCGGGTCACTCCGTCGGTGAATTCCCCCACCACCGGCAACTCAAAGACCTTGCCTAGTGAATCGACGTGGCCGAAGGCGGAGGATTGTCCGGCCCTCCCGAGATGCAGGGGCTTGTCCGTTTCGAAGTCGATGATGGCAAGGGAGGCGGCCGGTTCGACGTTCACGAGGATTTCATCGAAGATGGATCTCGTGCCCAGTCGTCCCCGTGAAATTTCCGCGACCGCCAGCAAGCGCATGGGGCCGATGCTGTCCTTGGGGATCAGGAGTTTCCCTCCGAACGGGGGATCCTGGTCTTCCAGTCCGATGAGGGCCACCGGCGCGATGATCGATCCAGTGGCCGTCGCATCTTCTTGTCCTACCAGGGTCTCGTCCTGCTCTCCATACCAATAGTAGCGGACCTTCACGATGCCGGAGTCTTTGCCGAGATCCACGCGGGCCGTGACGGTCTTCCCCGAGGTTAGCGTAGTGCCCTCAGCTGGTTCGATGATTTTGAAGGCGTGGGCTGGTTGCGTGAGTGCAAGGCAAAAGGCAAAAGGCAAAATGTAAAAGTGAAGCCCCAGCGTCCCACTTTTCATTTTTAATTTTGCCTTCTCCACGCTCACCTCGTCAGGTGGAAGGGCACGTCGGTCAGGATGACGCGGTCTTTGAACAGGAGCGAGGCTTTCAAGAGGAGCGCTCGCTGATTGTGCAGAATATTTTGCCACCAGCGAGCCGGGAGAATTTCCGGAATCACGACGGTGACCCAGGTGTCCGGTTCTTTTTCCAGGATCGCCTCGACGTAGTCGAGGAGGGAATTCAGGATGGAGCGATAGGGAGAGGGCAGCACGACGAGGTTGACGCCGCATCCCCATTGAGCCCATTGCATTTCGAATTTTGCTGTGTTCTCCGGGTCGATGTCGACTAACACCGCTCGCACTTCTCCCGGCCTGCTTCGGGCATAGTCTACCGCGCGGATGACGGCACGGTTTACCCCGCTGATTGGAATGATGACGATGTTGCGCCGAGGCATCGGAGGGCGGCTGCCTCGCCGGTCGAGGGTGATCTGCTCGGAGACGGCCTTGTAATGCGCGTGAATACCACGGAACATCATGATCAGGACCGGGATCAACACGATGACGATCCAGGCGCCATGCATAAACTTGGTGCTGGCGATGATGGCGGTGGCGATGGCGGTGGCGACTGCGCCGATGCCGTTAATGATGATTTTCTTTCGCCAATGGGGCCCGCGTTTGCCTAGCCAGCGGCGGACCATGCCGGCCTGCGAGAGGGTGAACGAGAGAAAGACGCCGACGGCATAAAGTGGAATCAGCGCATGGGTGTCGCCGCGGAATATGATGATCAGGAAGCAGGAGAAGACTCCCAGGATGAGAATGCCATTGGAGAAGACCAGACGGTCGCCCATCAGTTCCATCTGGTGAGGCATGTACCCGTCGCGAGCCAATAGCGAGGCCAGGCGTGGAAATCCGGCGAAGGCGCTGTTGGCCGCGAGGACCAAGATCGACATCGTGGAAATTTGGATCAAGTAATAGAGGGCTCCTTCGCCGAAGATGGCTCGCGCCACTTGCGAGACGACAGTTTCATCCTCTTTCGGCAGGACGCCCAAATGATAGGCCATCGTACTGATGCCCAGGAAGAGTGTGCCCAGGACGAGCGCCATTGAGGTCATCGTGATGACGGCATTTTTCGGTTCCGGAGGGTGAAAGGCCGGCACGCCATTCGAGATGACTTCTACCCCTGTGAGCGCCGTGCAGCCTGACGAGAAGGCGCGGAGCAGGAGAAATAAGGATACTGATTCGACCGCAGTTTGCGTCGCCATGCTCTGAACAGCCACGGGGGTGAGCTGGCCGAACAGGATTTGAAATGTTCCGACGGCCAACATGAGGAGCATGCCCCCGATGAAGAGGTAAGTCGGGACGGCAAATACCTTTCCCGATTCCCGGACACCGCGCAGGTTGACCAGGAGCACGAGGATGATGGCGACCACGCCCAGCAGCGTGCGGTGAGGAAAGAGGGCGGGGACGGCGGAGGTGATGGCCGCGATGCCGGCCGCCACGCTGACCGCGACGGTCAGGACATAATCGATCATCAGCGAGGCCGCGGCAGTCAGGCCCGGCCATTCCCCCAGATTCGACTTCGAGACGATGTAGGCACCGCCGCCGCCCGGATATTCGACGATGATCTGGGAGTAGGAGAGGGTAAAAATCGCCAACAGGAGGATGATCATGACGCTGATCGG
>JAPLLI010000152.1 GCA_026387615.1 Nitrospirota bacterium
CCAGACATGGCACAGACAGAAGCAGCCGATCCGTCGCAAGTCGCCCCGCATCAGTGGCACGATAGGTTTTTAACCCGATCATCAGTCCCACGAACAACACAAGCGCTGGGATGAAATGCCGGTTGAGCCCGACGATGAGATCGAGCAGCGCTTGGGTCGCTCCCGGTAAGGCCTGAGCTGATTCACCGTAGACATTCACGAACGTGGGCATCACATAGCCAACGAGAAAGCCAATCACACCCACACCGACGATTACGAGAAAAGCCGGATAGGCGAGCGCCTTGGCCACTTTCTGCCTCAGCTCCATCATGAGTTTGAGATAGGCGATATAGCGTTGGAGCACATCCGGCAGATGGCCCGACTGTTCACCGGCGCGAATCGTCGCCACATAGAGCTCGTTGAAATACCGTGGATGCTTGGCTACGGCTTCGGACATGGCGCTGCCGCCACGGATATCTTCCCTCACCGTGCGGAGCGCGCGCTGAAAATCCGCATGGCCGGTGCGTTCAATGAGCAAATCCCACACGCGCAAAACCGCTAACCCGGCTTTGAGCAGGGCCAACAGCTCCTGGTTGAACACGAGCATGTCATGAAGCGGGAGCTTGCCGGCGAATCCGAACCGGCAGGTCCATGCATTTCTATTTTCATCCCGGGCATGAAGCTGGATGACGATATAGCCATCGTTCTCCAGTCGATTCCGCACAGCACGCTCGTCATCGCCATCGATCTGGCCTGCGAACGTCGCGCCACTTGGCTTTGCCGCCCTGTAGGTAAAAGTCGCCATGGCTATTATCCTTCACCGCTCGGGAACGATCCACCACGATGGATCGTGGACCTCCGGCTCATCGGACGGGCATATCACATGTGGAGAATATTTAGATCGTTGAGAACCTATCGACGCAGGAAGAACCTGCGACCTGGCACACGACGTGTGGCGGAGACGGCCTCAAATGATACATCGAAATGGTCGATTATGATGGATAGCGGCCTCACAACGAAGTTCCCTTTGCTGGGCCGCTACCGACTGCCATGGCCCAACAACACCACAGAAACGGTTTTAAACAAGATTTTGAGGTCTAGGGCGACAGACATGTTCTTGAAATAATAGAGGTCGTATTCCAGCTTTCTGCCCGCATCTTCGACCGACGCTCCGTAGGGGCAATTCACCTGCGCCCAACCGGTAATGCCCGGCTTCACCATGTGCCGAAACGAATAATACGGGATTTTCCCATGGTACTCCTTGACCAAGATGTCCCACTCCGCTCTCGGTCCCACGAAGCTCATATCGCCTTTGAGCACGTTCCACATCTGGGGGATTTCATCGATACGCCAGAGGCGCAGGAATTTGCCGACTCGCGTGACCCGGGGATCGTTCGCAGCCGTATAGCGCGATCCATTCTCGCCACCGGAGAGCATCGTCCGCAACTTCAACACGGTAAAGGGCCGCTCGTTCTGTCCCACGCGAGTCTGGCGGTAGAGCAGCGGGCCTGGCGCCTCGATTCTGATCAGGATCATGGCGATCAGCATGATGGGCCATGCCAGCACCAGCCCCGTTGCGGCACAAAGAATGTCCAGCAGTCGCTTGATCAACCGGAACAGATGTTGATGCACAATGAGAAAGCCCGGCGCAAACAGGAACCAGGCCTCGCGGGCATGTTCCAGGAGCACCCGGCCGGTCAATTCCTCCCCCAGCGTGAGCAGGTCTGACACAAACACCCCTTGCATGCGGCAGCGCAAGGTCGCCCGAATGAGCTGCTTTTTATCCGGGCCTGCGACCGCCACCACGATGCCATCGACTTGATGTTTTCTGACAAGGGACACCAGAGCCGCCGAGCCCCCCAACACCTTGTAGTTGTCGATGAGGCTGGCCTTCCTCTCGGGATCGTCATCAATAAACCCAATGACGTGGTATTCCGCGTGAAACCCTTCCAAAATCTTTAAGGCCGCCCGCCCCTGCTCCCCTGCTCCGACAATGAGGACCGTCTTGGGGATCAGCGATTCTTCGCGCAACCGCCAAAAATTGATGCGCCAGAGAAATAACAACGGAATGGTACAAACCATCTGGATCACGAACACCCCGCGAGGCAGCTTGACCTCCGGGAACATGTAGTAGAGCGCAGACAGGCCCATGCTGGCGACCAACACGGCGCTGCTGATATCGGCCAACGTGGACGATTTCTGTCTGTGATAGTTGGCGCGAACGTCGTAGAGATCAAACCGGGCCAAGAAGAACAGATAGGCGGCCAGTACCACGAACCCCACGGTGAGGTACTCACCGGGATCCGGGCCGACATTCCATCCGAATCTCATGGCTTGATGAAAGACGCTCAGCAATATCACGGCGTCCACTGCGAGCAGACCGGCTTGGTACTTTTTCAATCCGCACCGATACATACGTCTGCCTCCGCCACCGTTCGGTGTCGACCCCGCATCCCGTGGGCATAGCACCAGACCTACGGCTCACCCGTCGCACGGCACATGTCAGTACTGTATGGCAGATACGCGACACAGGCAAATCAATTAGGTATTTTAACTCATACGCGACGATTGCCACGAGGGACCCGCGTGAGACCCCACCCATCAAACGTAAGGCGCTTTTGAGCCCCTCACGCTGTTCGATGATACGTGCTCAGACACCCTCCCCCGCCGCTACATCGCTTACCGTCGCTCGACTCAGATCCTCCAGTGACTTGAGCATCCGTCCTGCTAACTGGGTGCGATCGTACCCACGGGCCGCCGCCACGCAGCGGGCCCGGAGGCCTTCGTATATCGCGGGATCCCGGCTGACCAGCTGGAGCTTTAAGCACAGCTCCGCGGCATTCTCCGGTTCGAACAGGATCCCGACCCCTTCCCGCTCCACGATCTCGGCCGACTCGCCCGCCACTCCGTGCAACACCGGTATGCCCATCGCCATACATTCGAACAGCTTACTGGGGATCACGGTCTTGAAAAGCTCCTCTTTCTTCAGATGCGTAATCCCCACATCCAGCAGCGACCAGTACCGGACGACTTCTTCTTTGGGCACCGAGTCGAGAAAGATCACATTCCCAAGCCCCAGGGAACGAGCTCTTTCGACCAGAGCCTGCTTTCTGGCCCCGTCCCCCAACAAAATAATACGGTAGCGGTGGCCATCCTCCAGGCCTCGCAGTTTATCCGCTGCGTCCAGAATCGTCTCAAGCGCATGCGCCATCCCATGGGTCCCGATGTACCCCGCGACGAACTTGCCCTCCAAATGGAAGCGCCTCACCAACTCGGCATCTTTCGTCCTGGCCCCAAACCGCTCAAGGTCGGCCCCGTTCGTCACCACCACGATCCTGCCTTCCGGAATATGTCTTGCCACGAGATTGCGCTTGAAGGAGTTGGTCAGAGAGACAATCGCGGCTGCCTTCCGGTACAGGAAAAGCTCCATTCGCTCCAATAGACGCAAAGTTCCTGCATGCTTCATAGCGCCCACCGCCTTAATGGATTCAGGCCACAGATCTCGCAACTCGAAGACGAAGGGGATTCCCTTACATCGACTCACCACATAGGCCGCACAGGCTGTAAAAAACTGCGGCGAGGTGCCAATCACCAGGTCCACGTCTTTCACCCATGGCGCCGCCAGCACCGATGCCACCATATAACTCAGATAGTCCAGGGTGCGCTTTACAAATCCTTCGTTGCCCGTGATATAGGTCCACACTCGTATGACTCGGATGTTGTCCATCACCTCGCTCTGCCAGAGCCGGTTCCGATAACCGGGATAGATCGTGCCCTTGGGAAAATTCGGCACACCGGTCACCACCGTGACCTGATGCCCGGCCCTCACCCATTCCCGGCAATGTTCGAACGTGCGCGAGGCTGGCGCATTCACTTCGGGCGGAAAGTTGTCGGTCAAAAAAAGAATGTGCATCACGTCACCAGGTAAAGACCGTTGTACATCCGGGCCCGTCGAAGTGTAGCTGCAGACAACGGGTCTGGACGGAACGTCCGAATTCCGGATGCCAGGTGCTCAGGCAGACCTGCGCCCTGGCCCCGGACACGGCCCACATGACTGTCTCTCCCGTCGGCAGCCGTAACCAGCCGCTCTGCTCGGTCCCTTCAACCGCCACATCTGGATGCAGGTGGAACCGCGCCACGGCGTCATGAAAACGTCCCTCGATGCGGTCGGTCACCACGAAGGATCGTTCGCCGATACGCCATTCACGCCGGTGAATCGTTCGACCCGCGAGGCTGCGATAGCCGTCATGCGCGCCACGCACCACCAGACCATTCTCCTCTTCAATAATCTCCCGCTCGAACGGCCTGGCCCGCTGCCCGACGCGAAAGCCACTCCACACGTCACTGGAATTTTTCCCATCCAGCTCCACTGTGTTATGCGCCGCGGTGCCTCGCTGGCGCTGTCTTTCGCCATCCTCGCCATACTGCGATATGCCAGAGTTGACGAATACCCGCTGACCGAACAGGCTCAGCTCACAACTGAGGGTATCGGCATGCCCATGCCCGGGAAGATAGTCGGGCCCGAGAGGCGCCAAATCCAACAGAGCCACGCCCCTCTCAGGAAGGTCCACCCGACAATAGCCACTCTGTTCCAGCCACCGCCACAACAGCTTGCGACCACCGAATGGTTTCTCTGGCGGCTGCGGCGTCGCGTGGCAGCCCAGACTCTCCGCATAGGCATTGACCGCTGCTGGCTCAGGCGCAAGGCCAAAGGCCGCATCGTTGAACAATGCGATACGTCCGTCCGGATGCGACATGGTGCCCAACCAGGCAAGACCTCGGTTCACCACTTCACGCCAACGAGGAATCCGTTCGTGCAACTCCCCCAATCCTGTGCATTCAGCCAGACGAAGCACATCACAGATATCGCTGAGCACAATCGCCTGATACATGGGAGACCGCTCGAAATGTCCGCCATCCGGAAGAAACTGTTCCGGGATTTCTCGATCCAAAATCTGAAGACCACGCGTCAACCATTGCCCGGCTTCATCTCCCTCCAGAAACGCTCCGGCAAAGACCAGGGCTTTGGCGTTGGCCAAGAGATGATTGCCCAGAATGTGAAACTCCAGTTGTTGGCACAGGGCCTGAGTCTGCAGCCCCACACTGTTCACCCAGGCCGGTTCGACCAGCGCCTGGCGGGAACACCATTTGACGAGATTCACGATCCTGAGCGAGAGAGGATAGGGTTCCCATCCGTGACCGCTCACCGGAGGATTCTCCGCAATCCACCGGTTAATCAGGCATCGATGCGCATCCCGCCGGCCATCGGCGCCGACGGCATTCAGGTCATCCAGGTAGTGGAGATGATAGAGCCACAGCTTGCTCTTGCGAAGGTCGTTCCACGAATCCTTGTCCGTGAGATCGCCTTCTTCTCCCAGAAATGCGACGCGGTCGCGGGAACGGAAGGATGAGGACAACAACGCCGGACTCGACCATGAAGCCAGCCATGGCCTCTGACGATAGTCCTGTCGCTCGGCCAGACGAACCTTGGCACACCAGTAATAGAGACGATAGGCGAACTGTTCCGCCTTCAGATGGCGCAAGGTATGAAACAGCCTGAGCATCGTGCGCCACGACATGCGAGGCCTCTCAGTCCCGTTGCCGGCGAAGCAGCTCCGCCGCCTCGATCGACATTCTCGCCACCTCAAACACCTCATTGATGGGAATCGGCGTCTCCCCTCCCTCCGCGATCGCGGACAGGAATTGACGGACACAATCGGTCTGTCCCTTGTCCTGCTTCCACCGGTTCATGGTCGTGAAGCCGGGCCAGCCAAAACCTTGCAACGTACGGAAGTTGTTCAACTGCAACACCCGGCCCGCCGCAAAGACTTCGACCCGTTCTTTCGGAAAACTGGCGGCGCCATTGGCCAAGTAATGAATGGTGCCGAACGAACCATCCGCGAACCCCAGGGTAATGGCCGCCTTGTCTTCGGTCTGGGCGATACCGGACGTTTCACCCATCCGACGAGCCTGCACCGACACAATGGCGCTTCCCGCGAGGAAGCGCATGAGGTCGATATAGTGGCAGGCCTCGCCAATGATGCGGCCCCCCCCCACATCGACGTCCTGAGTCCAGTGATCGGCCGGAATCATGCCGGCATTCATGGTCATGATAAAGGACTTCGGCTCATGCACCGACCGCAGGAGCGCCTTCATCTTCTGTATCTGCGGAGAAAAACGGCGATTGAAGCCCACCATCACATGAGGCCTAGCCCCGCTCTCATGCGCCGCCTGGTATGCCTGCTCAATGTCAGCAAGCTCTTCATGGTTCAGGGCCAAGGGCTTTTCGACGAAGACATGCTTGCCAGCCAACAGCGCCTGTGTCACAAAACTGGCATGGCTATTGTGGCGGGTGACGATGACGACCGTATTGATTGCCTCATGGGCAAGTATCGCTCCGATATCGGTAGAGGCTTCTGCAAAGCCCGCCTTTCCCCCGTGAATCACGCCATGAAGGCCTCCAGCCGTGACAATCGTATGCAGCTGGGCGCCAGCCGACTTAAAGGCGGGAATCAGGGTGCGGGAGGCATAATTGCCTGCTCCGACAAATCCAACCACTGGATGGCGAGCTGCAAAGATCGCATCCGGCTTCAAAACAACTCGTGTGATGGATCGCTGACGGACGTCCGAAGTGTATTGCAACAGTATCCCCAGCGCTGAGGTATCGTGAGTCAGCGCCTGATAGGCCTCAGGGGCCTGCTCAAACGCAAAGCGCTGCGTGATCAAGGGCTTCATCGCCAGTTGACCGCCGGCCATTAAGTCTAGTACGGCTTCAAAGTTTCGCTGCTCGGTCCAACGCACAAACCCATAGGGATAGTCCTGCCCTTGCTCTTCATAATTGGCGTCATACCGTCCAGGTCCGTATGAGCAGGACACCTGAAAAGACAGTTCCTTTTCATAAAAGTCCGCCCGGCGTAACTCCAGTCCGGTCACACCGACCAGAATGATGCGGCCTCGTTGGCGACACATGCGAGCCGCCTGAGACACAGGATCGCTGGATTTGGTCGAGGCAGTGATAAGCACGCCGTCAACGCCTTTCCCGCGACTGAATGCCATGCCCGCTGCAACCGGATCTTCTCCCTGGCCTGGATGACAGACCTCCGCGCCGAAGGCTCGGGCCAAGGCCAGCTTACGGTCATCGAAATCCACCGCCAAGACCCGGCACCCATGCGCGCGAAGCAGTTGCACGGTCAGTAACCCGATCAGGCCAGCGCCCGTCACGACAAATGCTTCGCCTAAGGTCGGCTGCGCCAGACGAATGCCTTGCAAGCCGATACTGGCCATCACGGCAAACACCGCAGACTCATCATCGACAGAATCGGGAATCTTTGCGCAGAGGTGCGTGGCCACCGTGACGACATCGGCATGAGGACCATTCGAGACGACCCGGTCTCCCGGCCTGAACCCCTCGACCCCAGGACCAATCTCAGCCACCACCCCCACATTGCAGTAACCCAACGGCAAGGGCTGCGCCAGCTTGGACCGCACGGCCTCAATCGTCGCCAGCAGACCATCCGTCTTGACCTTCGCCAACACCATCTTCACCTTTTCTGGCTGCTGGCGAACTTTCTCGATCAGCGAGGCCCTGCCAAACTCGACCAACATCCGTTCTGTGCCGGCGGAGATCAGACTGGTCGTGGTATGGATGAGGAGGTAGCCTGGTCGTATCTGAGGAACCGGGGCCTCCACAACGCTGGTCATGCCATGGGCAAGCAGGGATCGCGCCCTTCTTCCAATCCCCCGCCAGCAACCGCG
Organism: Nitrospirota bacterium; assembly: GCA_026387615.1. Taxonomy (GTDB): domain Bacteria; phylum Nitrospirota; class Nitrospiria; order Nitrospirales; family Nitrospiraceae; genus Palsa-1315. Next base: position 7,735 of record JAPLLI010000152.1, read on the forward strand.
CCAATGCCGGGGCGAGATTGCCCGGGCTTGTGCCGATCAACTCATTGGTGCCGAGGGTCACCGTCTCCGGCCGTTCAGTATTGTCGCGCAGGGTCAGGCACGGCACGCCCATCACGGTGGTTTCCTCCGTGATGCCACCCGAGTCCGTAATCACCCCCTTGGCATGTTTCACCAGGTAGTTGAATTCCAGGTAGCCCTGCGGGTCGATATAGTGCAGACTGGACAACTGTCCTTCTAATTCACGCAGATTCTTGGCGGTGCGAGGATGCACGGGAAACACCACCGGCAAACCGTCCGTGCCCTCGGCAATCGCTTGCAGCAGGCGCAATAACTGTTGCTCGCCATCCACATTGGCCGGCCGATGCAGCGTCACCACAAAATACCGTCCCGGCTGTAAGCCCAGCTCCCCCCAGCAAGTCGGCGCGCGCAAGCGCGGCATCTGCTTCAGTAACGTATCGATCATGGTGTTGCCGACGAAGAAGATACGGTCGTCCGTCACGCCGGCATGGCGGAGATTTTCGTTGGCCGTTTCGCTCGTGGTAAAGAACCAGTTGGTCAGGGAATCCGTCACGACCCGGTTGATCTCCTCCGGCATCGTCCAGTCCCCGGACCGGATCCCCCCCTCCACATGGGCCACCGGCACCCCCAGCTTGCGGGCCACGATCGAGCAGGCCATGGTCGACGTCACATCCCCCACCACGAGACAGAGGTCGCTCCGCTCCTGCAACAGCACCTTTTCGTAGCGCACCATGATATTGGCGGTCAGCTCCGCCTGCGTGCCGGAGCCAGCATCCAGATTGATGTCCGGTTCAGGAATGCCCAGCTGCTCAAAGAAATTGCCTGACATGGCTCGATCATAATGCTGTCCTGTGTGGATCAATCGATGGGTCAGATGGCTTCCATGCGCCTGTGCGGCCTTCAGCGCGTCGATAATCGGCGCAATCTTCATGAAGTTGGGCCGTGCGCCGGCGATGAGATCGATGCGCGTCATTTGTGTGCCTCGATCAACATGAACAAACCGTGTTTCGGTAGTGCCCAGCGCAACAAGCGACAGGGCCACAGCTGCTTCGCCAGCGATAGCAGCCAGCCCCGATGGCGTTGCCCGGCCTCGGATTCCAATAAATCCCCATGAGTCAACACTGGGGCCATCTCACATCGCGTGAACCGTGTACACATTTCACGCGCCTCTGCCTCCGTATAGGCTTTCGTTCCCGGACTCTCCAAATGCTGAGCGTAGATATCTCTCAGGCTCCGCCAGGGCTTTCCCGCCAACAGGCCATAGCGGAGCCAGAGCATATAGCCGACCAGCGAATGGGTGTGGTAGATCATCATTTTTGCCGTCCCCCCGCGCCTCAGGACCCGCCACACCTCGTCGATGGCCTTGGCGGTATCCGGAGCATGGTGCAGCACGCCCCACGAATAGACCAGATCGAACGATTCATCGGCGAACGGCAACGACTCCGCATCGGCCACCCGCAAATCGGACTTCAGCCCGAGCAACTCAAACCGCCTGCCGGTATGCGCCACCGCTCGCTCGGTCAAGTCGATCCCTGTCAACCGGGCGCCTGCCTGGGCGAACCGCTGGTGATCCGCCCCCAGCCCGACGCCAATTTCCAGCACATCCAGATCGCGTGAGGCATCAAAACCGGCGAACGGTTCGATGAAGGGCTCCAGCTCATAGCGCTTGTACAGCTGCGCCACATACCCAGACTTGTCCAATGCCTCGAGCAGCAACCGTTCTCCGCACGACGCTTCGTTCCAGAAATCGCGCACCGCTTTCGTTCGATCATCCACTGAATGTGCCTTCCGTCAAAGCATTATCAGCATATTCACGGCACCATATCTCCGTACATACCAACCCTAATATCGTGTAGGCCGCATCCACACGCCCCGCCTGGTCATCCGCCACCAAATCCGCCACCGCCTTGGGATCGAACAGGCCACGACGACGCAGACTGTCAGCAGACAAGATATCGCCGACCCATTCCCTCAACTCATGGCGCAGCCAATGCCGCAACGGGGCGCCAAACCCTGTCTTGGGCCGATAGATCACCTCATGCGGCAGATAGGACTCCATCGCCTTCTTGAGCACCCACTTCCCTTCTGCGCCACGCTGTTTGAATGTCGGCGACAGACCGTTCGCCAGTTGCACAAGGTCCTGATCCAGGAACGGCACCCGCACCTCGACACCAGCCGCCATCGACATCTTGTCCGTGTAGAGCAGGTTATGGTCGGCCAAGAAAAACCGCTGTTCCAGAGCCAGCATCCGCTGCAAGGGAGGTAATGTGGACGGCAATGTTCCGAGATAATCGTCGAGCGGTCCGGTCATCACTTCCCGTCCCAACGCCGCACGATGTTCTTGAGCAAATAAGCCCAGCACCAATGCCGGATCCGCCCACAAGAAATAGCCGGCCAATCGCTGATCCTGAGAACCGCCGGCATGGGCGAAGGCCTTGGTCACGCGCCGGCCCAACGAGCCGCCCTGGCCCATATGCGAAGTCATATGGCGCAGACCTTGCCGCGCAGCCACCGGCATCCAGGCCCAATACCGTTCCAACATCAACGCCCGGTGCCGGCGGTACCCCGAAAACAGGTCATCGCCCCCCGCGCCGGACAGCAGCACCTTGACCCCCTGCTGCCTGGCCAATTGACTGATGTAGAGGACATGTAACGGGGCCGGATCGGCGAGCGGCTCGTCCAACTGGATCACCATCCGTTCCAAGTCCGCCGCCATCCTGGACGAATCGACCTGAATCTCGTGCAGCTTCACCCCCATGTGTTTCGCGACCTGACGCGCATAGGGCAGATCATCGGCCACTCCCGCATCACGAACCGCACCCGTATCGATGGTGAAACATTCGATGGCCGGCGACACCTCGTGCGCCATGGCCACCACGGCGCTGGAATCCAGCCCGCCGGAAAGAAAAGCCCCCACCGGCACGTCGGACACCATTTGGCGATGCACGGCCGTACGCAAGCCCTCTTCCACTAAACGGATGGCCTCACCCTCATCCAGCTCCCGCGGGTCGGCCGCCCACAGGGACTCTGCCCAATGCCAGCGGCGGACGATATGCCCAGCCTTGACCATGAGTGCCTCGCCTGGTCCCAGACGGTTCACCCCCTTGAACGGCGTGGCGCCGCCAGGGCTCCACAAAAACCCCAGCGTGCGGAAGAGAGCCGACAGATCCAGCTCCCCCATCAGCCCGCGACACACACGCAAGGCCTTCAACTCACTGGCGAACGCGAATCCGTCGCGCCCCTCGCTGCAATAGAGCGGCTTCACCCCCATCGCATCGCACGCGAGAAACAACGTGCGATCAGCCCGGTCATAGATCGCGAAAGCGAAGATGCCGTTGAGCAGAAGCAGCATCGCCTCGCCCCGCGCCTGATAGAGCGCCAGCAGCACCTCTGTATCGGAGTGGCCGCGAAAGCGATGTCCCTGCGCCTCCAATTCACGGCGCAGTTCACGGAAGTTATAAATTTCCCCGTTGAAGACGATGACCACCGCACCAGCCGCATCGCACATAGGCTGATGCCCGAGGGGCGACCGGTCGATAATGGCCAGACGGCGATGCGCCAGGCCAACGGCTCCATCTGGCGAATGCCACTCGCCACAATCATCCGGCCCGCGATGGGCAACAGCCTGCGCCATCTGCCCCAGCAGATCCGGCTCAAACTGTCCCTGGAAACCCACAATTCCGCACATGTCGATGTGTTACAGGGTCCTCGGTGGAGGCTGGTGCTGTTTCTTCAGTTCCAAATACTTCAGATCAATCAGCATCGGATACCAGAGTGCATGCAAACAGTGGTAGGTGAATGCGGCTTGGCCGTCCCAAAACCCGCCAGCCAAAACATAACGGTAGAAAAAATAACAGAACGGCCTGATCAGCGGCGGCATGCGATTCCAGATCCGATACCGCAACCAGCGAGTACGCTGCGCCTGGGAGCCGAATAGGCTGGCATCGATTTCCCGATAGGCTGGCCCGGACCTCGCGTTCAGCAGTTCCTGTGCCTCTCGCGTCGCGTAGCCGTTATGTTTGGCAATCCAGTCGGTCACGCCCTTCCTGTCCTCATGCATGAAGTCGTGGCGTAATTGTCCGGTCTTGCCCTCGACAATCAGATGTTCATTCACCGCACGATCCTCGCAACGGCCTGTCCCCTGCCGGAACAGCCGTAAAATCCAGGAGGGGTAATAACCCCGACGAATCCATCGGCCCATCCAGATCAGACGCCGCTTGAGGTAGAAGCCATTGGCGTCCGGCAACGTGGCAATGAGGGAGGAGATTTCCTCTTTGAGCGCCTCGGGCACCCATTCGTCGGCATCCAGAAACAGGATCCACTCGCTACGGATCGGCAGATGATCGAGCGCGTAATTGCGCTGTTTCGCGTAATTCTCAAACTGGTGCTGGGCGATGTGGCACCCATACCGGCGGGCGATCTCCCGCGTCCGGTCCGTGCTGCCTGAATCGAGGATGAAGAGTTCATGCGCCCAGCCTGCGACGGAATCCAGCGCCTGCGCGAGGTTGGCCTCTTCGTTGTACGTGAGGATGATGAGGGCAACCGCCTGTGGACGTATCTCGCGGTCCATCACGGAATGCGTCCGACGGATGCGGTATCGACACTCTTGCTCGCCAGTTGCTCTGCCAACCGATCTCCTAAACACAGCATGCTAAATGTAGGATTGGCCGTGCCCGCGCTGGGAAACAGTCCCGTGCTCAACACGTACAGATTGCGCGTGCCTTTTACTCTAAGATCCAAATCGACGGTGGCTTCTGCATCAGTCCCCATACGACACGTTCCCACCGGGTGATACGCCCCATAGGGCTTCGGGGCCGCAGCGTCCCTCTGGATCGGAATGAATCGTGGAAATCCGCGCGATCTATCAGGCCATTTCATTAAGAGTGATTCTGACAGCATCTGAATATTTGCATAGTCAATTTCGCGTATCTGCCACTGCACGACCGCAACAGGCCGGCCGAATCGATCCCTCTGCTCCCCAAGATGCACCCGATTGCCAGAGTATGGAGCTTGCTCGATATCCAGCTGAAGGTGCGCGGAGGTATCCGGAGGAATACACAATCGTGATTGCAGGAAACGGGCATAGGCCAACTGCGACAGCCCCGAGACCCCGCTAATCACATCCGAAAGGCGCACAGCTGGCACAGCCCCAGTCTGCAGACTGGACAGCAGATCTTTCGCCAGCCGGAACCCGGCATGGTCGATGTCGAAAATCATATGCGCGAAATGGCGAGGCACTGACGGCGCCCTGGAAGGGGCGATAAATCTGAAGCTCCGCAGCCGGCCCTTGCGGAATATCGGCCCCAACAACTCTGCCGCGCCATTCCGATCTTCCGGTTGCACGTTGGCGATGGCGCAAGACAGGTGGTCGGAGAGATAGCGGCCAATCGACGCGGAGCGTGGCACCATCCGCTCGCCGGTCAGCCGATCGATTTCCAGCAACATCCGAGCAGATTCGATGGCCCCAGCCGCCACGACAAACGACTGTGCCGAGACGCGTACGCGTCTCCCTCCCTGCGAGACAGCCTCGACGGCATGCACGGCGCCGACAGCCTTCCCGTCCGGTTTCACGAACCACTTCGACACGGCGGCATTGAGGTACACGGTCACATGTCGGCTCGTTCGCGCCGAGGCCAAATAGGTCAGATTCCGACGCCGAAACGGGAGAAACTCCGCCGCGACCGTTTCCAAGCCGCCGTCGCGAAGGACTGTCGCCTGCCGGCCGAGTGAGACGTCTGGCACCGAAAAGAAATCCGGGCTGTCCCCCAGCCCAAGAGAGGACAACACCGCATGACTGCGCGCGTGAACCACCTGGACGATCTGCTTCCACGCGACGGATTCAGGGCTCGGTCCCTCGCGAAGGTCCAATGCGGAATGAGGAACCAACAAGCCACCCCAACGGGAGGTGGTTCCACCCCACCCAAATGCCCGCCCCTCTAACGCGCCAGGGTAGGGGCTCCCCGTGAACAGAGGGTCGATCCCGATGGACGCTCCGGACCCGCAGGCTGCTCCGCCAGCTTCCAGCAGAATGACCCGCAGCCCGTCACGAGACAGCCGACTGGCCAGATACAGCCCGGCTGCCCCGGCTCCGATGACACAGACATCGCACGTTGCCTGCGTATCCGGCTGCGGAGATTCGTTCAAGTCAATGATTGTCGCCATCATCTCGCTCTGCGATGGAAGCCAGCTCGCGGACATGGGCCACTTGCCGCGTGGAGACCAGAATCGACCCGGTTCTGTTCCTCCGCATCGCCTGTTCCAATATCGCTCTTGCGTTCAATGATCCAGGCTGGGTGGAAGACGAGGACACATATCCGTAGGTCAGCTGCAAGGCGCGCCCCTGCGACTGGACGAGGTCCGCTTCCCTACCATCCAGACTGTCCTGAACTTGCAAGACCATGCCAAGCGGATGATCCACCGACAGCCAGGGCTCCAGGCAATCCACGGGACCAGCTAATCCCCACGCGCGGATTCTCCCCCTGCCTTGCTCCTCCTTGAGCCAGTCCAGAAACATTCCTGATTGAACAACGCCCACAAGCGGCTCATGCAAGAGCAACAGATCAATGTGATCGATTTTGAGTCGGCGCAGGCTGCGGTCTAGGCTCTGTGACGCAACAGCAACGGACCAGTCGACCAGAGACCGGGACACAGCAGGCCATACCCTGCCCGTTGCCTTCCGTAACCAGACAGAGGCGGTGTTGGGGTGCGAGCCGCCTGGCGGATACAGACCAACCTTCGTGGCGATCGTGACCCTGCCTTGCCGGCCTTGCACAAACTGCCCGACTTCCTGTTCGGCCATTCCGAACCCATAGGAGGGTGCCGTATCGAAGTGGGTCATGCCGTGATCGAAGGCCGCAGCCAGGAGATCTTGGCGCCGGCTGCTGGTTGGAAGGTAGTGCAGGCTGGCCGTCCCGAATGAGAGGCGAGACACAGAAATTCCGGCCCCCTGTAGCAGCACCTGGCGCATCAGGTGATCCTGCTGGCAATGAGATGCGACGCATCCGGCCACAGCAGTGAAAAGCCAGAGGAGACCAGGAGCTGTTCGATATCCGACGGCGCATGGGGCAGCCCTCGCTCCTTCAACAGGCTGAAATGGATCTCGATACACAGCGTCCTGACGCTTGCGTGCCGTAGCGTGAACTGAAGGCCCCGTAGCACATCCAATTCAAAGCCTTCGGTATCAATTTTGATGACATTCGGCCTGGCAACCCTGCCCGATGATACGAGATGGTCACCACTCGATAGCTGTACGGCGATCTGCCCTACTGACGCCCCGTCAGCCCTTGCGACGATTCGACTCGTCGCACCCAGGGAGTCAAGGCCTTGCTCAAATTGCACGACAGCTTCACGATCCCCCAGCGCCACCGGCATCACCGTCACATTTCCCAGCGAAGCCACTGCCTCCTGGAGTCGCAACAGGTTGTCAGGGCTTGGCTCAAATGCCACCACTTGTCCTGAGGGACCGGCCTTCTCAGAAAATTTCCTGGAATAGAGGCCCACGTTGGCGCCCACATCCCACACCAGGTCTCCTGGCCTGATCGCACCAAGCATCGCCACTTGAAATCGATCCTCATACCTCTCCCCGCCGAGGCACGAGGCCACGAGACGATTCACCCCGAGGGCACGACCCAAGTTCCGCATCAGCAACACCGTACGACTCGTTCTCCAACTCATAGAATGACCATTCGTATCTTCAATCTATGCGTACCCAGGGTGGAACCTCTCCACCCTCCATCACCCAGCGATAGGTCTGGTCCATCCTGGTCCCAACGCTGTGCCAGGAAAACTCTCGCATCATCCATTCGCGTCCATTTATTCCACGCCGCACTAATTCATCTGGCGATTGCGCCATCGCCTCCGTCAAACAGGCGACGAGCGCATCGATTCCCTGGTCGATCCACCAACCAGACCGGTGCGCCTCCAACCCTTGCCACGGCGCCCCCTTGGTCACGATGGCAGGCGTTCCGGCCGCTAAGGACTCGGCAACCGTCATGCCGAAGTTCTCCGAATGGGAAGGCAGGATAACGAGGTCGGCTTCTCGATAGGCTGTCCACTTGGCCTCACCGTATAGCGGCTCGACAAACTCTATTCGTGCCAGCTGCAGTTTCGCCGCGAGCGCTTTCATCTGTTCACGGTAGCCACCTTGCACGCCATAGCCCCTATCCGTTCCCACAACCAATAGCCGCCAATCGGGAAAGCGAGGCATCACCCCGGCCCAGGCATTGAGCAGGACATCAATCCCCTTGACCGGGTGGATGCGCCCTAAAAACAGCAACGTTCTGTCACAACTCACCGCTCGCGGCACGAACTCAGGCACATCAATCCCATTCGGAATCACGGCAACCGGCTGCAAGAAACCCAACCGTCGTATATCCTGGTACTCCGCCTCAGCCGTCGCATGAAAACAGGATGCCCCTGCCAGCGCTGGCCGTTGCAGCAAGGGCCAGAAGATCTTCTTGAACCGCGATCCGTGGCTCATAGCCCAGACAGACAATGCCCCGCGCGGTGACACGACCAGCTTTACCTTGCTGCCCTTTGCCGCCCACCCAGGGTACAAGGCATTCATCTGCCACATGCCATGGCTATGGACCACATCAGCCTTTCCCTCGCTGGTCTCGCCCATCAGCCAGCGAGACATGTCCGGCGAACGGCCAAGCCGTCGAGGGCCGATTCCCAGCGGAAACACTTTCATAAACCCCGGCATGGACGGGAATGGAGACCAATCCAACGCTGCGAGGGTGACGTCCTCGCCGGCTTCCATCAACGATTGACAGAGCCGCACCACAGAATACGACGGACCGCTGGCCTCTTCTGTAATCGCGGGAACGACATGAATTACTCGCACCCCGGCATCCCCTCCATGACCGTCCGCGCCCAGCGCCGCGCCCACGGTGTTCCAGACGCGCTCAGGAGAGGCAGCTCAGACCCTGCGCGCCTGTGCCGCACATCCGACAACCACCGCTCCATGGGCAACGAAAAGCCCGTCTTGGGGCGATGCACGATTGAATCAGGCAGGGGCTTTTGGGGCGATTGCGCCAACAGCATCTTGCCGGCACGGCCCGCAAACCCAGAGGTGAACGGCCCAAGCGTTTCAAGCAATTTCGCATCCACCAGCGGCGTGCGCAGTTCCAGGGAATGGCCCATGCTGGCCCAATCGCTGTCGCGCAATAATTGATTGCGCAGATACAGCGTGGATTCCAGCAGACCAACCGCCGCGCCGCTATCCCTCGCGTGGGCTGATGTCATGCCTGGCGGGAACCCGCCGAGCCTTGCCAACCCCTCCCGCGCCAGATCCGCTCCCACCAATGCAGGCAGCTCGGCGGGCAGGAACAGGCAACGGCGCAGGAAATACAACGATTCCAAGGAACCGGAAAACTGAGGCACACCGGCCAGCTTGGGCTGCACGCGCAACTTGGCAAGAGCCGCGAAGGGAACCTTCAACAAGGATCTGGCGCCGGTGATGGACGAAAGCATCGCTCCCAGCGCCGCATACGACGGGAGTTGCTGGAACAATGAATAGCCGAAAAAAAGCTCATCGCCGCCGACCCCGGACAGCACCACTTTGTAGCCCCGTTCGGCCGCCGCCTTGCTGGCAAACCAGGTATTGACGCCATCGATGGAGGGCTGATCCATCGCCTCGATCATGTGCTGGGCCTCCTGCTCGAATTCAGTGCGGGTGACCCTACGGACGTAATGAGGCAAGCCGTAGTGGGCTGCCACGGCGCGCGCGCCAGGCACTTCGTCCTCCTGCCCGCCACCGAACTCGTCAAAACTGATCGTCACACCCTCTACCCTGACACCAGACTCCTGCGCCAAGCCGGCGATGGCCCCCGAGTCGATGCCACCGGAAAGAAACACGCTTACCGGCACATCCGACACCAGATGCGCACGCACGGAATCCGTCACGGCCTGACGCACCCGTGCCCGCAATTCATGCACGGAGGTCTCGCAGCCCTTGCTTTGCCAACGGGCTCGGATGTCCTGCCAACAAACTGGCGCATCCGCCACACCGTCGCAGATCCGTACCCAATGACCGGCTGGCAAAGCGAAGACACCCCGAAACAATGTCCAGGGCTCCGGCACAGTGCCCCAGAGATAAAAACCGGCCAGTCCGGCTGGCTCCCGTTCCGCCGACACCAGCCAGGATGCCAGCAGCGCCTTGACCTGAGACGCGAACAACAATCCGTTTTTCGTGCCGGTGTAGTAGAGCGGCTTGATGCCGTACGGGTCGCGCGCCAGGAACAGCTCTCGGGTGCGCGTATCCCAGATGGCGATGGCAAACATGCCACGCAGCCAGGGCAACATCTTCGTGCCTTCGCGCGCGAAGAGCGCCAGCAAGACTTCGGTATCGGACGTGGTACGAAACGCCACGCCATCCGCCTCCAGCTCGCGACGCAACTCACGGAAGTTGTAAATCTCTCCGTTAAACACGATGGCGTAGCGGCCATCGGCCGACAACATCGGCTGGTTGGCGCGCGACTCCAGATCGAGGATCGAGAGGCGGCGGTGACCCAGCACCACCGATGCAGTCGACCACAGGCCCTCCGCATCGGGGCCGCGCCGGCGCATGTGAGCGGTCATCCGCCTGGTAGCCTCAATCGCCGGTGCGACCTCCGCCCCAGGCCGTAGAACCATACCGGCTATGCCACACATAGGTGTCCTGCCTTCTGCAGCAACCGGTCCCACACCTCCAGGAAGGCCAACCTCGCAACCTCCTCGGCATACCGCTGTTCGATTGTGGCGCGAGCCCGCTGACCCATCATCCGATTCAGCCCCTGGTTTCGATGCAGCCGCACGATCCGGTCAGCCAACGCTGCCACATCATCCAGGGGCACCAAGTACCCGTCTTCACCGTCAGTGATCAGGCTGTCCGGCCCGCCGCTGCGGGTGGAGACCACTGGAATTCCGCAAGCCATGGCTTCGAGCAACACCACGCCTAGCCCCTCTTCGTCCGACGGCAGTGCGAAGAGGTTCGCCTGCCGATACAGGGAGATCAGCTCATCGCGAGAGGGATGATGGAGAAACGCAATCCGGTCTCGGAGGCCCAGAGCCTCAGCCCTCTGCCAAAAACTATCCGCTGGTCCGGCGTGGCCCGCGAGCACCAGCCTCATGCGACTGCGGATATCCAACGGGATCAGCGCATAGGCCTCCAGCAGCAGGCCAATGTTCTTGCGCGGGTCGTCCAACCGTCCGACACACAACACATAGGGATCACGGTCTAAGGTGCGTTCACTGCCAGGACAAAACGAATGGGCGTCGACGCCGGGCGGGGCATAACGCAAATCCACCTCGCGACCGTCATTGAGCTCGCGAGCATACTCATACATCCAGAGATTCTCGACCTGGATGGCGTTCACAGAATGAAGGGCCCAGTTGTCTATCCGATCCGTAATTTCAGTCATGCCTTTGCGCCACCAGCCGGCCAGCCCTACCGGATTGGCATCGCGCCGGCGTCGCTCGACTCTGGCGCGCGTGGCGCATTGCACAGACACCGGCTTGCCCAGGCCACAGACGGCATAGGCCGAAGCGGGCGAGCCACAAATCACCTGTAACAGGTCGCAGTCGGCCACGGCCTCGGCCAACACTCTTCGAGGAAGATAGCGCTGAAACTCCAGCTCACCCGCCACCGCTCCGACAGACACGAACGGCAAGCCCTCCCAGGTGCCCTGAAAACTGGTCGCGCCGCGCCACCAGCTCCCAGGCCGTGAGAGGCCAACGCTGCTCGCATCCTGCGCTGACGTCGCCAGGGATATGAGCTTGAGATCGTATCGGTCGGACGACAACACCACATCCTTCACGAAGCGCGCGACGGCAGGCACACCTCCGCCTTGCTCAAGAGAGGGGACGACGAGTCCAATGCAAGGCTTCACAGTGTTGCCGCCTCTTTGCGCAGGACGACCATCATGTTGGGAGAGATCACCGCGCTGCCATGCCCCATCAGGACCTGTCGAATGAATGAAAAGACCACCGTCTGCAAGCCACGAACTGCCATCCGTCGCGCAGCACGCAGGGGGCCGAGACCCCACAGGGGCAGCACAGGCGAACGGACTTGGGACACCTCGAAGCCTGCTTCCAGGGCCAATTGCCGTATGGCGCCGGATCCCAGGAGGGTACGATGGGTGAGATCCCCACGATAGATCGCCAGTGAGAAGGGACTGTCGCCACTGGGAAGGCGCACCAGCAACAGTCCCCCGGGCCTGAGGGCTTCGTTGGCCTCGCCCAGGAAAGAACGAATGGCATCGAGTTCCAGGTGTTCGATCACATCGAAGGCCACCATCAAATCAAACGTTCCAGGCCCATAGGCATGAGAGAACGCCTCCTTCGACGGGATGACCTTAAATCCAGCCCCTACGGCACGGTGCTGCAACTCCGAAATGGCCTCACGGCCCACCCACTGTCCACCGGCGCTTTGCACCCAACCGGCAAACGCGCCATTGCCATAGCCCAACTCCCCGACCAGCAGCCCGAGCACAGAGGTCATCCCGCTGGCCTGAAGCTCTTGCTCGTAATAGAGGGCATCCTCAGTGCAACACCGACCGAAATCAGTTCCCTGCCAGCCCTTCCAGCCCACATAACCGTTCGTCATGCCTCTCCCCTGGACGGGTTGCGCGACGTGAGGAGCTGCTCAATATGTCGTAAGACGCTCGCGGCCCGCTGCGGAATGGCATAGGCTGGCACCGCTCGCGCATGGGCTCTGGCCGCCATCACCCTCCGCCCCGCCTCGTCCGGTAACCAGCGACGCACCAGACCGGCAAGCTCATTGGCATCACTCCACAGCGGAACCTCCTGTTGCTCGTCATACAGGGTGGCCACATAGTCGGTCCGTTGATGCAGGAAAAAACAATGGGCAGCCGCCAGTTCATACGTGCGTGTCGTGTCCATATCACCCCGTTGCGTGACGCCGCGAATCACCACCTCGCCGTTGACCGGCGCGATCACGATCTTGGCTGAGCGCAAGAACTCGCCATAGGCCCGTCCCACTCTGGGCCCGCAATACTCCCAATGGTGGGGAAGCTCGGCACGAGGGGCGTCCCATCCAGGGCCGGCGACCACCACCGACACGGAATCATCATCCAACGCTTCGGCGAAGGCGCGCATCAGTCGATGGTATTCCGGGCGCCAGGTGCCGCACAGGGCTACGTCATACGACTGCGAGGGCATCGGGACAGACCAATAATGCACCTCAGGGTCATAGCCATGCGGCACACAGACACAAGGGTTGCGGTAGCCATAGCGCGACTGCCAGAGCTGTGGATGAAAGGGTTTGGTCGAAATAACCAGGTCGTAGCGACCCATTGCGGCTTGAAGCCTGCGGCCATAGGCATGGGGCGAATAATCGGGAAACACATTGACCGTAGGAATGTCTGCGCACCGGATCGCGTTCAACAGACCTGAGCCGATGCCCGCCCCCTTGTACACCACGATCACATCGGGGCGACATTCACTGATGGCGCGGAGCACGGCACACTCCAGCTCCTGCCTCTGTAGCGGCCGCAATAATCGATTGGCGAGGCGCAACAGGAGGCCTCGATGATTGGGAAGGAAGCGATCTTCCCCGACCTCATGCATCACCACTGAAGGATCCAGCGCGAGCGCCTCGCACAAGGACCGGGCACTGGAGCCCTGCCAGGTATCACCGACAAAGAGAATACGTGTCATCCTGCCCGGCCTCTCTGACTGAGGCGCGGACTCAAGACCACACCGACACAGACGAGGCAGCAGGCCAAGACAAACGTCCCGCAGTAGTCCGGCAGAAATCCCCCGTCGATGCGAAAGGCCATGAAGCTGCCGAGCAAAGCCAGCGGCATCCACAGCAGCGCCCGTGCTCGATAGACCTCAACCGCAAAGGCCGAAGTCCAGGCCAACATGCACCCCACGGCGACCCCCACCGCCACCACGCCCCACCAACCCAAGTTGTAGTACCCGTCCACAAAGACGCCGATGCCGGTCGAGGACGTGTCCATGCCCGTCACCTTGTAGTGAAATCCTGGCCCACTTGCGGTCATCACGGGTTTGTCGGAAAAGAGCACACGAGGCAGGAACACCCAGCCCAACAGACGGTAATCTTCACCGCCTTGGTCCATATCGTAAAAGTTCAGCGCGGCGCCCTGGGGAATCAAATAACAGAATCGCACCCAGGGATAATACTTACTCTCCGTGGCGGCATGGCTTGAGAGGAAGAAGCTATCGGACAGGAAGGTTGTACGCTCATGCCAGTCGACCTGGTCGCCCAGCACCTGCATGTCTCGCGCGGTATTGACCGGGTTCCCGATCAATAGGTAGACCGCCAGGAGCCCAGCCACACCGGGAACCATCACGCGGCGAACGCCCAGCCGCCAGGCCAGCCCCACAAGCAGCGCCACCATCGGCTGCAACACGCTGGACTTGTTCAACAGCAGCAGGCCGCCCACGGCCTGAAGCCCTGTCAGCACAATAGCCAATGACAAGAGCCAGACAGAGCCGCGGCCACGATGGGCCGCCGCCACCGTAATGGCGACCAGCAACAAGCGCGACAACATGCGAAAGAGGCCGGACACCACCTCGCCGGGATGCGGATCAAGATCAAACATGAGCACATTGAATGAGCTCATCCCACCGGCCAGCAAGAATCCCGCGATGATCCATTCCTGCGGGATGAACTGCCCCAAGCCGATGGCCTTCTGCGCCAGGCCGGACACCCACTGCCGCCCGATCAAGGACCCCGAAACAAGGGCCAGACCAAACCCGATGCAGTTGACCGCCGTGACACGCAGGGCCAATACCGCATCTATTCTATAGTACGACTGAGCCACCTCTACTTCTTCCTCCGAGCCAAAAGGGATCAGCAACGCACCGATCACGTAATAGGCAATGAAGGCACAGGACAACACCAGTAGGTGATCTCCCAGTACGTCCGCGACCCCCTTGCACAAGGTTCGCCACATCGCAGGGAGCAGCATCAGACCACTCGCGATACTGAAGCCTCCGACCACCCACCACTCATCAGCCTGAATGGATGTGTGATAGACCCACGCAACAACGCCCAGTCCGAAGATCGCAACCCCGGGACCCCACCATACGGGGTTCGACCTAGGAGCACTGACGACAGCCTGCCCCTGCTGCCGCTTGGGTACTGGCACGGCACTCACCATGTTTCCCGAAACCAGTCGCGTATCAGCCTCGCCGCCGGCCTCAATCGCCGAAAGATCGGACCGACGACACAATACCGTTCAAGTCGTGCTAACCGCTTTGCGCGTACGTGAGATTCATTGAAGCTACGTGACGCCCCAAGGTGCGTGAATCCGGAAGGCAGCTCGATCGACGCGACCCGCCACCGACCCTGGCATGCGACCCGCTGCTGATAGTCCCGCTCCATATCGCTCATGGTCATGCCTTCCCGATATCGGCCGATGTCCTCGCAGAACTGTCTGCGCTTCACGTGCGGCTGATCCGAGTAGGGTCGCGCGCCACTCTCTCGCAGGCGAGGCACTCCGTCGTTTTCGTAGATCCGATACCGCAGCCCCTCTCCGAGGCACCTCATGTCATGGGCAATGCCAGGCGTTTGATGTGTCAGTTGAACGGTGCCGACATCTGGATCTGATCGAAGTATATGCAAGGCTGTGGCGAGCAATGTTCGACCGCCGACAAACTCGCAGTCATCCTGAACTTGCAGCACATAGTCTCCCTCCGCAGCCGCGAGGCCCTTATTGCAATTATGCCCCAGGCCCATGGTGGCCGTGGACAGGACATATTTATCGAAGGGGAGCGATCGTATCCGTGCAAGATGCGTTGGCTCACTCGCATCATCAGACACGAGGAATTCAACCCGCAACCGTCCAAAATCAATTCGTTCGCGAATGGCCAGGAAGGCCGTCTCCAAAAGGTCGGACCGGTTGTACGTAATGAACAGGACGGACAGGTCGATTCCACGACGCGGCACGGGGGGTTGCTCACGCATGCTGTACCCCCGATGCAGTCCGAAGCTCAGTCAAGAGGCCGGCAGTCCACCCGCGTGAGCAAATGGCATACACGAGGCCGCCATAGACCGCGAACACGGCACACAGACTTCCGAACTGAAGCTCCAACCCGATGCTCAGCAAGACCGCTAAACTGCCGGCCAGCGCGACAAGCAGCACAAACGATCGCACGTTCTGGTGCGTGCCAGCCCTAGGGCCTAGCACTTTCCCGAGCCAGGAGAGGGTCACCCCAGCCGCCCCGATCTGGGTTGCACTCCGCGCAACGGCAGCGCCTTCGATCCCAAAGCTGGGGATCAACACAAATGCCGCCACGAACAACGCAATGCCCCCGACCATGGTCACATCCCGCGCAAACTTGCCGTTGGCCGACGCCTGGATCACCAAATGCGCGCATCCGGACGCCAGCCCCAACGGTCCCAACGCAAGAATCAAAACCAGCCGCGAACTTGAGACGAATCTCTCGCCGAACAACAGCGCGACAAGATAGGGCGCAAAGCACATCACAAATCCCGCAGACAGTCCGGCCATGAGCATCAAGAGGTTCGTCACACAACTGGAGAACCGCCAGAGCTCATCTCGATCCCCCTTGTCCCAGGCGCGCGCAATGTGTGGCCACAGCGCGCCCGTGAAAAGACCTATCCCTTGGTTCACAATCCCGGAAATGGTGAGACCGACGGAGTAATAGCCAACCGCCATTTCACCGAGGTGGCCCTTCACGACCGAGATCTCTCCACGCGACCATACGAGTGACGCAACGATTGCGGTTAACCAGGAATTTGTCGCGTAGGATCGAATGAGTATTGAATCTGCAGCCGCCAGTGGCTCGTTGTGTGAAATCCGTTTGCCGTCAAAAATGTCCATAACACAACAGGCTCCCGCGGCCAGGTTGGCCGTCGCGACGGCGAGCATGGCCCCCAGGAAATCACCGCCTATTTGCGGAAGCGCCAGCCCCACCAGCGCGACGGCGACGTACAACGTGGACGAAGCCACGAACCGTTTGAACTGGAACAGGCCCTGTGCGCGCGCGCCCAACAGAGCCCAGACCGAAGAGGTCGCAGCCCAAAACGTCACGACCGTAACTGGTGCGACACGACCAAGATCTGAAAACACCTGGACCGCCACGGTCGCAAAACAACTCGTGAGCAGAACCACGAGCGCGCCGACGCGAAGGAACCAGCGATTGAAACCAGGGATGAGGTCCCGGTCCATGCCGGCAGACCGAGGAAAAAACCGCGTGGCCACTCCCGTTAGCCCTACCGAATAGATTAAAAACGTCATCTCGATCAGCCATTGCACGAACACGAACAGACCAAACAACTCGGGGCCAAGCCGCCTCGCAAGGATCACGGTGACGGCCATACGGCCGATCACGTTCATGATATTGCCGGCCGCGCTCCACGATGTATGGCGTACGAGAGACAAGGATCAGCCGTGAGTCCAGAACATCAAAATGTGAACGTCTTCCCGCCTAGACATGGTTCGTACCTCATAAATAAAGCCGGTGCTCACCCGAGAGCTACAACGAGAACTACGTTAGCGTGAAAGCCACCCCTCTTCTGGTCGAAGGAACAGCGCATCGTAGTGCTGCCGTCCAGCTAACGCGCAACTGAGCGGGGACAACTCGAGTTGTGACAGGAAGGTCAGTTTGGGAATATAGGCCTGAAACCCCTGTCCCAGCATCAGGTTGAATAACTCCTCCGCGGAGCCGCCCAAGTCCCGTAGCCATTGGTCTGTGATCTCGACCAGAAACCCCGTGCGGGGACGCGTCAGCAAC
The DNA here is from genome assembly GCA_026387615.1 of Nitrospirota bacterium. Classification (GTDB taxonomy): domain Bacteria; phylum Nitrospirota; class Nitrospiria; order Nitrospirales; family Nitrospiraceae; genus Palsa-1315. Next base: position 25,483 of record JAPLLI010000152.1, read on the forward strand.
GACGGCCACCCCTTCAGGGCTCGCAATTCGTAACCCTCCACGTCCATTTTCACAAGAATCCAAGTGTCCGATGGCCAATCGCGACGCACATCGTCTCCGCGCATGATTTGGATCTTCGCGCCACTGCTATCGGCGTGCCGCAGATTCGCTTTACTGGAATGCTCGTCGAGATCGAGCACTCCCTCCACCATGGCATCGCCTAACGCGTATCGATACACCGTCACGTTCTCGATCCTGTTATGCAGCAATGCGCGATCGAGCCGATCCGCCATAGCTGTGAATGGTTCGAACGCCAACACCTTGCCTTCGCGGCCAACTGCCCGTGACGCCGCTAACGTCACAAAACCTAAATTGGCTCCCACGTCGATGAAGTAGTCCCCTTGGCGAAGCAGCCTCACGACTGTCGCCGTGACATCAATCCCCCAATAACATCCAAGGAAATAGGCGAAGCGTTCCATGGGATCATCGAGCTGGAGCTCCATCTCGTAGCGATGAGGGCTCACCCGTCGCCGCTTCACAATGCCCGAGCATCCCGTCTCTCCAAAATGGCTCCCGACCATGCGCCTATAGAATCGGGCCTTCCACCAAGGCGGAAACAGACGAATGAGCGGCGCAACGGCCGTCAGCATCGTGTGGCGAAATTGCTGGCCGGAAGGCATCATCGGCAACATTCCTATCTCGGGCTCCCAACATTCGACCCGTCGAACTGCACCGTCGAGCCGAGCAAGCACAATGGACTGTCATTCCTGATCAACACATAGTTATTTTCGAAAAAGCGATCGAGTTCAAAGTGCCATTGGTCATAGAATTCCACGGCATGACCGACCAACTTGCCCAATCGATAGGGTTTATCCGAGATCAGATCGAACACATCGCGCAGGCAGGCATGATTGAGTAACCATCGCCAGTTGTACTCGAACTGCACAAGATCGATCCGCCCCTCGCGCAATGACTGTTCGGCGCCTCGCAACACGAGCAGATCAAACCCTTCCGTATCAATCTTGAGCATCGAGACCGACTGTATCTCCGACCGATGTACGAATTGATCAATAGTCATGCGCGTGACCGCTTCGACGCTCAAGCCCGAAGACGGCGAAAGCGAATTCGTGCCGGCGCCCGCCTCGTGGCTATAGAACAGAGCCTCCCCTTCCGTCTCAGCAAGCGCACAGGGATGCACGGTGACAGCAACGGCTCCTGCGAATCGAGCCGTCAGCATCGCCCTGGTGGCCAGTGATGGCTCGAATGCATGGATCTTGACCTCGTTTGGCGCTGGGATGACCCCTAACGCATAGGCCGTCCAGTCGCCTTTATTTGCGCCAACATCGAGCAATATCGTGGGCCCTGGTGAGGCGCTCAGGACCTGCTCAAGCAGCCAATATTCACCGTTGGTGCGCGAGTCATTCTGACCGTCACCGCGGGCGCAGGTATACAGAGCCCGTCCCACACGCCACATCAGTTTTCGGATCACCGCAGACGCACACATGGATTGCATCAGTGCCGTACTCCTCACGGTCATCCTTTCCGAACAGATCGGCGCAATGCTGCCGTCATGCCCTGGCGGCATTGTTCATAGCTCCAGCCGCTGATGAGGGCCAGGCTGGCCGCGCCCATACGCTGTCTCTGGGGCTCATCGGCCAGCAGCTTGCCGAGGGCCCTCACCAGAGAGCCGACATCACCCGCTTTCATGAGGTACCCGTTGGCGCCATCCTTGACCAGGTCAGGGACACAGCCAACCTCCTCGGAGACCACCACCGGAATGCCGGCGCACATCGCCTCATTGACGATTAAACCCCAGGGCTCGTTCTCGGACGGAAGCACGAAGACATCAGCCACGGCATAGCAGCTGGGCAGCTCGGCCTGGTTGATGAAGCCGCCAAAGACGACGGTCTGCAAACACAGCGACTTCGAGAGCTCGCGTAGCTCCTGCTCCATCTCGCCGGTCCCAACCATGAAGAGCGTGACGGTCTGGCCTGCGTCGCGCAACCGCGCTATCGCCCGGATCACATCATCCGGGTGCTTGCGGCGCATGAACTTCGACGCGTAGAGCACGACCGGCCCGCCGGCCGGCAGGCCATATTTCTCCCTAGCTTTTGCGCGCTGCCCTGGCACCAAGGCTGCCGCAGCGATGAAGCGATCGTTATCTACCGTGTAGGGCACGTCAAAAATCTTGTCCTCTGGCACCCGCAACGCGCGGTAATAGGCCCGATTGGCCGTGCCGATGGCCAGGAACCCATCGACGAAACGATAGGCAACGGATAACACGGCATCCCGAATCCAGCGTTTCCATCCCTTCCGCTGGAGGCCCAGATGCGTCTCCGAACGCATGAACACGGGCAGACCCTTGGTTGAAGCGGCCAGGAACGCAAGAATATTCACGGCGTAGCTGTACCCATGCAGCAAGACTGCGTCGTAGCGGCCACTCCGAATCTCGGACCAGACTTGCGGACAGATCAACGACCAAAAGCCGCCTGGTGTGCGCTGTCTGGCTTCCTCGCCGAGAAAGACGGACCGATACCCGGACAACAGATCGACATCCCACGTGACCGCCTGCCGAAAGCCAGGATCAATGGCCCCACGCAGGCTGAAGTCACTGCAATAGAGGGCCGTCACTTCCAGCGCCGGATCGCGGGTGAGGTACGCATAGAGCGGAGCGAAGTATTGGATCGGGTGTGAATTGACCACCGCCAATCGAACAACATGAGTCACGGTGACACCAATCGCCGTCCTCCGAAACCGACACCAAGATTCGTCGGAATCCAACGAGGGAGCATGGCAATGCTGAGAATGGACTCCCAGCGCAACAGCCGGCACACATCAGCGCAACAATGGGTCATATACCCCTGCCTCATGATGTACTCACCTGGCGGCCATAGGACTTTCGTTGAGACGAGGCGTAGTACTCGCTGTAATAGGCGGAAAGATCGCATTGCTTCAATTGCTGCATGACGACTCCCAGAATCTTCGTCTGGTGAGCCTGCAAGAGACGGACGGACGCCTGAGCCATTTCGTGAGTCGTGTGGGCCGCATGCACGACCAGAATGGTGCCGTCCACCGCGTGGTGACTCACAATCGCCGGATCAGACACGGCCAGCATCGATGCGCAGTCGATGATCACGTACAGGCCTTCCGTCCTGAAGCTTTCGAGGAGATCCTGCATGTACGTGGACATGAGTAACTCCACAGGATTGTGGGGCACGGCCCCGCAAGGGATGAGCAGGAGATTGGGCACGACAGTCGGCTGCACGATCTCCATGAGCTCCGCTTCACCAACCAGGTACTGGCTTAACCCTTTCTCCACAGTGAAGCCAAATACCTGGTGGAGACGAGGATTTCGCAAGTCACCGTCAATCAACACCGTCCGATGACCCATTTGTGAAAACGCGATAGCCAGATTGATGGCGAAGGTTGTCTTCCCCTCCCCCTTGGCCGCACTGGTCACCACGAAGGACGTGGGCGGTTTTTCGGACTCAGAAAGCAATAAACCGGTTCGAATAGAGCGGATCTGCTCGGCAAAAATCGAATGCTGATCTTCATGCGCGATCAGGGCTGCGCCGGAGGGATGACGGCGGGATCGCCGGACAGCGGGCAGAAATCCTAGGAAGGCCAGACCCCGGAGGGACTGCGCCACATCCTCCGGAGACTTGAGCGAGTTGTCGGCAATGTCTAGAAACACAATCAGCCCAACCGCGCCCAACAGGCCAAACAGGGTAGCCAACAGGACAGTCTGTGTCCTCTTCGGTTTGACCGCCACGAGCGACACGATGGCCGGATCCATCACGTAGATGTTACTCGTGCGAATTTCTGTCGTGATATCGGTTTCCTTCATGCGTTTAAGGAACATGCTATACAGCTGCCGATTGCTCTCCGCTTCCCGTAGGAGAATGCCGTACTGTACTTCGTGCTGGCCTGTTTGCAGGACTTCGGTCTTCTGCTGGCTGAGGGCTTGGCGAAGTGTGCGTTCACGGGCCGCGGCAACGTCATATTCCGACTTCACCGAGGTGTACACCTTTTTGATCTCCAGTTGAATGCGGCGCTGGATTTCATTCATCTCAGACGTTGCCTGCACCATCGCCGGGTGCTTCGGCCCATATTTGTCTCCGAGCTCCGCGACCTTTTGCCCCGCCTGAATCTCCTGGTTCCGCAGTAATTGGATGAGCCCGGAACTGAGAACCTCGAAGGAGGACTCCAGTTCTCGCGGGTTGTCGATGACCGAGGCAATCTGTTTAAACCGAGCCTCTGCTTCGGCCCGTCGGGTTTCTGCATGGACCAACTGAGTCTGCAACTCGCTTAATTTCTGCGTCACGAGGCGTTGCCGGTCGCCGACATTCACGAGACCGACTTGACTGGAAAACTCCTGTAACGCTCGCTCCGACTCTTCGACTTTCCGGCGAATCTCTTCCACCCTCAACGTGATCCATTTTGTCGCTTCTTCGGCTGCGCCAACTTTTATAGCCAGGGAGCGAGAAATATACACCGAGGCAATCATGTTGGCGGCATCCGCCGCGAGTTGCGGATGGGTGGATTCGACTGCGACCCGGATGATGCGGCTATTCATGACCGGCTTGACTGCGACGTGCGCGCCGAACGCTCTGACCAGCCGTCGCTCGGCCTCACCATCGACTACGCCGCTCGCGTGATCAGGCTGCGTCGATGTTGCCGGAAACAAGACCGAAAAGAACAACGTTTTCGGGTCCGGCATCCATGAATCCAATGGCTCCGGTAACTTCACCAAGTATTCAGGGTGGGTCTGCAGGCTCAGATTCAAGACCACTTCGCGGAGGATCTGATAACTTTTGACGATTTCATATTGGGTCTTATAATAATCACTGTTCATCGTGGCGGGTATATAGACTTCCTCAACCGTCTTGGACACCACATTCGGTCCGGTCGGCTCCACCAGGATGCTGACCGTGGATTCATAGACCAACGGTTGCAGCATGACGGCGCGCGTCGTCCCGACGATGACGAACGCGACAAGGCCAAGAAGAATCCATTTCCGCTTGCGAATGATGCGGACATACTTACGCAATGGAGCTGGAGCAATTTCAAGCGGCTGGGCTGATGAAGGGGGATAGTCCATTAGAAAAAACTCTGTGGCACGACGACGATATCGTCGGGGAATACGGGATCTTGCAGAATCACGGAAAGGGTTTCCTCTTCTTTGTCTTTCTGCCGTTTGATCTTAATCCGTCCAGTCGAGGCCTTGTCGGTGAAGCCGCCAGCCATCGTGGCCGCCTTGAGGACCGTCAGCCCTTCTTCATAGGGATAGGCGCCGGGTTTCTTGACTTCACCCGAGACGAAGACGCTTCGGTATCTGGTGATATAGACGCTGACCCTCGGGTTCTTAAAGTACCCGTCGGCCAGCCGGACCATGATCAATTCTTCCGTTTCTTTGACCGTGAGCCCTTGCGTGTTCAAGGCGCCAATGAACGGCAACACGATCCTGCCCTCTCCGCTGATCCGAGTCTCGGTCGTGAGCCCCTCTTCGCCAAAAACCTGGACTCGAATAATGTCGTTGACGCCGAGTTTGTACCCGGGATTCGGCGTGCTACCTTGAACCGACTGATCGGCCTGCCCGCTCTCGAACAGGGACGCCGCAGACGAGGCGCAGACGAACAGAAAGAGGCCCAGTGCAAGTGACAACAAACATGTCATCCGCGCCTTCTTCATGGCATAGCTCAGAACTGGGCTTGAATCGAGGCCATTGTCTGATTGGCGTTATACTGTACGCTCATGACGTTGGACAGCCGTTCGGTATAGAGATAGGTCAGGCGCGCGCCGAGCCATGGCTGGATCTGGTACCACAGGCCGCCGCCAAACGTCAGATAGTCATCCTGCCGCGCACCTCGTGTGCCGTCGCCGAAAATCTGGTCAGAGTAGGTGTCCCGCTCATAGTTGACCTGCGCCGTGACGTTCCATTTCCTGGTCACCGCATGCACCATATCCAGCCTGGTGCCCGTGGCTGTGTAGTACAGGGTATTGGCCAACACGGTCTCACTGGTCCGGCGATAGAGGTTCCAGTTGAGGTGCGTTTGCTCTTGGGGCTTCCATTGCATGCCGCCGTTCATGTACAGACCGCTACTCGCTCCAGATCCACGGGTGCTGGCACGGTCCATATTCCTGGTCTGCCACCCCACAGAAAACTCACCCGCTGACTTGGCGGTCCCTTCCCAGATAACTCCCAGGGCTCCGGTATAGATGGCGCTATCCAGGTCTTTGTTGACCTCATAGTGCTCCCGCTGAAACAAACCTTGGACAAAGAGATATGTTTTTTGGGCAACCCGCCCCCCGAGTGCCAGCGACGAATAGCTCTCTTGTCGGTTCCTGGTATTGATGTCGCCCATCGAGTTGGGATCACGCGAGCCGGCCAATGGCCCGGTAAATTGCCAACGAATCGATTTAAACTGCGCCTTCACGTAGCTCTGGCTCTTGAATTCAAGCTCACCGCCATACTCGTTATTAAAAAATTTGTTAATGGTCGAGCCGGTGCTGACACCCTGAATGATATTTTCAGTCGCAGACCCACGGTAATCGTATACGCCCGGTAGTCCATGATGATTCTGTGGCGCCCCATGACAGGAAGCTGAATTTGCAGACCAGGCTGGTAGGTCGTATACCAATCGGCCGTCCTGCCGCCGAACGTCTTATCCGTTCGAAGCACGTTATCCGTATAGTTTTCCGCAATGCCGAGGTGGGGATGGAGTAAAAACGGGCCAGCCTTCACGTTGCCCTCTTTCATGGGAATCACGGTCAAATCGATACCGGACGGATAAATATTGTATGGCACGTTGGTGAATCTTGATTGCTGGGTCAGAAAGGGATTCAAGGGAATCACGGTCGCCACGGGTGTAATTTCTGCTCGTGCATGAAGGGGGACGGTTCCAAGAAGAAATAGTCCTAGCGCCGTGACGATGTAGCGAATTCTTGGCATGAGGCCACACGATGGACCTGGTGGTGTGACCTTCAGCAAGGCAACAATCTCTGTCTCGCGCTCACGCCCATAGGCCAATCACCATGTCTGTCCTGTCGATGGGGCTGGCGCCGCCCATAGCTTCGCCCTTTCACTTACAGGCGCAACGGGCGGGCGGCGAATACGTTGTCGCGTCCTGGCAAGGAGGATCTTGGCGAGAAGTTTGGCCTACGACGAGGAAGAGCAATCCACAGGCCGGCACACCGGACTAACCCTACGATAACTTCAGCCAGTACTTTCCCCTATGGCAAAGTATCCCCACATCAAAAACCCGTCAAGACATAACGGAATACTGGAAAGGCCCGTCGAGCCCTCCCTGCACCCTACCCAGCGCTCCCCATACCACCGAGGGCGCAATGGATCGACGTTCGCTTCTTACGTTCTCAGCAGTGACCTGCGCGAGTCGTCCAGGACGGCTGACGCGCAACGGCAACAACCACGGAGAGCATTGGCCAGACATGAAGAAAGAAAGAAAGGAATGAAGAAAGGACGGGAGAACGAACGCCCGCTTACGCCCCTTTGGGAAGTCGCGAGAAGTAGAAGGTGGCGATTGCCACGGTGGCCGCGACGTTCAAGGATTCCACATCGCGGCTGAGGGGGATGGTAAATCGAGTGGTGGCCTGGGTGCGGATCTGAGCTGACAACCCGCGACTTTCATTGCCGACCGCAAACACGAGCTTCCTGGGCGCCTGGTGAATGTCGTCGATCGGAAGGGTCCCGTCTCCGCCCACTTCTGCGGTAAAGATCTGGCAACCCTGCTGGATCAGCCCGGATACATCCCTGGTGGTAAAAATCGGAAGCGCGAGCAGCGCACCGCTCGTTGAACGAACCACCTTGGGATGATAGGCATCGGCGGAATCCGGCGTCAGCCACAGTGCGCTCACGTTCAGCGCAGCCGCCGTTCGAATGATGGCTCCAACATTGGCGGGATCTTGCAGCTGCTCTCCGAAAATTCCCAGAACTGTCGGCTGTCGGAGGACCGCCGCTTCATCCCATATCGGTTGGCGCACCAAGGCGAGAATGCCTTGCGGCGCGTCCAAATCTGATAATTTAGAAAATTGAAAGTCCGGACAGGAATACTGCGGCATCAAGGCGGCCAGTCGAACCACCCGATCACTCTCCCCCTCTTGGAGCAGGTACCCGTGGGCCGTCACGACCATGAGGATCTGTTCGGGATAGCGAGTCAGGAGATCGCGCACGACGTGGGCGCCTTCGACAACGAAGGCGCCTTCCTGTGCTCGCACACGTCTATCAAGAAGAAGGGTCCGAATAAACGCGCCTTGCGAGCGCGTCAAAAGAGGGAGTGGGGCAGCCACGCTAGTGAGTCACAGTGAACAACGCCGACTCAGCGACGTTTCCGTCCAGATGCGGCTTCGGCAGCGCGAATCCGTTGTGCCCGCAGCTTCGCACGCTTGAGGGCCGTCAGCTTCCCTGTGGTACGATCCTGCTCATGTTGCAGCTTATCGAACTGCGACTTGAGATGGACTTTTTCACGTTTGTGCAGCGTGGCACATTCTTCTTCAGAAAGATGTATCCAGTCGCCGCTCGTCTTGGCCCGCTTAATCCGCTGCTCTAACGACTCCCGCAACTGCTTGGAGCGCATGGTGAGAAGCGACTTCAAGGCTTCCTTGCGCCGCTGAACTTCTTCTTCCTCTGCGAGAATTCCGCGAATATCTGTTCCTAACATGGCACGCCTCCTCACTGAATCGAGAATGAACTGAGGCAGCATTATACCTGATTTCACCCCGCTTCTTCCATCGAGTGAAATTAACAGTAAGCTATTGATTTATATAGTGAGAATAGCGGCACCGCAATAGAAAGTGGTTGCGAAGAGGCGCCCCCTTCAGTATCATCGCGGCATGGCGCTTGGACAACAGATTCAGGCCTGGCGTATGTCGCGAGGCCGTTCGATCGACAACTTGGCTGCTGAGTCCTCCCTACAACCTCAGGCGCTGGAGGCTATTGAGGCTGAGGAAACCGACCCCTCCGCCTCGACACTAGAATCGCTCGCTGCCGCGTTAAAAATTCACCCGGCCTGGCTCTTTCACCATCCCACCTCGTTCCGCACCCTGTTTGAGGATCCAGAAGAAACAGAAAGTTCCATCCCGCCGGGCCCCGACCCTGTCACAGAACGCATTCTCTCCGGATCACGGATGGACCGTTCGCTCTACGTCCTCCTGACAGCGATCATGCAAAGCGGTGAACCGAAATTGCTCCGTGCGGCGGAGGTGAATTTACGGAGCCTCGTCAAGCAGGCCAAGCAGGCCACGATCCCCTGGCAAAACCGCCCCTCCGGTCACTTCGAACCGCCGAACGACTAGTTATTCGCGCGAGACTTGCGCGATGACATGCGAAACGCAGGACGAGCGAGACAGACTGAAGACTGAAATGTTCGAAACGTTGAACTCCGACCGTTAGCCTTCGGACTCCGGCCTTCGTGGCGCGCACATCCCGCGTGTCTCGCTCACAACACCTGCAGAATGAAACATTTCAAATAGCGCGTTTCCGGCATGGTGGCAAAGATGGGGTGATCGCTGGCCTGGCCCCGCTGCTCCAGCAGACGAACCTGTCGCTTCGCATCTCGCGCCGCCAGACGAATACCCATCCACAATTCCTGCTCGGTGACGTGATGAGAGCAGGAACTGGTAATCAGAAATCCCTCCGGCTTCGTGAGCTTGATCCCGAGCAGGTTCACGTCCTTGTAGCCCGCCAGGGCACGAGACACCGCCTGCTTACTGCGGGCAAACGCGGGGGGATCGAGCAACACCAGATCATAGCGGCGCCCAGCCCGTTCCAGCTTGCGCATCTCCTCAAACGCATCCGCCATCCGATAGACACAACGATCCTCCACCTTGTTCAAGACTGCGTGGTTGCGCGCAAGCGCCAGGGCCTCCTCGCTCACGTCCAACCCTTCGACCGACTTGGCCCCTGCCAGCGCCGCATGAATCCCAAAGGCGCCGGTATGCGCGAACACCTCCAAGACCTCCGCCCCTGCTGCGAACTGAGCCGCCACCAGTCGATTCTCCCGTTGATCGCAAAACCAACCGGTTTTCTGCCCCCGCTCGATATCGACGAGAAACCGAGCTGGCCCCTCCTGAACCTCGACGATCGTCGCGCCGTCCCCGCGCAAAAAGCCTCGCTCCACCGGCAGCCCCTCCAGCGTACGGCTCTTGGCATCGTTGCGCAGATAGACCCGCGCGGCCCCGGACTCCTGACACAAGAGATCGGCTAATAGGTCTTTCCGGCGATCCATCCCGGCTGAAAGGGTCTGCATGACCAACACATCGTCATAACGATCCACAATCAAGCCAGGCAAACGGTCCGCTTCTCCGTAGACGAGGCGATACGCATTGGTACCGGTCACGATCTTCCGGCGCAGCCGGACCGCCTGCGCGAGTCGCCCACGCCAAAACTGTTCGGTGATCGGTTCGTCTTCAAACGTGAGAATCCGCACACGAATCTTGGAGACGGGATTGTACAGGCCTCGCGCGAACCATCGCCCATTTGGCGCGAGAACATCCACCACATCGCCTGCAACCGGCTCGCCGCTGACCGATTCGACGTAGCCGGCATAGATCCACAAATGCCCTGGCTCCTCGACCGCACGGGTACGAGAAAGCCGAACCTGCCCGCGGGAGCTGTCATCATGAATAGTCATACTGTACTTATCCAATGGGCGCGAACCGAACGTCCAGTCCTTCCGCACGGATCGGCTTGCTTGACGGCTGAGCCGCGCTGTGGTTTGCTGCACGTGGCATCATCGCACCGCTTGCGTTCCGCGCCATCACCCAGGAGCCCCAACGATGCAGGGCACAACGACCATTGGCTCCGCCGTCATTGAGCGCCTCCATCAGCTGGGTGTCCGGCATATCTTCGGCATCCCGGGCGACTACGTCCTCAGCCTCTACAAATTGCTCGAAACCTCCCCCATCCGCCACATCGGCACCACGCGCGAAGACTGCGCGGGGTTCGCCGCCGATGCCTATGCCCGCATCAACGGCATCGGAGCGGTCTGCGTCACCTATTGTGTCGGAGGGCTGAATTGCGTGAATGCGATCGCCTGCGCCTATGCAGAACGGTCGCCGGTCGTGCTGCTCACCGGAGCACCGGGACTCTCGGAACGAATTCGCACTCCCTATATGCACCACATGGTGCGAGACTTTGCCACGCAGCGTGAGGTCTTCGAAAAAATCACGGTCGCCGCCGTCTCGCTGGACGATCCCTTAACGGCCGAACGGGAAATGGACCGGGCCTTCGCGGCCCTCTTGCGCTATCGCCGCCCCATCTACATCGAAATCCCTCGCGACCTCGTCCATGCGCCACTACCAGCCCCCCTACGCCCCCTGTGCCTTGACGATGAGCCGAGCGATCCCGCCGCCCTAGAAGAAGCGATCGGCGAAGTCCGTTCGATGCTGGCGGCTGCACGCCGCCCCTGTATTCTCGCAGGAGCCGAAATCGGACGCTTCGGCTTGCACGATGACCTGACTCGCCTGGTCGAACGGTTGAATGTCCCTATCGCGTCGACCCTGTTGGGGAAGTCCGTGATCCGTGAAGACCATCCCCTGCACGTGGGCATCTACGGAGGGCTCATCGCGCGCGACGAGGTGCAGCGGTTCGTCAATGAGTCGGACTGTCTACTGATTCTCGGCTCGATCCTCTCGGACGTGGAAGATCTGGACGCCCAGTCTCCCTTGCTCACCGAAGGCCGCACGATCCATGCAACGGCGGACCGGGTGACGATCAAGCATCACCGCTATGAAACCATTCGCTTCCAAGATTTCGTCAGAGCCTTGGGCAGCGCGTCACTGTCCTCGTTTTCCTCACGGCCGTTACCGGCTCAGGCCCAGACGGCAGAGCCGGCTCTGGCTCCCACAGCCCCCATCGCCCTACAGGGTCTGTTCCACCATCTCGACAGTATCCTGGACAAGAACATGCTGGTGATCGCCGACGTCGGAGAGTCGCTCTTTGCCGCGGCGGACCTCCATGTCCACCGGCGATTCGAGTTCCTCTCTCCGGCCTATTACACGTCGATGGGCTTTGCCGTTCCTGCGGCAGTCGGCGCATCCTGTGCCGACCCTTCGCTCAGGCCGATCGTGCTGGTGGGAGATGGCGCGTTCCAGATGACCGGCTCAGAACTGTCCACCTGCGTCCGGTACGGCCAGTCTCCCATCGTCATCATCTTGAACAATCGCGGCTACTCGACCGAGCGGGAGATTTTAGAGGGGCCGTTCAACGACGTACATGAATGGCGCTACGAGCGGATCTGCGACCTGATCGGCGGCGGCGTGGGGTCGCGCATTGCGACGCAAGGCGAATTCGAACGTGCACTGGCCGCAGCCCTGGCTGATTCAGGCCACCTGCACGTCCTCAATGTCTTACTCGATCCAGCCGACCGATCGCCCGGCATGGTCCGGCTGGCGCGCCGCCTCGGCGAGAAACTCTCGACGGACAAACCCTAGGAGGGCTTCTTCGTCGCAAAAACGGTCGCGTCGCACGCGAGGTATTTGATCTGCTTCATCGGGATAATGATCACTTCCTTTGCCGAATCGACCTCCAGCACTTCCATATCGTCACTGATGGTATGGCGGATCGCATCCTTGACCAATAGCTCCTGATTATCGACGAACACAATCTTTACCCAATATTGCACAAGTAAC
>JAPLLI010000041.1 GCA_026387615.1 Nitrospirota bacterium
ATGAGCGCGAAATTGACAATGCGCAACTCGGAGAGCATTGCAGGGGGTGACTACATTCCTTAGGCTGAGCCGGCTGGTTGCGCCAGCAGGGAATCGATCATTTCTTTGAACTGTCGCTTCGGTCGCGCACCGACAAGCTTCTCCACGACCTGGCCATTCTTGAAAAACAGGATCGTCGGGATACTCATGACCTGATAGCGTCCCGCCACTTCCGGGTTTTCATCAGTATTGAGCTTCCGCACCTTTAATTTCCCGACATACTCTTTCGCCAGCTCCTCGATGATCGGCGCGACCATTTGGCAAGGACCACACCAGACGGCCCAGAAATCCACCATCACAAGCTCAGCGGACTTCATGACATCTGCGTCCCACGTTGCATCTTCAACTTTCAGTGCATCACCTGCCACGTCGCATTCCTCCTTCGCTGAGTACAGAATAAAATCCGAAATCGATGAGGCATCGTATACCAGCCCTCTTTGAGGAGTCAAACCCCCTGGCCAGGCGCGAACAGAGCTCCGCAGATCACCAAAAATGGTGCAACAAAAAAACCGAGCCCTCTAACAAACCTCGCGCGAGCCATTTTATCAATCAGCCGGCTCACCAGCTTCCCCCACCCATCCCTGGCTGGGGCATGACAGATTGTGGCCGCCCATAGGGACCTCCCCCCTCAGCCCAGGGTAGACCCTTCTCCCCCGCAAGCAGCGGGCTGAGAATACTGCGGAGCACCGATGTCCCGAAGTTCTCCGTCCAACCGATGCCGGTCAGGCTCAACATGAAATTGAACTGGGCCCGGTCCGGGAACTGTAAATAGTAGAGCCCCAGAGACCAACATTTGCAGGGGTTCTGATAGAGGGCCACGACATCGTATTCCGGGCTCTTGCCGTTCTTCACATCCAAGTAGCCCTTGGCCCCGACCGTCCAACCCCAGGGGGTGCGAAATCCTCCGCCAGCCGTGAGAAATTGAATCTCTGCCGTCGGCGCATAGACTTCATTGAACGAAACAGGGTTCCACACGTCGCCGCGGCGCACGCGATTTCCGTCTCGGGAATACCGCTGTCCAACCTCCAAGTACCAATAGTTGGACTGTTGAACCCGGAAGTCCGTGTTGAATTGGCTCATCGTGGATCGGTAGGGATCGAAGAAGGTATCGACCGTCAGATACTGGTTGATCGCAGGCTTCTGACCGGCTACAGTTCCGGCGCCTCGTCCAAACGCGGCCCCCCCGGCCTGAGCCGGCGCGGCTTGAGGCATCGTGTTGCCGATCACGGCCTTCAGCCAGAGGTCGGAAAATTTCCTCCCCTCAATGCCCACCGTCGCAGGCCTAAGCGGTTGCGTCAGAGACCCGAGCAGCGGAGTCGCGCCCGGGGTGAAATCCCTCGCTCTCGTTTGCGCGGCACCCAGGTGGTAACTCTGGGCCATCGTAAAATCCAGCCAGTTGAAACTGCTGCGACCCGCTTGCTCCAGCAGCCGGCTCCGCACCGCATAGGTCATCAAGTTTTTCTTCGGCAAATCGTCCACCTGGTCAATCTGCGTAATCTTCGATTGATCGGTGGGAGGCACATATTCATAGACCAGGCTCGGCTCAACCGTATGCAGAAAGGATCCACCCTCTCCGACCCCGAACCGGCGGCTCAGCTTGGATGTCGCATCAATGCTGGCCCAAAAGGTCTCACGATGTTGACTGTTGCTCGATTCAATGCCTCTAGTGTAATAGGATTCCCGGACCTTGGCTTGCGGTGTCAATCCGACGATATGCCCCAGATCGATGACATCGGTGGACAGACCCGGCATCAAATCCACTCGGTTCAGGGTAAAGCCCTGCTCCCGGTAAAAGTTCACAAAATTACTGTCCAGCCCGAACAGGACCGGCGAACTGAGAAGCGACGTGTTCGAAAGGCTATAGCCCACTTCCGGCAAACGCTGGAACGTATCGTTACCGCCGGACTGGAGAGGCTGCAGATATTGACCGAGAAAATAGAGATTTCCATGGGCCAACCGCTGCGTGGTCAAGAGATTATTTTCGCTGCTGGGGAGAGCCCGCTGGACGCCTGAGTTACTGAGCTGCGACATATAATTTGGATCAGTCACAAGACTGAGCTGCGCGCGGAACAACAAGTCCGGGTTGAACTGTTGCGTATGAGTCCCGCTGAGTAAGGCGCGGAACTTCGTCGCGCTGGCCCCTGTGTCGGTGACACCAGAAACCTGCGGCAATTGAGTCTGTTGCAAGGCGCTGACGAACCATTGCCCCTTGGATTTTGGATCCAGCACATAGCGATATTCAAAATCGCTCCCATAACCAAGGCTGCTGTAATAGGAGGGAGAGATTGTCAGGTCCTGGCTGGGATTAATGGCCCAGTAGAAACTTTCCTGCAAGTGTATGCCGAATCGATTGTCGTATGTGACATTCGGAATAAGGAGTCCGGTCCGTCGAGCGGAAAGGGGATAGGTCAACGTCGGGATGGGAACCACCGGAACATCGTTCACACAGAGCCAGCCATCGGTAAAGGCCACGCTCTCCCCGGCGTTCAGGTCCAGATCTTTGAACTGAAAGCGCCAGGCAGGCGTTTCCCCCTCCTTAGCATCACAGTTCGTGAACCGGCCCTCTTTCACCCGGTAATGGTCCGATGAAAACCGCTGCATGAGGCGGCCCTCGACCGACGTGTTCGTGGATTTGAGATAGAGCTGCCCATGCGTGACGACCCCGGCCTCAGTATTCACATTCAGCTCTAGCCGTTCGGTCACCAGATCGGCTTTCGGGTCGGTCAGCCGGACGTGGCCTGTGGCAATCACGACGCCAGGCAAGGCATGAAGGGTCATGTGGTCGGACGTCAGGTGCAGCGTGCCCTGATCCACCACCACCGAACCTTCCGCCTCATAGACCTCTTGATCTTGGAGATAATCGATTCGGTCGGCGGTGATGTCGAGCGGAAGCGCACCGGACGTGGATGCCGCTGGCACGGACACAGTCCCGTTCCCTGCGGCAGTTCCCACGAGCGGACACAACAGTCCCAGCAGCACCCAACCGACGAGACACCGACAGAGCCGCATCACCATGCCTTCCATATCAGCCCCGGAGAGGCGACAGACCACAGCCACGGAGCCATGCCTTGCACTCTCCTACGAGCATGAGCGAACCAGTCACACAAACCAGATCATCCGGCCCTGCCAGCTGCCTGGCTTGCGTCATGGCGTCACTGATCGACGACGCGACATGGGGAAACGGGAACAGATCGACAAGGGCAGCTCGGAGCTCCTGCGCAGTCGCAGAACGAGGGAGATCCGCCTCCGTCAAGACCACCTCATCCACAAGCCCTCTGAGCGGTTCGACAAAACCTCGATGGTCCTTGTCGCGCATCATGCCCAGGACAAGCACCACGCGCCGGGACGGATGAGACAGGGCAGAACTGGCAAGGTAATCGGCCAAGACCCTGGCGGCAGCGGGATTATGTGCGCCATCCAGCAAGACCGTCGGACGGTGCTCGACCACTTCCAATCGCCCGGCCCAGCTGACCTCACGCAATCCCTCCCGCACCGCTTCGGCTGTAACCGCAATCCCCTGCGGGACCGCAGCCCCTAAGAGCGCCAACGCACAAGCCGCATTATCCAGTTGATGCCGGCCCTCCAAGGCACAGGTCAGCTCGTCATATTCCACGCCAGGCCCGCGATAAGAAAATTGCACGGGAGACTCCCCCTCTGTCGCGAAGTCCTTATCCAGCCGCAACACCAGGGCCTGCCGCTCCTGCGCCACCCGTTCGATCGCCAGCCAGGCCTCAGCTTCGAGTCGCCCCAACACCACCGGCACCCCTGGCTTGATAATCCCGGCCTTCTCGAACGCGATCGACGAGAGCGTCGTCCCCAAATAGTCCTGATGATCGAGCGCGATGGTTGTCACCGCACAAGCCACGGGCGTGACCACGTTGGTGGCATCGAATCGACCGCCCAATCCCACTTCCAACACCGCCACTTCGACTCCCGCCTCAGCAAAGTGCTGAAAGGCCATCGCCGTCGTATATTCAAAAAAGGTCGGCGCGAGATCCGGCTGACAGAGGGATTGCAGTTGTTCGGTCAATTGCGCCACCTGCGACTCCGCAATCATCTCGCCGTTCACGCGGATCCGCTCCCGGAACTCCACGAGATGGGGCGAGGTATAGAGTCCCACGCGATACCCGGCCGCTTGCAAGATCGCGGCAGCCATGGCAGCGGTGGATCCCTTGCCGTTCGTGCCGGCGATATGCAACGTGCGATACCGGGTCTGCGGCATCCCCAGCCGTCCCATCAAGGCCGTCATCGTCTCAAGACCCAGTTTGATGCCGTGCTTTTGCAGGCGATACAAATAGGCCACGGCAGAGGAATAAGTCATGGTGCAACCAGAGAGGACGGGAGGTTAGCCAAGATGCTGCACGGGCGCCGCCATGAACAATGCAACCTTAAAAATGCGCCACGAGTGTGCTCAAGGTTTCTTTCAGCTGCTTACGCTCCACGATCATATCGATCATGCCATGCTCCAGCAGAAACTCCGCGCGCTGAAACTGATCCGGCAACTGCTGCTTAATCGTCTGCTCGATGACGCGGGGACCGGCAAAACCGATCAGCGCCTTCGGCTCGGCCAGGATCACATCCCCCAACATCGCCACGCTCGCCGTCACGCCCCCGAAGGTGGGATCGGCCAACAAACAAATAAACGGAAGCTTGGCTTCGCCCAGCTTGGCGACAGCCGCCGAGGTCTTGGCCATCTGCATCAGGGAGAGAATCCCCTCCTGCATTCTGGCCCCTCCAGATGTCGTGACCAAAATGACCGGCAGCCGAGACTCCAAGGCGCGGTCGATCGCCCGGCAGATCTTTTCCCCGACCACCGACCACATGCTGCCACCCATAAAACTGAAGTCGAACACGCACAGCACCACGCAGCGGCCGTTCATCATCCCTTCGCCGATCACCATGGCATCCTTACGGCCGGTCTTCTCCTGGTGCGCCTTCACCCGGTCCTTGTAGGATTTCGTGTCCTGAAAGCTCAAGGGGTCCTGGGGACCGAGCTCCGCATCCCATTCCTTGAACGTTCCAAGGTCGGCCAGGAGCGCAATCCGCTCCAGAACAGAAATGGGAAAATGGTAGTCGCACTTCGGACAGACCTTACTGTTCCGCTCGACTTCCTTGCGATAAATGATCTCCCGGCAATGGTTACACTTGAGCCACATCCCTTCCGAAAGCTTCGATCGTTTCGGAGGTTCGGGTTCTGTCGTTTTCTGCTTTTTAAACCAGGCCATCGCGCGCTCCTTTCAGTCCGGTACAGGACCGCCCTCTCCCATGAAACAGCAGCAAACTCCCGCCGCGCCTCAAAGGAATATGAGGACGGCAGGATACCATAGCCGCCGTCATGACGCACGTGGATTTCCCCTGATAGGGGGGCCGTGAGGATGTCAGAAGAGCTGACCACCGAAGGCGATCTGGAGCATCATCGCCAGTCCGACGGCAACGGACCCGAGACTGGCCAACCCCTGCACCGCGAGAAAGACAGGCCGTCCGAGATTCAACGACCACAAAACCGGCAGGCTCACCACCATACCGACCACCATCATCCCCAGGATCGAACCAACCCCGAACACCGCAATATAGGTAAGACCTTCCGCCACCGACCTCGCAGACGAGAGCACGATCAATAATAGCGCTGCCGACCCGGCCAGACCATGGGCCATGCCGATACAAAAGGGCCGAACGGAGTCACGCCACCAATGTCCATGCCCGTGATCCTCGACCAACGCATGGCTATGCAAATGCATGTGCGGCGCCCCGTCATGATCATGCCGATGCATATGCCACCGCTCCCGAACCAACCGCACGCCAAGCATGCAGCCCAGGAACACCAGCATGGCACCGACGCCGAACTCGGCCGCCAAAGCAATCGGCTCAGGGACCGGCATGCGGAACACCAAGACCACCAACCCGACCAGCAACAGGACCGCCGTGTGGCCCAGGCCCCAGCTGAACCCGATCATGCCGGAAGCACGAAAGGAGGGCCGCTGCGCCAAGACGGTGGAGACGGCAGCCAAATGATCCGAGTCCAAGGCATGGCGAAGCCCCAACACGAACCCGAGTCCTAGAATGGTCAGGAATTCAGTATCCAGCATGAGATTTCAGGAGGGATCGGCCCTGTGAGGCACAGTCGCGGCGGCAAGAGAGGACGTCAGCCGCCTCGCGCATGCATTTCCAGATGTGGGTCTTCGCGAAGCTTTTCAATACCAATGAGTCCCCCGACACGTAGTCCATCGCGCTCGAGTGCCTTGCGCTCCTCTGCGCCCCGATCGCGGCGGCCTTCCCAGCCGGCGCGGATCAAGGCCCGCATCGCGTCCGCGGAGGCGCCGGCGCGGAGAGACTTGCGCAAGTCCGTTCCCGCCGTCGCGTAGAGACAGCGGTACCACATCCCGTCAGCGGTTACCCGGCTGCGATCGCAGGTCGCGCAAAACGGTGTGGTCGTTGAAGGAATAATCCCAAAGGTTGTCCCATCCGGCAACAAAAATCGTTGAGCCGGCACAGTCCCCCGATCGGGCAGCGGCTCGATCGCCCCATAATGGGCGCTCAAGATCGTGAGCATCGCCGCCCGGGACAGCACTTTTTGCTGCGACCATTCGTTCGCCCCGCCGACGTCCATATACTCGATGAACCGGACTTCCCCCTGCACCTGCTTGCCGAACTCGATCAGCGCCACCAGCTCATCGTCATTGAAACCGCGGATCGCCACCGTATCGAGCTTCAAGCCGGTGAAGCCCGCGCGCGCCACCGACGCAATGCCTTCCATCACGCGCGCATATTCGTCGCGACGGGTCAGCTGGCGAAACCGTTCCGGCCTGAGCGTATCAAGGCTGACGGTCACCCGATGCAGCCCTGCCTCAAACAGCGCCTCCGCCTGGTCCGCGAGCAGAATCCCGTTCGTCGTGAGGGCGATATCCGTAATCTGCCGATTTTGGACCAAGAGCCGGATCAGCCTGGCTAAATCTCGCCGCAGCAGCGGCTCTCCGCCCGTCAGCCTCACACGGTCCACACCCAGATCGGTGAAATAACCGGTCAGCGTCGCCATTTCCTCCAGCGTCAGCACATCCTCGCGCGGCAGCCAGACATAGTCCTCCTCCGGCATGCAGTACTTGCAGCGGAGATTGCACCGGTCCGTCACGGACAGACGCAAACTGCGCAGCGGCCTTCCAAAGGCATCCGCAGCAGCGGGATAACGGGCATTGTCAGGCGTCGGCATCGTCATATTCGACTCGTCACCCATCACAGATCACACATCACTCGTCACGCTGCTAGGGGTGTTCCTCCACCCAGACTTCACCTTCCGGCGTATGTTCCAGCTTCCAGATCGGGGTGATCTGCTTCAATTCGTCGATCGCCCACTGGCAAGCCTGAAAGGCCGGCGCCCGATGCTCCGCCCCCACGACGATCAGCACGATGTTTTCACCGATGCCGATTTCGCCATAGCGGTGCAGGATCGCGACTTCAATGATGTCAAAATCCTTCAACGCCCGCTCGCGGATCTCGCGGAGCTTCTTCTGCGCCATCCCCTCGTAATGTTCGAAGGTGATGCTGTCCACATCCCGCCCCTTGGACCGGTCGCGCGCCGTCCCCAGGAAAATCGAAATGCCACCGATACGCTTCGAACTCCCCCGCACCCGGTTGATCTCCGCATCCACGGAAAAATCTTCCCGCTGTACGCGGACAAACTGGGTCTCATCGCTAACCTGGTTCATTGGGCATCCCCCTGCAAATGGCGGCAACAACGCAACCTCATCGCCATCCTGGATCGTCGTCTCTTCATGGGCGATGTCATGATTGACCGACACAAGGACCTTCTTCTGCTGTATCAGCTCCCCGATCTGCGGATATTGAGCCGTCAGCAGCACCACCAGATCCTTCACCTGCCGCGCACCGTTTAACTCCAGCGACAGCTCACTGAGATTCTTCGCGAGAGACTTAGTCATGCCGAAGAGGCGAACGGTAATCATGAATAGGCCAAAGGCTGAAGGCTGAAGGCTGAAGGCTGAGCGTCCTCGCCAGTCCCCTTGACGCATCCAGCCATGCTGTGTCCTGCGCTCATCGTGCTGCCTTAGCTCCTTGTGAAGGTGCCGGACTTGCCGCCCGACTTGGCCAGCAAGCAAATATCGCCAAAGCTCATCCCGCGATCGATGGCCTTGCACATGTCGTAGATAGTCAATGCTGCCACGGTCGCAGCGGTCATCGCTTCCATCTCAACCCCTGTTTGCCCGGTCGTCTTGGCCGTGGCCAGAATGGTGATCGAACAGAGGCCTGCTTGGTTCGGCTGAGCTTCTTCTTTGAATGAAATATCGACGCTGGTGATCAGCAATGGATGGCACATGGGAATCAGGTCCGGGGTCCGCTTGGCCCCCATCACGCCTGCGACCTGCGCCACGGACAAGACATCGCCCTTGGCAATCTTGCCCTGTTGAATCTTTTCGAGGGTTCCGGGGAGGAGAAAGACAGTGGCTTGAGCCGT
>JAPLLI010000095.1 GCA_026387615.1 Nitrospirota bacterium
TTCGGGGCGATCGGATTTGTCGACGACTACCTCAAGTTCGTCAAAGCGCAATCGAAGGGGTTATCGGCGGGGCAGAAGTTTACGGCGCAAGTGGTGCTGGCCTTGGCGATCGCGATCGCCCTCTATTTTCTGCCTGGCTACACGACCAAGCTCAGCATTCCCTTCTTCAAGACGGTCGTGCCGGACCTCGGGTGGTTCTATATCGCTTTTGCCGTCCTGGTCATTGTCGGGAGTTCCAATGCCGTCAATCTGACCGACGGCCTCGATGGGTTGGCGATCGGACCGATCATGATTGCCGCCTTGGCTTATACGATCGTGGCCTATGTTTCCGGCAATCGGCTGATGTCGGACTATTTGCTGATTCAGCATATCGAAGGCGCGGGCGAGCTCGCCGTGTTCACGGCGTCTATTCTGGGGGCGAGTCTGGGCTTCCTCTGGTTCAATTCGTACCCGGCGACCGTGTTCATGGGAGATGTCGGGTCGCTTCCCTTGGGCGCAGCCTTGGGCACCGTGGCGGTCATCAGCAAGCATGAGCTGTTGCTGTTGCTGGTCGGCGGGGTGTTTGTGATTGAAGCGGTCTCGGTTATTTTTCAAGTGATTTCATTCAAGTCGCGCGGAAAGCGGATTTTCCTCATGGCCCCCATCCATCATCATTTTGAGATGAAGGGATGGGAGGAGCCCAAGGTTGTGGTCCGTTTGTGGATCATCGCCATCCTCTTGGCTCTGTTGAGCCTGAGTACGTTAAAGCTCCGGTGACGGCATGGTGGGAGTCGCAACAGTGAAACTTGCGGGAGCCAAAGTCACGGTGATGGGTCTGGCCAGGAGCGGCGTGGCCGCCTGCCGACTGCTCCAGGCGGCTGGCGCCCATGTCACGGTAGCCGATCGCAAGGAGCAAGCTGAGTTGACGGCGATCCTCGGTTCGATCGATCGCGATCACGTCCGTGTGACCGTCGGGGCGCAGTATGAGTCGTCGCTCGAGGCGGCGGACCTGGTGGTGATCAGTCCCGGAGTGCCCTCTCGATTGGCGTCGCTTGAGGCGGCGCGGCGGCGCGGGGTGAAGGTGATCGGTGAACTGGAGTTGGCCGCGCAGTTCCTGCGAAGCCCGCTTCTGGCGATCACCGGCACCAACGGCAAGAGCACCACGGTGACGTTGATCGGCAAGTTTCTGGCCGAGAGCGGGAAGCGGGCGTTCGTCGGCGGCAATTTAGGCACGGCGTTGAGTGAAGCGGCGATGGAAGACTTTCGCGCGAGCCAGGAGGGGCAGCCGAGCCCCTATGACTATCTCGTCGTGGAGGTCTCCAGTTTTCAGCTGGAAACGATCGATGAATTTCATCCCTGGATTGCCGCCCTGCTCAACGTGACGATCGATCACCAGGATCGCTATGAGTCGCTGGATGACTATGTGGCGGCCAAACAGCGGATCTTTGAGAATCAAACCTCGTCGGATTTCGCCCTGTTTAACCTCGACGATGACCGTGTGGCTCCGTTGCGACATCGCGTCGCTGCGAAACGGCTGGGATTTACGAGTACGCCCATGATCGGCGCCGATTTGTCCGGGGGGACTTGCCTCGACGGGGATTGGATCGTGACGACGGTGACCGGGGTGCGGCAGGAGATTTGTCGTCGCAGCGAGATTCGCATCATCGGCAACCACAACGTCCAGAACGTCATGGCCGCCGTGACCGTTGCCCTGTTGTGCGGCTGTCCGCTCGACGCGATCCGTCGAGTCCTTGCGACGTTTCCCGGGCTGGAGCATGCCCTGGAAATCGTCCGTGAGCGGCGCGGGGTCCGATTTGTCAACGATTCGAAGGGCACGAATGTCGATGCCACGCTCAAGGCGTTGGAGAGCATCGAACAGCCGATTTGGCTCATCGCGGGCGGGCGGGACAAAGGCGGCGACTTTTCTCGATTGGCCCAGGCAGTCGGCCGCCGGACCAAACGTGTGATTTTGATCGGAGAAGCGGCGCCGCTCTTGCGACGGGCCTGGGAGGGGGTCGCCACCATGACCGAGGCGGCCAGTTTGCAGGAGGCCGTGGAACATGCGGCGCAGGGAGCTTCGTCTGGCGATGTCGTGTTGCTGTCCCCGGCCTGCGCCAGCTTCGATATGTTTGCGGACTATCAAGATCGTGGTCGTCAATTCAAATCATTGGTTCAGGCCTTACCGGCGTGACGTGCCAGGCAAGGGAGGGGCGGTTCTGAGCAATGGCGCATCGATCAGCAGGGACTCTGGCTCTTCCATGGTCCCAGACCAGCCAACGATCGGGCAAGCAGCGGGTCGCGACGGACTACACGTTGCTGGCTGTGACGATGACGCTCGCCCTGGTGGGGCTGGTCATGGTGTTCAGCGCGAGTGCCATCGTGGCGGGCAACCGGTTTCACGATTCCGGGTTTTATCTGAAGCGGCAGCTCGCCTGGCTGACGCTCGGTTTTCTCCTGATGCATCTCACGTCGCGTATCGATTACACGCTCTGGCAGAAACTCTCCCGTCCGATGTTAATCATCATGGGGCTACTGCTCGTCATGGTCTTGGTGCCGGGGCTCGGTGTGTCGGCCAAGGGGGCGCGGCGGTGGCTGCGGCTGGGACCGATTTCGTTGCAGCCGGCGGAAATGGTCAAGCTGGTGGTGGTCATCTATATGGCGGCCTATCTGACCAAAAAAAAGGACAAGATCACATCGTTTCGGGATGGTCTGCTGCCGGCCTTGATCGTGTTGGGCGTGTTGAGTGTACTGGTCTTACGCGAGCCGGATCTTGGGACGGTCGTGGTGATCGGATTGGTGACGATCGGACTCTGTTTTCTTGCCGGGGCGCGCATCTCCCATCTGGTGACGTTGGGCCTCTGTGCCGTGCCGGTCGTTCTAGTGTTGATCCTCGGATCCAGCTATCGACGGCAACGGCTCATGACCTTCATGGCTCCCTGGAAGGAAGCCTCGGCGGCCGGGTTTCAAATCACGCAGTCCTTCTTGGCCTTCGGCAGCGGCGGTCCCTTCGGAGTGGGGCTGGGGGAGGGCAAGCAGAAGCTCTATTTCCTCCCGGAGGCCCATACGGATTTTGTGCTCTCGCTGGTTGGCGAAGAACTGGGGCTCATGGGAACCGCCACGGTCATCCTGCTCTTTGCGGTGTTTGTCTGGCGGGGGTTTCAGATCGCCGCCCGTGCGCGGGTGCCCTTCGGCCGGTATCTGGGCATGGGCATTACCCTGTTGATCGGCGGCCAGGCCCTGGTGAATGCAGCGGTGGTGACGGGGCTCTTGCCGACGAAAGGACTAACGTTACCCTTCGTCAGCTACGGTGGATCCTCGCTCGTGGTCAGTCTGGTCGGCGTGGGGATCCTGCTCAGTATTTCGCGAGACCGGCATGCAGGCGGGTCTCGCGGCGGGCGCGGCGGGTCGGATCACGGATGACGATCGTCATTGCAGCGGGAGGAACCGGTGGGCACCTCTATCCGGCCGTGGCGTTGGCGAGAGAGTTTCTCCGGCACGACCCAGCGACGCAGGTGCTTTTTGTGGGGACGGCGCGGGGACTTGAATCGAATGTGTTGGGCCACGAAGGGTTCGATTTGGCCTTGATCGCTGCCCAGCCGGTGATGGGGAAGGGGCTATGGGGGGCGGTGACCGGGCTCTGTGCGCTGCCGGTCAGTTTGTGGCAGTGCCTGAAGATCCTCCGTACGAAACGGGCGGATCTGGTGATCGGGCTCGGCGGCTATACTAGTCCCATGATGCTGCTGGCCGCAGCCTTGAGCGGGGTGCCACGCGTGATTCTTGAGCCGAATGCCTATCCTGGCATGGCCAACAAAGTGGTCGGGCCTTTTGCGCAACGAGTGTTCCTCGGGTTCGAGTCGGCGGCCGATTCGTTTACTCGCTCGAAGGTGCGCGTGGTGGGGATTCCAATTCGTAAGGCTTTTCTGGACTTCGTGCAGCAGAGTCAGGAGAAGAGGAAGCCCTTTCATTTGTTGATTTTTGGCGGGAGTCAGGGTGCGAAAGCGATTAACACGGCGGTGGTGGAAGGATTGCCCGAACTGATGGCGCAATTGCCGCAACTCACGATCACGCATCAGACCGGCGAATCCGACCATGCGCGAGTGGCCGAGGCCTATCGTCGCGCCGGCATCGCTGCGGAGGTGACGCCGTTTCTCTATGACATGCCAGCGGTGTTGCGGCAGGCGGATCTTGTGGTGGCGAGAGCCGGGGCCATGACGGTGGCGGAGCTGACGACCTGTGGGAAGCCGGCCATCCTGATCCCTCTGCCCTCCGCCATCTACGACCATCAGATGAAGAATGCCAAGGTCATGGAAGCAGCCGGGGCGGCCGTGGTGCTTCCACAGTCAGCCCTCACAGGCTCCACGCTGGCTCGCGCGGTGGCGAGCATTCTCGGGGATTCTGAGCGGGTGAGGGGGATGGGCGCGGCCAGTTTAGCGATGAGACGAACCGATGCGGCCGAGGTCATCGTCCGCGAATGTTACGCACTCATGGAGGGCCATCATGATGTCAACCGGTCTGGTGGAGAGGCGGGAGTCTAATGGTGCAGAGCAACGTCGTCAGGGGCAATCTTCATATCCACCGGTTGGTGGAGTAAGGCGCGCGACCATGTTTCGCAAGACGCAACAGATACATCTCGTGGGCATCGGGGGCTCGGGGATGAGCGGCATCGCCGAGGTGCTGTTGACCCTGGGGTACAAAGTGACCGGGTCGGACTTGCAGGCCTCCGATACGACGAGGAGATTGGAAGAGCTGGGCGGACGGATCTTTGTCGGCCATCAGGAATCGAATGTGGGAGAGGCGCAAGTGGTCGTCATCTCCTCCGCCGTGTCGGCGCAGAACCCCGAGGTGGTGGCGGCCAAGGCGAAGCAGATTCCCGTGATTCCCCGGGCCGAGATGCTGGCGGAGTTGATGCGGCTGAAATTCGGGGTTGCCATTGCCGGCGCTCACGGGAAGACCACGACGACGTCGATGGTGGCCAATGTGCTGGCGCAGGGGGGCCTGGATCCGACGATGGTGATCGGGGGCAAAGTGAATGCGTTGGGGAGCCATGCCCGACTGGGCCGGGGAGATCTCCTGGTGGCGGAAGCGGATGAGAGCGACGGGTCGTTCCTCCGCCTGTCGCCGACTATCGCCGCGGTGACGAATCTCGACCGGGAACATCTTGAACATTACGGCAGCATGGAGCGCATCAGTGAGAGCTTCCTCGAGTTTATCAATAAGGTGCCGTTCTATGGATTGGCGGTGTTGTGTGCGGACGACGATCGTCTGAGAGCCCTGTTCCCGAAGATCGTGAAACGGTATCAGACCTACGGGCTGAGTGAGCCTGATGGAGTGACGCCGGACTTTTTTGCGAGCGAGATCAGCTTGAACCAATGGGGCGCCGAGTTCCGGGCGCAGTTCCGTGGCCGCAATCTGGGCCCCTTCCGCCTGTCGGTGCCGGGCCGGCACAACGTCTCCAATGCGCTCGTGGCGATTGCGATCGGCATCGAGTTGGATGTGCCGGTAGACCTCATCCGAAAAGCGCTGGCGGCCTATACGGGGGTGGAGCGGCGCTTTCATCTGCGAGGGGAAGTCAACGGGATCATGGTCGTGGACGATTACGGGCATCATCCGACGGAGATCAAGGCGACCCTGTCCGCCGCGAAACAAGGCTGGGGGGACCGGCGGTTAGTGGTGCTGTTCCAGCCTCATCGCTATACCAGGACGCGAGATCTGCTGGAGGATTTTGCCAAGGCGTTCGCGCAATCGGACGTACTATTTTTAACGGACATTTATGCGGCAGGCGAACAGCCGATTCCCGGGGTGTCCGGCGCCAAGCTGGCCGAGATCGTTCGCGCGGCCGGTCATCCCTCTGTGACCTTCGTGGAACAGAAAGACCAGCTAGTGGAGCAGGTCCTGCCCCATCTGAAATCGGGGGATCTTGTCATCACATTAGGAGCGGGGGACATTTGGAAGACGGGGCCTGGACTGTTGGCCCGGTTGACCCTCACCGTATGAGGCCATGACGCGAAAAAGTCGGTCTGTGACGGCGGCGGCGAAAGGGCATCGGCGATTTACGCAGGCTGATGTGCGGGCTGCGGTGGCTGGCCTGCGGGGCTCCGTGTCCTTCCAGGCTCCGTTGGGAGAGTACACCTCGTTCAAGATCGGAGGGCCAGCGGATGTCGTGGTGGAGCCGGCTGATATTGAGGATGTCTGTCTGGTGGTCCAGCAGGCGCGCGCGCGCAAGGTTCCTTTGTTTGTCGTGGGCGGGACGAATCTGCTCATCCGGGACGGAGGCATCCGCGGCATCGTGGTCAGCCTGGTGCGGCTGCGGGCCATCAAAGAAGAACCGGGTGACGTTCTCTACGCCGAAGGGGGAGTGGGGATGCCGACATTGATCGGGTACGCCATGAAGCATTCCCTTGCGGGACTGGAATGGGCGGCGGGCATTCCCGGGACTGTGGCCGGTTGTGTCGTGATGAATGCCGGCACGAAGCTCGGGGAGATGAAGGATGCGGTCAAGGCTGTTCGGATGGTGAATATGAAGGGACAGATTGTGGACCTCACGGCAGATCAGATCCCGTTCGAATATCGCCGGGCTCTGCTGCCTCGCGGCATCGTCGTCGGGGTCTGGCTTCAATTGACGCAGGGGGTTCGGTCGGAGATTGAGAAAGTGGTCAAGGACTACCTCCATTATCGGCGGGACACGCAGCCGCTCGCGATGCCGAGCGCCGGCTGTGTATTTAAGAATCCGCCGAACGATTCTGCCGGTCGATTGATCGAGACGGTGGGCCTCAAGGGGGCACGGGTTGGCGATGCGGAAGTCTCGACGAAGCATGCCAATTTCATGGTGAACCGCGGGCAGGCACGCGCAGCGGACGTGATTGCCCTGATCGGGAAGGTCCGTCGCGCCATTCGTCGTCGCGTGGGCGTGCGGTTAGATCTTGAACTGAAAATCGTCGGGGAGACGGCGCGCCATGAGTAAGCTTCGTCTGAACACACGACCCCTGCTGACCCGCGCCCGTATCGGGGTATTGATGGGTGGGCAATCGGCCGAGCGTGACGTCTCGCTCCGGACCGGCGCCGCCGTCCATCGGTCGCTGGTGCGCCGTGGGTACGATGCGGTGGCGATCGATGTCGGCCCGACGCTCTCCCAGGATTTGCGCAAGCAGAAGATTGCCCTGGCCTTTTTGGCCTTGCATGGACCGGGCGGAGAAGATGGCGCGATTCAAGGATTCCTGGAAACGCTGGGGATTCCCTACACCGGATCCGGTATTCAGGCCAGCGCGGTCGGCATGCATAAGGTGACGACGAAAACGCTGTTGGCCTCAGTGGGGATTCCTGTGCCGGCCGGTACGGTGGTGAAGCGGGGGAGGAAGGTCGCGAGCGCCGTTTTGTTGCGGGCGGAGAAACTGCGCTGGCCTGTCGTGGTGAAGCCTGCGTCACAAGGTTCGACGATCGGCGTCAGCATCGTGCGGAAGCCGGAGCAATGGCGCGCAGCGCTGGCTCTGGCCCATCGCTACGACACCGATGCGATGGTCGAAGCCTATATCCCGGGGCATGAGGTGACGGTGTCGATCATTGGGCGGCCCAAGGCGTCCCCCTTGGTGCTTCCCGCGGTGGAGATTGTGGCGCCGGGCGGGTTCTATGACTTTGCGGCGAAATACGAAAAGGGAAAAACGCAGTATCTCTGTCCCGCGCCCTTGCCTGCGGCGGTGACCAAAGAGATTCGGGCGCTGGCCTTGCGCACCTATGAGGTGTAGGCTGCGAAGGGGCGGCCCGGGTGGATTTCCGCATCACGCCGCGCGGCCGTCCGTTTGTGCTGGAGATTAATACGGTGCCAGGTATGACGGAAACGAGTTTGCTGCCGATGGCGGCGGCACAGGCCACGATGGCCTACGATGAGTTGACGGAGCGGATTCTCGAGTCGGCGCTGGTACGTGCGGCGCGACTCGCGCGTCCATTACGGAAAGGACGAAAGCCTTGAAGCTGTCCATGCGAAGGCGAGGGACGCGCGGCACAGGCCCCCGACTCAATCAGTGGAAGGGCGAACGCGCCAGCCAGGTGGCGGATCAACGGCAACAGGCGCGGCGCGAGAAGTTTTTCGCGCGGGCCCGGCGGGCGTTGCGGGTGGGGCGATGGATCCTCGGTATTGCGGCGGTGGTCGGGGGCCTGACCTTCGCAGCCAGAGAGATGGGGCCGGTGCTCCAAGAGTGGCTGGAGATCCGCTCGGTGGAGGTCGAGGGCATTCACCATGTGACGAAGCCGGAAGTGGTGGAGTTGCTGGCCTTGAAGCCCGGCATGGGGCTCCATCAAGTCAGTACCTCGTTTCTTGCCGAGCGAGTGCGTGTCCATGCCTGGATCAAGGACGCCACGGTTGAGCGCCGGTTGCCGCATCTGCTGCATGTAACCGTGTTGGAACGGACGCCGGCCGCGATCATTCGGACGGGCGCGGATCATTGGCTGAGTGATGAGAGCGGACACCTCTTGAGCAAATTGGGCCGAGAGGACGACCCCACGCTGCCCCTGTTGGTCGGGGTGGAGTCGAAATATCTGTTGGGGGGCGAGTCGCGTGTGCGCAACACGGTGCAGTCCGGAATCGTACTGGCCCGGCTTATTGCTGCGACGGTCGATGGGCGGATCGAAGTGGACCTTGCGAATCCTTTGAATGTGGCGGCCTTTGCCGACGGGGTGCGGTTTCAGTTCGGTAGCGACGCCCTGGTCGATCAGTGGGAGCGGTTTCAGAAAGTGAAGCCGTCGCTCAAAGCGGTGGCATTCGACGGGCGGAAGCGCGAGGGCAGCGAAATCGATTTGCGCTACGACAACCGTGTCATTGTGCGTGAAAGGGGGTGAGGGCTGTGCCGAAGCGTGATCAGATTCTTGTGGGGCTGGATATTGGGACCACGAAGATCTGCGCCATAGTTTCGGAGGTCACCGATGAGGGGACGCTGAACATCATCGGGGTCGGAACCAGTCCGTCACGAGGACTCCGCAAAGGCGTCGTGGTCGATATCGAAAGCACGGTCGCGTCGATTAAAAAGGCGGTCGAAGAAGCGGAGCTCATGGCGGCAGTTCAGATCAACTCCGTCTATACCGGGATCGCCGGCAGTCATATCTCCGCGGAGAACTGTAAGGGCGTGGTGGTGCTCAAGAAGTCGGAGGTGACGCGGGAGGATATCCATCGGGCTATCGAGAGCGCGCGGACGCTGGCGGTGATTCCTCACGATCGACGGATTCTTCATGTGCTGCCACGCGAATTTACGGTGGACGGGCAAGAAGGGGTTCGGGAGCCATTGGGGCTGTCCGGAAACCGGCTCGAGGTGAACGTACATGTGATTACCGGCGCCGTGACCTCTGCGCAGAACATCATCAAGTGTGTGAACCGTGCGGGGCTCGATGTCGTCGATATCGTGCTGCAGCCCTTGGCCTCCAGTGAGGCGGTCTTGAGCCTGGAAGAACGGGATCTGGGGGTGGTGATGATCGACCTCGGCGGAGGGACGACCGATCTCGCCATTTTCCTCGACGGGAGCATCAGGCATTCCGCGGTGTTGCCGATCGGGGGGCAGAATTTGACGAAGGATCTCGCGATCGGTCTGCTGACGACGCAGACCGAGGCCGAGAAGATCAAGCTGCAGCATGGGATCGCCAGGACAGATTTGTTGCAGGGCCATGAAACCGTCGAAGTGCCGTCGGTCGGAGACCGTCCGGCCAGAACGTTTTCGCGTCGTGACGTGGCCGAGATTCTTGAGCCGCGGGTCGAAGAAATATTCGAGTTGGTCCGTCGGGAGATCGCGCGGGCCGGCTACGAGGGCATGCTGGGGGCCGGAGTGGTGATTACCGGCGGGACCTCGTTGCTGGAAGGGATGTCGGATGCGGCGGAGAAGGTGTTGAACCTGCCCGCTCGCCGCGGTGCGCCATCCGGGATCGGAGGGCTGCACGAGATCGCGACGAATCCCATGCATGCCACGGGGGTCGGTCTGTTGCTCCATGCCAGGCACCATGCGGAGGAGATGGCCTCGGCGGGTTTGCGTGGCCGGCGGCCGTTGAGTAAAGCGTTTGATCGTATGAAATCCTGGATGTCCGAGTTTTTTTAACCGTAAGGCGAGGCGGCAGGCCGTCTCGTGGATTCTATCAAGGGAGGTGTCCTGATGTTTTCATTCGAAGAGGATGTCATGTCCCCTGTTCGGATCAAAGTGATCGGTGTCGGTGGCGCTGGATGCAATGCCATCAACACCATGATCATGTCCGGACTGGCGCGGGTTGATTTCATTGCCGCGAATACCGATCTGCAGGCGTTGGATCGGTCGCGGGCGTCGTACAAGGTGCAACTGGGTCCCGACCGGACCAGGGGACTTGGGGCCGGGGCGAAGCCGGAAGTCGGGAAGGATTCGGCGCTGGAAAGCAAAGATCAGATCAGGGAATGCCTTGAGGGCGCGGACATGGTGTTCGTGACGGCGGGCATGGGCGGTGGAACCGGGACCGGCGCAGCGCCGATCGTGGCGAGTATCGCGCGTGAACTCGGGATCCTGACCGTCGGGGTCGTGACGAAGCCCTTTTCCTACGAAGGGCATCGCCGGATGGTTCATGCGGATGAAGGGATCCGCGATCTCCGTCGCCATGTGGACACGCTGCTGATCATTCCGAATCAGCGGTTGCTGGGTATCGTGGATAAATCCACGCCGTTGCTTGAAGCCTTCAAGGTGGCCGATGACGTACTCCGCCAGGCGATTCAAGGCATTGCGGATGTGATCACGACGACCGGCCACGTGAACGTGGACTTTGCCGATGTGCGCACCGTGATGTCCCATACGGGCCGTGCCGTGATGGGCATGGGCATGGCGCGCGGGACGAATCGGGCCATTGAAGCGGCGCAGAAGGCGATCTGCAGCCCGTTGCTGGAGGAAGGCAGTGTCGAGGGGGCGCGCGGCGTTTTGCTGAACATCACCGGCGGCCCCAACATGTCGCTGCACGAGATTGAGGAGGCGGCGACGATCGTCCAGCAGACGGCCGATCCGGAAGCCAATATCATTGTCGGGCAGGTGATCAATCCCGATATGGGCGACGACCTGGTCGTGACGGTGATTGCCACAGGGTTTGAACGGGAGGAGCAGCCGGCTCCGGTTCCGGTGGTGATGCCGCGGAGTGCCAGGACCGGGCAGCAAGTCATGACCGGCGTCGGGGCGTCGGCAGGAGAGCGAGCGCATGAAGACCGCCCCCTGAAGGATCTCGATCGCCCCACGTATTTGCGGCAGAGGGGCGAAGCACGGGAATCGATGGAGCGAGTGGCGGTCGCGGCGGATGATGAGTGGGATGTGCCCACATTTTTACGCAAGCAGGCCGACTGAGTTGCGTCAGCGGAGTATGCCATGAGTGCAGCGGTGATCACGGTGCCTGCCTTTGCCTCCGCGCGTGACGGTGTCCGGCATTTTTTCGGTACGCGCCGGCATGCCGAGTCGCTGACGCTGGATCTCGGAGTGCCCGCCCGCCAGTCCGGGGCGAGGGGGCGCGGCTGGCTGCTGTCCGTCAAGCAGGTGCATGGGACGGATGCGCTGGTGGTGGACCGGCCGCTGACCGAGTCGGATCAGTTTCCCGGCGGGTGGGATGCCCTGGTGACCGATCAGCCAGGCGTGACGGTGGCGGTGCGCACGGCAGATTGTGTCCCGGTGCTCGTGCATGACCCGCGTCGGCGTGTTGTGGCGGCCATTCATGCGGGCTGGCGTGGCGCCGTGGCGGGAATCGTTCCGAAGACGCTCGCCTTGATGGCGGCCAGGTTCGGGTCGACGACGTCGGATTTGCGCATTAGTATCGGTCCTTCCGCCGGTCCCTGTTGCTATGAGGTGGACGAGCCGGTGCTCGATCAGTTACGAGCGGGATTGCCGGATTGGCAATCGGTGCTGCGGGATTATGAGGGGAGCAAGGCGCGGCTGGATCTCAAGACGTTGATTCGCAGGCAAGTAGAGGCGGAGGGTCTGCCTGCTGCCTCTATTTCATCGGTGAATCTGTGTACGATTTGCCATGAGGACCTGTTCTATTCCTATCGACGGGAAGGCCGGGTGAAGGGGACGATGGTCAGCGGGATTACCCTTGCAGTCGGCCGGTAGCGGCGGGTTGGTGTCTGCGCTGACATTTGCTTGGCTGTTCGGTACAATGCGGTAGATGTTTCGAAGATTGTGGTTTCAGTTGTGGCGGCTCAGATGCGATGGATCGACGGCCTGAGGGTTCAATTAGTGAAAATGTTCGGCTTGTGCTCGAGCGGATCCGGCATGCGACTCGGCAATCCGGACGGCCTGACGGAAGCGTGCGCCTCATCGCGGCAACCAAATCAGTCGGGCTCGACCAGATTCGCGAGGGGATCACGGCGGGGTTGGCGATCCTCGGTGAGAACCGCCTCCAGGAGGCGCTTCCGAAAATCGAGGGGCTGCGAGGGGTGCCGGTGCAGTGGCATTTTATCGGACATTTGCAGCGGCGCAAGGCCCGGTCGGTCGTGGGGGTCTTCGATCTCATCCACTCGGTCGATAGCTTCGAACTGGCGCAGGAAATCGATAAACGGGCGCAGGAGGCGGGGCTGAGGCAAGCGGTGTTACTGGAAGTGAATCTCGAAGGGGAATCGACGAAATCAGGGTTCCGTCCCGATGAGCTTGAGGGGCTGTTGCCGAGGTTGGGGGCCTTGTCTCATGTGGAGGTGAAGGGGCTCATGGCGATTCCTCCTCCTGTCAGTGATCCGGAACAGGCTCGTCCCTCCTTCCGCCGGTTACGTGAATTGGCTCAGCGTCTTTCGCGCCAAAGGATCGGGACCGTTTCCTTGGAGGAGCTGTCGATGGGCATGTCGAGCGATTATGCTGTGGCAGTCGAAGAGGGGGCCACGATGGTGCGGGTCGGTACGGCGATATTTGGAGCGCGGCATGTCTCATCCAACGATTACCAATAAGATTGCGTTTATCGGGGGCGGTCAGATGGCTGAGGCCCTGATCGGGGGTCTTCTTGCCGGACAAGTCTGTCCTGCCGAGTCGATATGGGCGACGGATCCCGTTGCCGAGCGCTGCGACTGTTTGAAGGGTCAGTTCGGCGTTCGGGTCGGTTCCGTCAATCGCGAAGCGGTCGCCTGGGCCGATGTGGTCGTCTTGGCGGTGAAGCCTCAGACGCTTCCTGCTGTGCTCGGTGAGCTTGGGGCGGCTCTGGCCAAGGTCCTGGTGATTTCGATTGTGGCAGGGGTGACGATCAAGACCATCGCGGAACAGATGGCCGGGGCGATGCGGGTCGTTCGTGCGATGCCGAATACGCCGGCCTTGGTCCGGGAAGGGATGACGGCTCTTGCTCTGGGCAGTGCGGTTTCTGAAGCGGACAGGCGGCTGGCCCACACGTTATTTGAAGCGGTCGGACGGGTGGTGCTGGTTGAGGAACGGTTGATGGATGCCGTGACTGGATTGAGCGGCAGCGGGCCGGCCTATGTATTTCTTGCCATTGAGGCCTTGGCCGATGGGGGCGTGAAGATGGGGCTCCCGCGGCAGACGTCCGAAATCCTTGCGGCCCAGACGGTACTCGGCGCGGCCCGGTTGGTGCTGGAGTCAGGGGTGCATCCCGCGCAACTGAAAGATCGGGTAGCCTCTCCAGGAGGGACGACCATCGCCGGGCTCTATGAACTCGAAGAGAGGGGCCTTCGCGCAACGTTGATGGCGGCCGTCGAGGCGGCGACGTTACGATCAAAGGAGCTGGGACACTGATGTTTGTGGCAGGCAATGTGTTAACGGCGGTTGCGACCATCCTCGATTATGTGTTGTGGCTCTACATGTGGGTGATCATCGCTCGCGCCTTGATCTCCTGGGTCAACCCTGACCCCTGGAACCCCATCGTGCAATTTCTGGATCGTGCGACCGAACCGGTCTTGGCGCCGATTCGTGGGTGGGTCGGGTGGCGCATGGGGATTGACCTGTCGCCGCTCATCGTGATTTTAATCATTACATTTTTGCAGATCGCGGTGGTGCAATCGCTCAAGGAATTAGCCATGAGGATGAACTGAGATGGCCAAGAGAGATGCTCTGAGAATGACACCGCTTGATATCCAGCAAATGGTGTTCACGGTCGGCTTTCGCGGATACAACAGGGAAGAGGTCAATCGCTTCCTGGAAGAGGTGGCGCAGACAGTCGAATCGTTGAACCGAGACAATGCGGCCCGGCGAGACACGATCGCCTCTCTTGAACAGCAGCTTGTCGAGCTGAGGCGGACGGAATCGACGTTGTCGAGCACGCTCTTGTCGGCACAGTCGATGGCGGAGGATGTGAAGCGGAGCGCGCAGCGGGAGGCGGACCTTGTCGTCAAGGAGGCCGAACTGAAGGCCGGCGAGTTGATCCGGAAGGCCAGAGTGGATCTGACCGATACGCAACGGGATCTTTCGTCGCTCCAGAAGCAGCGGCTGCTCATGGTCGAACGGTTGCGCGGATCGTTGCGGATGTTCGAGCGGATGCTGGAAGTCGAAGAGCAGGAAGCGCTTCGGGATGCCGCGACCGTCTCGGAGTCCAAGCTGGAGGGAAAGCCCAGTCCGGCCTTGTGATTGGTTCGCTCCGGTCGGTTCTCACGTTCTAATGCGTTTCTCGGTATGTTTCGAGCCGCCCACCACAGCAGATCTCCTCACCAGTGATAGGTTGTCTTGCCTATGGCTACGCATCGGGTCATTGACGCGGCAGTGCAATCAGCCGTTGACGGCGGTATCTTCCCCGGCGCCCAGCTGGCGGTGCGTCTGCGCGGCGAGCTGCAATGTCTGGTGGTGGCTGGACGGCTGTCGTCAGAGCCTCCGGGCCTGCCTGTCCAAGCCTCCACCATCTACGATCTGGCCTCTCTGACGAAACCCTTGGCCACGGTGACCTCTGTTTTGCTCCTGATTCAGCGCGGCAAGGTTGCCCTCGACGATTCCGTGCAACAGATTTTCGCAGAACTTGAAGGGGCGCCGGTCGGGCAGGCGACGGTGCGTGATCTCCTGACCCATCGTTCAGGTTTGCCAGGTTGGCGGCCATTCTACGAGCGGCTGGATGCGGGAGGCTTGGTCCCGGGAGGGCCTGGGGGACTTGAGTCAAGCAGACAGGCGGTGCTGCGGATGGTTCGTGACGAACCGTTGGTTTATGCCAGGGGTGAGCGAAGCATTTACAGTGATATCGGGTTCATGTTGTTGGGATTTCTGGTGGAACGGCTCAGCGGCATGGCCTTGGACCGGTGGTGCGAGGAAGCCATCGTTCGACCGCTGGGGGCCGATCCATTGTTATTTTGTCCCGTGACAGGGGGCAGTTCCTCCCTCATCGATCGATCAAGAATTGCTCCGACTGAATGGAACGAGCGGCGCAATCGACTATTGTGCGGCGAGGTGCATGACGACAATGCTGCGGCGTTGGGTGGGGTTGCGGGCCACGCAGGCCTGTTCGGGACCGTCGAATCGGTGCTGGCAGTCTCCGGAGCCTGGCTCCGCGCCTATCATGGGAAAGAATCGATGCTGGATGGCGCATTGGTCAGGCAGTTTACGAGGCGCCAAGACCAGGCTGCGGGATCGAGTTGGGCCTTGGGATGGGATACGCCATCGGTTCCCTCTTCATCCGGGACCTGTTTTTCCGATCAGTCGTTCGGGCATCTCGGCTATACCGGGACGTCGCTGTGGATCGATCCGTTATGTGAGTTGGAAGTGGTGCTGTTATCCAACCGGGTCCATCCCAGTCGGAAGAACGAGAAGATTAAGGTCTTCCGTCCGCTCATTCACGATCTCGTGTATGAAGAATTTGTGGCGAGGGCAGGACGCTGAAAAAGTCCGCCAGCCCAGAAAACGGTGAGCGATGAACTATGAGCAATGAACGAGGAAGCTAATTCTCATTTCAGCGTTCATCGTTCAGAGTTCACAATTATGCACTTGCCAGCGGCCTTGCTGACGGCCATTTTGAGCGTCCTGCGATGGGTTGTTCTGTTGTATGAGGCGTGCGGGCCAGTGAAGCGCTGGTATGCCTGGGCTTGCTGGGATAATCAGAGCTTACGCCGGGTCTTGGTAATCCACCCAGGTTTCTTTTTCGGCAAGGTACTTCGTGCCCTTGAAGTTGGCGCGCGTTCTCATTTTGCTGAAGCCGAACTTCTGCATCGCATCGATGAGTTCTTGTATGGCCGCGCCAATGGTCGGATGCGAGTGCCCTTCGACCGTCAGGGCCTCATACATGGTTTTGGCGGCGTAGCCGGAGGGGGTTCGGTTGACCAGGACTGCGCGATTGAAATACCGATCGCTCGGGTCGACGCCTTCAACCTGGTGTTTTTCGACGAGACCTTCTTTTTTGAAGAGCAACGGAAGCGAACTCATCACCACCTCCATGACACGCAAATAGAATGGCCCACGCCCCGATTATAGGGTGAGCCCGTGCCGACTGCAAGCCGTTGACAACCTCATGGCGCCCTCCTATCATCTCTCCGCTGTGGCCGCGCGGTATTCTGGACAATATGAACATCCCCAACAGCTTGACCATCCTCCGTATTCTCCTGATTCCCTGCTATATCGGGTTGCTGGTCTACGGCAGATTTGACGAAGCCCTGATCGTGCTCATCGTGGCCGGCATCACGGATGCGCTGGATGGGGCGATCGCCCGCGTGACGAATCAACATACCAGGCTGGGGGCCGTCTTGGACCCCTTGGCCGATAAGCTGCTCCTCACCTCCGGATTTATTACGCTCTCGCTGATTCACTTGATTCCCTCGTGGGTCACCATCCTCGTGGTCAGCCGGGACCTCATCCTCATGCTGGGAACGGTGGTGGCGCATGTCACGGAGTCGCCGATCGACATTACGCCCACGTTCTTAGGGAAAGGCACCACGCTACTTCAGTTGTCGTATGTCGTGATGGTGATATTCTTGAGTTCTCGCCACATGGATCCCGCCGTCCTGCTGCCACTGTTGTTCGGCATGGTCTCCGTCACGCTTGTGTCCGGGCTGCATTATCTCTACCGCGGCTATCGGCATACGAGCGCGACAGGCAGTTCAGCCTAGTCTGCCGCGGTTGTTCTCGTGCAAACGATGCATTTGTTTGACAGCTTTTCTGGTGGCCAGTAGACTCGCCTGACAGGTATTTTCCCGCTACAACGGGCCAGAGCAATGGCTGTATCGAAGGGTAAGTGTTGCGTATGGCGACCTTTGCGTATGTCGGGCGAACCAGATCAGGCGCCGTCAAGAAGGGCGAGCTGAGCGCAAAAACCCGCGATGAGGCGGTGGGGCAACTCCGCAAGCAACAGATCGTCGTCACGAGCCTCGAAGAAAAGAAGGGTGGAGCGGGTGGCTTCAGCTTGAGTTTCGGGTCCGGGCTCACCGATAAAGACCTGGTCGTCTTTACCCGGCAATTCGGCACGATGATCAACGCAGGCCTGCCCCTGGTGCAATGCCTCGAAATCCTCTCGACTCAGTCTGAAAATAAGGTGCTGCGAGAGACAATCGGAGAAGTGAAGAGTCAGGTGGAGGCCGGTTCGACTTTTTCCGACGCCTTGCGGCGCCACCCCAAGGTCTTCGACGATCTCTATGTCAACTTGGTGCATGCGGGCGAGGTGGGTGGTCTGCTCGACACGATTTTGACGCGTCTCGCCAAATATATCGAGAAATCCATGAAGCTCAAAGCGCAGATCAAGTCTGCCATGATCTATCCCGCCTCGATCATGGGCGTGGCCGTGGTGGTGATCACGGTCCTCATGCTGTTTGTCATTCCCATCTTTGCCAAGATGTTCCTCGAACTGTCCGGCGGGAAGATGGGGCTGCCAGGCCCGACGCAAGTCGTCATCGACACCAGCAACTTCTTTATCGCCTACTGGTATGTCATTCTTGGCGTCATTGTGGGGGCCGTCGTGGGTGTGAAGAAATATTATGCGACGGTGCAAGGGCGGAAAGTCATTGACACGATCCTGCTCAAGTTGCCCGTGGTTGGCGACTTAATCAAGAAAGCCTCGGTCGCCAAGTTCACCCGCACGCTGGGGACATTGCTCTCCAGCGGAGTTCCCTTGCTCGATGGATTGGCCATTTGCGCCAAGACCGCGGGGAACAAGGTGATTGAGGAAACGTTGTTTGGCGCGCGCGTCAGTATCAGCGGCGGAAAGACCATCGCTGATCCCCTGGCGGCTAGCGGAGTTTTTCCGAAGATGGTGACGCATATGATCGCCGTCGGTGAGTCGACCGGCGCCTTGGACACGATGTTAGGGAAAATCGCCGACTTCTATGAAGATGAAGTTGACCAGGCCGTGGCCTCGCTCACGGCATTGCTTGAGCCGGCGATGATGGTGTTCCTGGGGATCGTGATCGGGTTTATCGTGATTGCGATGTATCTTCCGATCTTCAAGATGGCCTCCGCAATCGGATAGGGTGTCGGGCCTCGTGTCTCTGGAGCCTGAACGGGGCAATGCTTGCGTCAGAGCCTATGCCGTTCTCACCGTGGCCGTTCCTCCATGAATGATTTGCGCGCAAGATTGTATTGGATTATGGGGTTTCGTCTGGTCCTCGTGACCCTGCTGTTCGGTCTATCGTTCGTTTTTCAGGTTGCGAAGGGTGGGCGGGTTGAAATCTTCTACCCCCTGATTATTGCCACCTATTTTCTGACGATCCCTTCCGCTCTGTTGCTCCGCGCCCTAACTGCACCAGGCGCCCTGACGATATTTTTCTGGGCGCAGGTCGGGATCGACTTTCTCCTTGAGACGGTGCTTGTGGCCAGGACTGGGGGGATCGAGAGCCCGTTTGCGGTTCTTTATGTGATGACGGTGGCGGTCGCCAGCCTGGTCCCCCGCCGGCGGGTGGGGCTGTTCGCGGCCTGTTTTTCCATCATTCTGTTCGGGCTCTTAACCAACATTCAACTATATGGGCGTGTTGAGGGGTGGGGGTGGCTGCCGCCGAGCCGGCTGACGGTGCCGGAAACATTTCAAACGTTCGGCGTCTATGCGCTGGCCCTTCTTGTCGTCGGGATCCTGGGCGGAACGTTAGCGGATGAGTTGCAGCAGGCGGGCCAGTCACTCCGTGAGAAGGAGCAGGGACTGAGCCGGCTGCAAGTGTTCCACGCGAATATTGTTCGCAGCATCAGCAGTGGCGTATTTACGGCAGATGCGAGCGGGGGCATTACCTCATTTAATCCGGCGGCCGAGGAAGCCACCGGCTATACGATCGCGCAGGTGGCCGGACGTTCCTGGCACGAGATCTTTAATTGGCATCCGGGTCAGGAATCGGCAGAGCCTCTCAGCGGCACCCTGTCGCCGATGGCGCGCTTCGAAGTGGAATGTCAGCGGGCGGACGGCAGTCGCCTGATCCTGGGGATGACCCTGTCTCCCTTGCATGAGCAGGGGAACCAGCCGGGGCTGGTGGGCGTGTTTAAAGATCTGACACAGATTCGGGATCTTGAAGAGGAGATGCGCCGGAAGGATTGGCTGGCGAACTTGGGGGAGATGTCTGCCGGGATGGCCCATGAAATTCGGAATCCGCTTGGCGCCTTGGCTGGCGCGATGCAAATGCTCCGGCAGGATGCCACAGGGGACGAAACCAATCGCCGGCTGATGGACATTGCGATTCGTGAGGCGACCAGACTCGACAACATCATCACGGAATTTCTCCAATATGCGCGTCCGCCGGCGCTCAGCCTGGCAGAATATGACCTCAATAAAGTGCTTGCCGAGACGCTGGATCTCGTTCAACATGAAGCGCGAACCCGTTCGAATATCAACATCGTGACGTCCCTGGCACCCGGATCGCTTGCGGCCCAGGTGGATCAAGATCAGCTTCGGCAAGTGTTCTGGAATTTGGCCACGAACGCATTTGATGCGATGCCGGACGGCGGGCAGCTGACGATTTCGACGAGCTGCCGCCAGGTCGATGTCGGAGGCCGTAAAGGCGACATCATCGAAATCGCCTTTCAGGACACCGGGGAAGGTATCCCGAAAGAGAATCTCGATAAAATTTTCCTGCCGTTTTTCACGACGAAGCGGGAGGGCTCGGGGCTCGGGCTCGCCGCCGTGCATCGCATCATCGATCTGCACGGGGGCTGGATCAAGGTGGAAAGTCAGGAGCGACAGGGCTCACGCTTTGTGGTCTGTATGCCGCGTTCCGGAGGTGCCGGGGTGCGGTTGTGGCATGAGGGACGAACGCCGTGGAAAAGATCTTAGTCGTTGACGATGAGCGAGGTCTGCGCGAGGTCCTGAGCATCATGCTCACGCGCGCGGGCTATGCCGTGACCGAAGCCGCGGACGGCGAAGAGGCCATCGGGCATGTGGGCCGGGAAATCTTCGATCTCGTCATCACCGATCTCCGTATGCCGAAAGCCGATGGCATGGCGGTGCTGAAAGCGGTGAAATCCTTGTCGCCTGAAACCGTGGTCCTGGTGATTACGGCGTTTGCGACCGCAGACACGGCGGTCGAGGCGATGAAGCAGGGTGCCTACGATTACCTGACCAAGCCGTTCCAGGTTGATGAAGTGCAGTTGATCATCCGGAACGCCCTGGAAAAGCGGCGGCTCTCGACGGAAAATATTCTCTTGAAGCGCGAAATGGCGAGCCACTCGTCTTTTGCGCAAATCATTGGCCAGAGCGAGGCGATCCAGAAGGTGTTCGACGTGGTGCGCAAAGTGGCGGACGCGAAGAGCAACGTCTTGATCTGCGGGGAGAGCGGAACGGGCAAGGAGCTGGTGGCCAGGGCGATTCATTATAACAGCGCCCGGAGCCGGATGCCGTTTGTGGCGGTGAATTGCAGCGCGGTGCCGGAGACCTTGCTCGAAAGCGAATTGTTCGGACACATGAAGGGGTCCTTTACCGGCGCGATGGCCAATAAAGCCGGCCTGTTCGAGGTCGCCAATGGCGGCACGATTTTCCTGGATGAAATCGGCGATACGCCCCTCACCATTCAGGTCAAGTTATTGCGCGTCATTCAGGAGCGGGAGTTTCGGCGTGTGGGCGGAACCCAGGATGTGAAGGTGGATGTGCGCATCGTGGCCGCGACCAATAAGGATCTTGAAAAAGCTGTGGCCGATGGCTCGTTCCGTGAAGATTTATACTACCGGTTGGATGTGATCCCGATCCGGCTTCCGCCGTTGCGGCTTCGAACGGGAGATATCCCGCTGCTGGTGAAACATTTCCTCGAGAAATTCGCTCAAGAAAGCGGAAGGCCTGCTCCGGTCTTGACGCCGGAGGCGATGCATGTGCTCTTGGGACATGAATGGCGCGGCAATGTGCGTGAACTTGAGAATGTGCTTGAGCGGGTTGCCGCCTTTTCCTCCGGTGCGTCCGTGTCGGAGGAGGATATTCGCGGCTGGCTTCGGCCCTCCGTGAGCCCTCATCAGCCAGGGGCGCCGACGGATCTGCCGGTGGACGGGGTGGATTTGGAAGGGCTGATCAATGGGATCGAACGAAATTTATTAGTGCAGGCGCTCGAACGGGCCAAGTGGGTGAAGAAAAAGGCCGCTCGCCTGCTGAAGTTGAACGCCCGGTCGTTCCGCTATCGCTTGGAGAAGTATGCGATCAAGGGAGGCCGTGATTAATCCGCCGCTGACGTCCTCGGAGCTGACCGTCTATGCTCCGGCCAAAATCAACATCATCCTCCGTATCCTCGACCGCCGCCCCGACGGGTTCCACAACCTCTGGTCGATCATGCAGACGGTTGCCCTCGAAGACGAGGTGCGGATCAGGCTCTGTCCTGGCCGGACAGGTATTCATCTGAGCTGTGATGCCGTGCAGTTGGCGGCAGACCAGACCAACCTCGTTTATCGCGCCGCCGCCGCGGTCTTGGAGCGAGCCGGGCAATCGATCGGGCTCGACATTGCCCTGCGGAAGCGCATACCGATGGGCGCGGGCCTGGGAGGCGGGAGCAGCGACGCCGCCGCGACCATTATCGGGTTGAATCGCTTGCTGCAGCTGGGCTGGTCGTCGCGGGACATGGCTGAGGTCGGAGAAGCGCTGGGGAGCGATGTGCCGTTCTTTCTCTTTGCTCCCTCGGCATTTGTGGCAGGCCGAGGCGAAACGGTTCGGCCGGTTCTGGTCGAAGGGGTTCGCTGGGTCCTGTTGGTCAACCCGGGGTTTGGGGTCAATACCAAGTGGGC
Source organism: Nitrospirota bacterium (assembly GCA_026387615.1). Lineage (GTDB taxonomy): Bacteria > Nitrospirota > Nitrospiria > Nitrospirales > Nitrospiraceae > Palsa-1315. Next base: position 22,017 of record JAPLLI010000095.1, read on the forward strand.
CTACCAGGAGTTGGCGGCTGCCAGGAACGGGGTGCTGCCCTTGTCGTCAGCCCAATACGAGCTCGACCGGCAATCAGGGGTGAGTTGGCCCCAGCTGATTGCCGCAGCAGAGAATGACTTCGAGTCCCCCGTCTTTGCCGCCCATGGAGCGCTTCGGGAGATCAAGCAGCGATTACAGGCTCAAGGAGCCGAGATTGCGCTCCTGTCCGGCAGCGGGGCGACGGTGTTCGGAATATTTGCGGATGAGGCGGGCGCGCGCCGGGCTCAGGCTACGTTTGCCGGTGAGCCGCAGTGGGCCGTCTTTGTCGTCCCGACCTGTTCGGGTCCGCTCCTTCTGCAAGTTTTGCAAGAAGGGCTCCCGCGCTAGGCTTTGGTTGACAACTCTCCGTCCATTCCGTTACAGTTTGACCCCTTAGTTGGCTTCCTCAATAGCGCGCAGTTCAGAGGGGTAGGCGAGCAGTATCGTTGCGCCTGCCGAATGTCCGCCGTCGAGACGAACCACGCAACGAAATCAGAATCTTAGCAGGTGCATCCAAAGGACCATCTGGGAAATCAATGAGTCGAGAGATCAAGATATTCTCCGGTAATGCGAATCCGGCCCTAGCCCATGAGATTTGCGCCTATCTCGGGATCAAGCTCGGCGAGGCCACGGTCGCGTCATTTAGCGATGGTGAGATTCGCGTCAAGATCGAGGAAAACGTGCGCGGCGCCGACGTCTTTGTCGTGCAGTCCAGCTGTCAGCCGGTCAATGACTCCCTGATGGAGCTGTTGATCATCATTGACGCGCTCAAACGGTCTTCTGCGAACCGCATTACCGCAGTCATCCCCTATTTCGGCTATGCCAGGCAGGATCGCAAGGACCAGCCGCGGGTGCCGATCTCAGCGAAACTCGTGGCCGATCTGATCAGTACCGCCGGCACGGACCGCGTGCTGACGATGGACCTCCATGCGGGGCAGATTCAGGGATTTTTCAATATTCCGGTGGACCATCTTTACGCGCTTCCTGTTTTGCTGGACTACATTACCAAGCAAAAGGTCAGCGATCTGGTGGTCGTCTCTCCTGACGCTGGCGGCGTGGAACGGGCTCGCGCCTTTGCGAAGCGGCTCCAAGCAAACTTGGCGATTATCGATAAGCGGCGTGAAGGGCCCAACCAGACGCAGATCATGAATATCATCGGTGATGTGTCGGGCAAGAGCGCGCTGCTGCTGGACGACATGATCGATACGGCCGGCACGATCGTGAAGGGGGCGCAGGCCTGTCTCGATAAAGGGGCGCGGGAAGTCTGGACCGCTTGTACCCATGCGGTGCTCACCGGGCCGGCGTTGGACCGGATCCAGCAATCCTGCCTGAAGCAGGTGATCGTTACCAATTCGATTCCGTTGCGGGGCAAAGAGCAGATCTGCCCGAAGTTGCATCAACTATCGGTCGCGCCACTCTTGGGTGAAGCGATCCGGCGTATCCATGAAGATGAGTCGGTCAGTTCATTGTTTGCCTAGCTCGAGATCACAGCATCTGAAGATTAGCGGGAAGGGGACGGAGGAGTACCATGAAATTTGAACTAGCAGTCACAGTAAGAGAAACAACGGGCAAAGGTGCGGCGCGCCAGCTTCGGCGGGAGGGCAAGATCCCCGGCGTGCTGTACGGACAGGGCGAATGTCTGATGTTGACGATTGAGCCGGATAGTTTGGTCAAGATTTTGAAGGCCCAGTCTGGAGGGTCCGCGCTCGTGTCGCTCACGTTGACCGGCGCGAAGTCCAAACCGAACCGGACCGCACTGTTGCGCGATTTCCAGGTCGATCCCGTCGAAGGCAATGTGTTGCATGCCGATTTGTTCGAAATCTCGATGAACAAACCGATCCGCGTCAAGGTGCCGCTGCATTTGACTGGCGGAGTGCCGGCCGGCGTCAAGGAAGGCGGTATCCTGCACCACAATATGCGCGAGTTGCACATCGAGTGTCTGCCAGATGCATTGCCTGACTTTATCGAAGTTGATGCCTCGGGCCTCAACATTTCGCAGGGCCTCCACCTGAAAGACGTGGTCGTGCGCGAGGGCATTCGTTACCTCGACGATCCTGAGCAGATGGTCGTGAGCGTGGCGGCGCCGATAACCGAAGCCAAGCTGGAATCGCTCTTGGCGAGCGGCACGGCAGGGGCAGAGGGTGCGAAAGAGCCTGAAGTGGCCGGCAAGGGCAAAGTTGAAGGCGCGGCTGGCGGCGAAGGGGCAAAGGCTGGTGCGGCTGCTGAGGCAAAAGGCGGCGATAAAAAAGGCGCGGCTGCGCCAAAAGCTGAGAAGAAAGAAGCCGAAAAGAAGAAGTAACATTGCGTCTCCTTGTTGGGCTGGGCAATCCGGGCGATTCGTATGCCCAGACCCGCCACAACGCCGGCATGAGGGTCATCGAGCGGGCAGCCGCTCGGTGGTCCATCCGTCTCTCCCAGCGCGGTATGGCGCAGCGCGGATCGGGACGGTTGGGATCGGAACTCATCGAACTCGCCGGTACGCTGGACTGGATGAATCTCACCGGTCCTCCGCTCAAGGGTCTCCTTCGAGAATTTTCGCTCACCGCTGACGAGCTTATCCTCATCCATGACGATCTCGATCTTGACTTGGGCCGCCTTCGGATCAAGCAGGCCGGAGGACATGGGGGCCACAATGGAATTAAGTCGGTCATTGAGGCGATCGGGACGCCCGAGTTTGTCCGGATCAAGATCGGCATCGGCCGGCCGGCGCCGCGTCAGGATTCGGCAGACTATGTGCTGCAGGCCTTCACGAGAGAAGAGCTGGAGCTGTTGAGCCCCTGCCTGGATCGTGCCGTCGATGCGTTGGAATGTCTGATCCATCGTGGGACGGCCGTGGCGATGAACCAGTTTAATGTGCGCGAGAAGCCGGAAGAGGATGCGGGGGCGCCGTCTGGTTGAGTTGCGGTTCACCTCTGCTGAGTGGCTGAGACGCCTGGTCGCTCGGGTATGTCGAGCAGGGCCTCCCCGTTTCATTTGACAGTTTCTTCACGGCTATGGTAGTTTCATCCCTTCGCGCCGGCAATATCCGGCGTGCCTACACCTTGCTCCCGACTCGTTCGGGGGCCTTTGTCCAGGAGGATTGCTGCATGGAGCTCTACGAGTCTCTGTTCATTATTCGTACGTCTATCTCCGACGAGGAGACCGCTGCCCTGATCGAAAAGATGAAGGCCATCGCGGAGAAGACCGGCGCACAGTTTATCAAATCGGAAAACTTGGGCAAGAAGAAGCTCGCGTACGAAGTGAAGCGGGAGCGCAAGGGCACGTATGCCTACTTCTATTTCAGGGCGCCCAACCTCACGGTTGGTGAGCTCGAACGATCCTATCGGCTGGAAGATTCCATCCTGAAGTTTTTGACCGTCCATCTCAAGAAAGAGCTTGTGCCGCCACGGCCGCTTGAGACGTCATCGGAGGAGTTCGCCGGTGGCCGGGTTTAATAAAGTCATCCTCATCGGGAACCTCACGAGGAATCCTGAGCTGCGGTACACGCCGAACGGGACGCCGGTGGCCAGTTTAGGTCTCGCGGTCAGCCGGCGATATAAGCAGGGCGAGGAATTGAAAGAAGAAGTGTGTTTTGTCGACGTTGTCGTGTTCGGCAAGCAAGCGGAACATTGCGGGCAGTACCTGAGCAAGGGAAGCGGGGTCATCGTCGACGGGCGGCTGCAGCAGCGCCGGTGGGAAACGGAAGACGGCCAGAAGCGCAGCAAGCACGAAGTGGTGGCCCAAACAGTGACGTTCATGCCGAAGCGCCAGGATGGCGGCAGCGGGGCTGAGGCGCCGGCGCACGATGATGCCGGGTACGAACCTGAAGAGCACGTCTAAACAGAGAGGGAGACGGTTATGGAACGTGAACAGGGTGGAGATCGTGACGGAGGCGGTGGAGGCGGACGGTTTTTTCAACGCCGCAGGCCTTGTCGGTTTTGTATCGAAAAAGGGGCGATCGATTTTAAAGATATCGGACTGTTGCGAAACTTTCTGACCGAGCGTGGTCGGATTGTCCCGCGACGTATTTCCGGCAATTGCATGAGACATCAGCGCGAATTGACGGCCGCCGTCAAGCGGGCTCGGCATATCGCCCTCATCAGCTTTGCGGAAGAGCGATAGGGTTACTGATTACGTTGGGGATAGGAATGCAGGTAAGGGCCACGATGGGTTTACTGACGCCGCTGTTGGCTGACATCACTGTTGACGGGCTCTCGCTGGTTGGCGAGGTCACGGCTGAAGAGCTTGAGCTCACCGAGGATGATGCTGTCGTCAGTGGTCCGTTGGAAGTGAGCCTGGACCTAACCGGCGTCGACGGGCTGGTCGCCGTGACTGGCGTGCTGGAAGGCACGGTCATCCGCGAATGTGTGCGATGCCTGAAGCAGTACGAAGATCCGCTGGCTTTTTCTGTGCGGGCGGCCTTTGTCCCGGAACCCAAGTCCGCGTCGCATCATCCGAAGCGCGTCGATCCACGGAAGGCGCGTGCGGAAGTGGTGGAGGCCGACGAGGAAGAGGAGCCGGACGACCAGTATCAATATCAGGGCAACCATCTTGAATTGGCGCCCATGTTGCGCGAACACATCATCCTGGCTGCGCCGATGCAGCCCTTGTGCAGCGACGAGTGTTTGGGGCTGTGCGCGCGATGTGGAAAGAATTTGAATGAGGGGCCCTGTCAGTGTGCCGCGGAACCATCGATCCCGACATTTCGGGTGGTCCAGAGCATGAAACGCAAGACCGGCGGATCATCAGCGTCATAGCGTGACCGCCTGCTATCGAGAGTGAGAAGGAGTTGCCATGCCAAATCCGAAACATAAACATTCACGTGAACGCCGAGACAAGCGGCGCACACAGAAACTGCGTATGACGCCGCCGGGCATGTCCGTCTGTCCGCAATGCCACGAGATCAAGCTGCCGCATTACACCTGCTTGAACTGTGGAACGTATAAGGGCAAGGCGGTCATCCAGGTCGAAGAGTCCTAGGCTGGTTCGTGCGAGGGCCATGCCTGGAGGGCTCGATGGATCACGATGGGGTGAAGCCCGCTGGTCTGTTGCGTCAATCAGTTTACTGCTTTACGCTCCTGCCGCAGATTGCGTGGTGACGGCTGTTCTTGTCCCGTGACCACGTGATACGTCATCATCCGATGAGTACCTGGTTTCTATGAAAATTGCGCTTGATGCCATGGGCGGCGACCATGGGCCGGCCCCGGCCATTGAGGGGGCGCTCCAGGCCGCCCGGGAATGTGATGTCGAGGTCGTGCTCGTCGGCGATGAGGCGCTGCTCACCGCTGAATGTCGTCGCCTTGGCTGTAGGGACTCTCGTCTGTCGATTCGGCATGCCTCGCAAGTCGTCGAGATGCATGAATCCCCTGCCACCGTCGCCCGCAAGAAGCGAAATTCCTCCATCTGGATTGCGACCGAGTTGGTCAAGAGCGGCGAAGCCAGTGCCGTCGTCAGTCCCGGGAACACCGGCGCTAGCATGGTGGCCTCCTTTTTTATCCTCGGCCTGACGAAGGGTGTTGAGCGCCCGGCGATTGCGACCTGTCTGCCCACGTTGACCGGTATGGCCATCATGCTGGATGTCGGGGCCAATGTGGATTGTAGCGCCCAGCATCTGGCGCAATTCGCCATCATGGGAAATGAATATGGCAAACATCTCTTCGGGAAGCCCAATCCCCGTGTCGGGCTGTTGAGCATCGGGGAAGAGGATAGCAAGGGGAACGAAGTGACCAAGGAGGCGTTCAAGCTCCTGAAGGCTAGTCCACTGAATTTCATTGGCAATGTCGAGGGTCGCGACGTCTATAGCGGAAGCGCCGATGTGGTGGTGTGCGACGGGTTTATCGGGAACGTCGCGCTGAAGATTTCCGAGGGCGTGGCCGATACGATTAAGAAGTTGCTGCTCAAGGAAATCTCCGGATCATTTTTCGGCCGCTTGGCCTACCCGTTGATCGCGAAGCCGCTGCTGAACTTGAAGCGAAAAATTGATTATGCGGAATTCGGCGGGGCGCCGCTCCTGGGCGTCAACGGCATTACCATGATCTGCCACGGACGTTCGTCCGCCAAGGCGATCAAGAATGCCATCCGACGGGCGAAGGGCTTGGCCGAGAGCCGCGTCGACGAGTTGATTCAGCGAGATATTCAAGAGAGCCTCTCCCAATCCAAGCCCACTGAGGAGTCACCGGCATGAGATCCCGCATTGCAGGGACTGGCTCCTACGTGCCGGCGAAGGTGCTGACCAATGCCGATCTCGAGCGGATGGTGGCGACGTCAGACGAATGGATTGTCGAGCGGACCGGTATCCGCGAGCGGCATGTGGCCGGTCCCGGCGAAGCCTGTTCCGATCTGGCAGTGAAAGCGGCGGAGCGGGCCTTGGCGGCTGCGGGGATCAGTGCAGCCGATCTCGATCTGATTCTGTTGGCCACCTGCACCGGGGATTATCCGCTGCCTGCCACAGCCTGTGTGATCCAGCATCGGCTGGGGGCGACGAAAGCGGCGGCCTGCGATTTGTCGGCCGCCTGTTGCGGGTTCGTGTATGCCTTATCGGTGGCGGATGCCTATGTGAAAACCGGCATGCGCCATGTGCTGATCATCGGGTCGGAAGTGATGTCTGGGATCACTGACTGGACCGATCGCAATACCTGCATTTTATTCGGTGACGGAGCCGGAGCCGCTGTCATCAGTGCCAGTGAGAACGACCGGGGTATTCTGTCCACGCAGCTTCGTTCCGATGGCACGCTCTGCGACCTGATTGAAGTGCCAGGGGGAGGGTCGCGCATGCCGCCCTCTGAAAAGATGGTGGCGGAGCGGATGCAGTACATCAAGATGAAGGGGAACGAGACTTTCAAAGTAGCGGTGCGGACCCTGGAGGATATTGCGCGGGAGACGTTGGCCGCAAGTGGCCTGAGCGTAGAGGATCTTGACCTCTATGTGCCGCATCAAGCCAACATTCGTATTCTGAAGGCCGTGGCCAGCCGTCTCGGGCTTCCTCCTGAAAAAGTGATGCTGAACCTCGATCGGTACGGGAATACTTCTGCCGCCTCGATTCCCATTGCCCTGGATGAAGCGCTGCGTCAGGGGCGGATCAAAGAGGGCAGCTTGGTCATGTTGGGGTCCTTCGGGGCCGGGTTGACCTGGGCCTCGGCGCTCATCCGATGGTAGGACTTGAAACGAGCAGCTATCAGCGGACAGCTTGCGAGACAAGAAACTTTTCCCGTTGACATTCAAGGGAAATTCGACGATATCTAACCACGGAAACGGCGCATGGCGCCTGCTCCAGTTTCGAGTATGACGATGATGAGAGTAACCAGTAGCCCCGTGCAATCACTCCGGTAGTATGACGATTCTCCAATCAACAAGGTCTTCTAACGTTGGATTGGTCTTTCCAGGCCAGGGGTCCCAGTCAGTCGGGATGGGCCGAGCCTTGGCCGAGTCCGATCCTGGCATCAGGAGTCTCTACGAGGAGGCCTCGGCGATTCTGGGCTATGATATGGCCGCCCTCTGCTTTGAGGGGCCAGCGGAACAATTGAACCTGACGGAATATACTCAGCCGGCCCTGTTAGTCAGTAGCCTGGCCGCGCTCCGTGCGTTCGAGCCATTAGGTATCAGGCCGGTTGCGGTTGCGGGTCATAGTTTGGGAGAATACTCGGCTCTTGTCGCAGCCGGGGGCCTGACCTATCGTGAGGCGGTGGCGATTGTGCAGAAGCGGGGCCGTTATATGGCCGAAGCTGTGCCGCCCGGGACCGGGTTGGTGGCCGCGCTGCTCGGCCTGACGTCCGATGTCGTGAAAGAGCTCTGCTGGGAAGCCTCGGTTGTCGGAGTGGTGGCTGCGGCGAATTTCAATTCGCCTGGGCAGGTGGTCATTGCCGGAGAAAAGGCTGCTGTCGAGCGGGCCATTGAACTGGCGAAGGCCAGGGGCTGTAAGAAAGCGATTCCGCTTCCTGTCAGTGTGCCGGTTCATACGCCGTTGATGCAGCAGGCGGCCGATCGATTGGCGGCGGATTTGGCGGCGATCGCCTGGTCGGATCTGAAGATGCCGTTGGTGAATAATGCGGAAGCCAGGGCGATCAGCAAGGCCGGCGATATCCAGGCCTCGTTAGTGCGGCAGTTGCCGTCGTCGGTGCTCTGGGAAGATTCGGTGAAGGCGATGGCTGCGATGGGCGTGACGACGTTCGTCGAAGTCGGGCCGGGAGCGGTGCTGAGCGGGTTGATCAAACGAATCGTGCCGGACGCGGTGACCTTGAACGTGAATGATCCAAAGTCGCTCGAGGCGACTCGCGCCGCATTGAGCGCGTGAAGGGATGTGAGGAGCGAACGAATGTCACTACATGGTAAGGTTGCAATTGTCACAGGGGCGGCGCAGGGGATCGGCCGGGCGATCGCGGAAGCGTTGGCGCAGGCCGGGGCGGATATCGTTGTGGCCGACCTCGATCCGAGCCGGTCGAAGGACACGGTTGCGGCGGTGGAACAGTTGGGCCGCAAGGCGCTGAACGTCAAGGTCAATGTGGCGGACGGCACCGACACCAAAGCCATGGTCGATCAGGTGATCAAGGAATGGGGGAAGGTCGACATCCTGGTGAACAATGCCGGGATCACGCGCGACGGGCTGCTGTTGCGGATGAAGGAAGAAGACTGGAACCTGGTGCTGCAAGTAAATTTGACCGGGACGTTCAATTGCATCAAAGCGGTCTTGCTCCCGATGACCAAGCAGCGGTATGGTCGTATCGTGAACATTGCGTCGATCGTCGGGGTGATGGGCAATGTGGGCCAGGCCAATTACGCGGCCTCCAAGGCGGCGGTGATCGGTTTGACCAAGACGGTGGCGCGGGAATATGCGAGCCGGTCCGTGACGGTGAACGCGGTGGCACCTGGGTTTATCGATACCGCCATGACACAGGGGTTGTCGCCCGAGGTGAAAGACCAGCTTCAAAAGCAAATCCCATTGGGACGGTTGGGTACGCCGGCCGATATTGCGGCAGC
>JAPLLI010000048.1 GCA_026387615.1 Nitrospirota bacterium
TTGCTATGACGCCTTCGCCAAGGCCGGAGCGATTCTCGGCCATGGGGGCATCGTGGTCTACGATGACGAAACGAACATGGTCGAGCTGGCGCGGCATTTTATGGCCTTCACGGCGGACGAGTCATGCGGGAAATGTACGCCCTGTCGGGTCGGGGCTGTGCGGGGCCGTGAAATCCTCGAACGGATTCAGAGCGGCCAGGGGACAGAGGCGGACCTCGTTCTCCTGTCTGACCTCGGCGAGACGATGAAGAGCGCCAGTCTCTGTGCCTTGGGAGGGCGAGCGCCTTACCCGGTGCTGACGGCGATCGAACATTTTCCGGAAGAATTCAGGCTAAAGGCTAAAGGCTAAAGGCGAGGAGCAAGGGGTTAGGTATGAGCAAGAATTCTCAGCGCTCGAAAGTATCCTCTCGCCTCGCGTCTCAGGCCTCTGGCCCGTTGGCGATGACGGTGACCATTAATGGTCACCACATCATCGCCTCGCCAGGCGACACGGTCTACCTGGCCGCTAAGAAAGCCGGGATTGTTATTCCGAGTCTTTGTGCGTCCGACCACTTGAATCCCTTCGGATCCTGTCGCCTCTGTCTCTGCGAAGTTGAGGGGCAGAACGGAACTCCTGCGACCTGTACGATGCCGGCGCGAGAAGGGCTCGTCGTACGGACCGACACGGAACGGCTCCAACAGCTTCGGCGCAATATCGTCGAACTCTATCTCTCTGAACAGCCTGCCGCCGGCCCCCTGCCTGAGGCATTGCAGCGTCTGGCTGACTCTTGTGGAGTCCGTTCCCAGCGCTATCAGAATCCGGTGCGCCGTCAGGCCTATCGTGACGAGTCGAATCCATTTTTTACGTTCGATAACGCGGCTTGCGTGTCCTGCGCCCGCTGTGTGAGGGCCTGCGATGAAATCCAGGGCACTTTCGCCCTGACGATGTTCGGTCGGGGTTTTGAATCCAGGCCGGCGGCAGGAGCCGGTTCTGCCGTGGGTGAAGCGGCAGCGTTCGCCACATCCAACTGCGTGTCTTGCGGCGCTTGTGTGAAGGAATGTCCGACCGGGGCTCTGACTGAGAAAACGGTGTTGATGCAGGGGGCTCCGACTGGAACCGTCCGCACGACCTGCGCCTATTGCGGGGTGGGCTGTTCGTTCGATGCAGGGGTGCGGGACGGACATGTTGTGACGATGATCCCGGCAGACGATGGGCCGTCGAACCAGGGCCATGCCTGCATGAAGGGCCGGTTCGGCTGGACTTACAACGATGCGCCGGATCGGCTGCGTGTTCCGTTGCTGCGGCGAGGCCACGATTGGGAAGAGATCTCCTGGGATGCGGCGCTCGATCGGATCGCGCAGGAATTTACCCGCATCAAGGCCGATCACGGGCCTGACGCCCTCGCGACCATTTCGTCCAGCCGCGGCACGAACGAAGAAAATTATCTCTTCAGCAAGTTCATGCGTTGCGTGATCGGAACCAACCACATCGATAACTGCGCCCGCGTCTGTCACAGCGCAACCGTCACCGGCATGATGGACACGCTGGGCGCGTCCGCTGCGACTAATTCCATTCAGGATTTCGATCTGGCCCGCCTGATCATGGTGGTGGGGGCGAATCCGACTGAGTCTCATCCGGTGGTCGGCGCTCGCATCAAACAGGCGCAACGGCGCGGGGTGCCCGTGATCGTGATCGATCCCAGGCGCACGGAGCTGGCTCGACTGGCCGACCTGCATTTGCAATTGCGGCCCGGCACTAACGTCGCCCTGCTCAATGCCATGGGCCATGTCCTGGTCAAGGAGGGGCTTCTCGATCGGGCCTTTATCGCGGCCAGGACCGAGGGGGGCGATGACTGGATCAAGACGGTCTCGGACTGTACGCCGGAAGCAGCGGAGGTCATCACCGGCGTGCCGGCTCACCTCATCTATCAAGCGGCCAGGCGCTATGGGAGCAGCGGCGCGTCGCTCTGCTGCCATGGGCTCGGTGTGTCAGAACATCGCTGGGGGAGTCACGGGGTCATCGCGCTCTGCAACCTGGCCCTGGCTACCGGCAACATCGGAAAGCCCGGTACCGGCATCAATCCCCTGCGTGGACAAAATAATGTGCAGGGAGCGTCGGACATGGGCTGCCTCCCGACCTACTTTGCCGGCTACCAGAGTTTGGACGATCCGAAGCTGGCCTCGCTGCATCAGACCGTCACGGGCCGTCCCTTGCCCACGAAGCGCGGGATGAAAACGCCGGACATGTGGGATGCGGCGATTGCGGGCCGTCTCAAGGGCCTCTGGATCATCGGCTACGATGTCGCGCAGACCGACCCGAACTTGAAGAAGGTGCATGAAGCCTTGAAGCAGGTGGAGTTTCTGGTCGTCCAGGATCTGTTTCTGACTGAGACGACGAAGTTCGCCCATTTGATATTGCCAGGCGCGTCATTCCTGGAAAAGGACGGTACCTTTACCAATCTTGAACGGCGCATTCAGCGGATCAGAAAAGCGGTGGAGCCGCCAAGCGGGATCCTGCCAGATTGGCGCGTGGTCTGCGAGGTCTCCAACCGGATGGGTTATCCCATGCTCTATCGACATCCCTCGGAGATCATGGAGGAGATTGCGACATTGACTCCCATGTTCGCCGGTGTGTCTTACGATCGGCTGGATCAGCATGAGGGTTTGCAGTGGCCTGTGCCTACTATCTCGCATGAAGGCACGTCGCTGATGCATCAAGAGACCTTTCCGAAGGGGAGGGCACATTTCGTCGGCGTGGAGTATTTGCCGCCCGGCGAAGCAGCGAGCAAGGAGTATCCCTTCGTCCTGACCACGGGCCGCATCCTTCAACATTACAATTGCGGGGCTCAGACCAGGCGGACGGATATTCTGGATCTCGTCGATACGGACGTGCTGGAAATGCATCAGACCGATATGAAGGCGCTGCGCCTGGACGACGGGGCGCTCGTTCGTCTGGTGAGTGCCCGCGGCGAAGCCCTGCTTCCCGCTGTGGGGAGTGGACGGGTGTTGCCGGGACATCTCTTCACCAGCTTTCACTTCCCCGCCTCAACGGTGAACGAATTGCTCTCGTCGAGCGCGGATGACAGTTCGAAATGTCCTGAGTACAAGGTCTCCGCTGTGCGAGTGGAGCCGGTGGAGCGGGAAGAGCTGGATCCGGAAGATGAAGCGGAGTTGCGGCAGATGCGAATCGGATTAATTACATGATGAGAGCGGTCAGCCATCAGCTGTCAGCTTTCAGAGGCCGGATCTAAAAGATATTTCGAGCTGATCGCTGAAGGCTGAACGCTGATTGCTGAGGTAGATAATGGATATTCCAATCCCCCCACAAAATTCTCAGCTCGACGCCTACGCTCCTGCGCAGATCGCCATGCGGGTGCGTGAAGTCGGCGTCGCAAAAGCAGCCATGCCGGTCCCCACCATGTTTGCCTTGGCGGTCCTGGCCGGAGCGTTTATTGCGTTGGGCGCGTTGTTCTTTACCGTTACGGTGACGACGGGAAGCACCGGTCAACCGGCGGCCTTTGGCCTCATGCGGTTAGCGGGGGGGATCACGTTTAGTTTGGGCCTTATCCTGGTGGTCGTGGGTGGAGCGGAACTCTTCACCGGCAATAATTTGATTGCCATGGCTTGGGCTTCCGGTCGGGTGACCACAGGGCAAGTCGTGAGGAACTGGGGTTGGGTCTATCTTGGCAACCTGGTCGGCGCGGTCGGTACGGCGCTCCTGGTGTGGCTGGCCGGGGTACATAATATGAGCGACGGAGCGGTCGGGGAGACGATGGTGCGGATCGCGCGCACAAAGATTTCGCTCGATCCGGTCTCGGCTGTGGCCCGTGGCATCCTCTGTAACGTACTGGTCTGTCTGGCGGTCTGGCTCTGTATGGGAGCGAGATCCGTCGCGGACAAGATCCTCGCGATTATCTTCCCCATCAGCGCCTTCGTGGCCTGTGGATTCGAACATTCCGTGGCCAATATGTATTTCCTTCCGATCGGCGTGGCGCTGGCCGCCGGCGGCCCAGCTCCCCTTTCAATTTTCGGAGCCGTGAGCAATCTCGCGCTGGTGACAATCGGGAACATTTTCGGCGGGACGATCCTGGTGGCCCTGATCTATTGGTTTGTCTATCTTCGCGCAGCAGGCGAGGGGCGTTCGGCCGTGCGGTAACGGCGGTCCCCTTTCATGGAGGTGCAACATGGCGGGTAACACGAACAAGCAAGAGTCCAAGATCACGGTGAGTGTGATCAAGGCAGACATCGGCGGGTGGGTCGGTCACTCGGCGATCCATCCGGCGTTGATCGAGAACGCCAATGGGAAGCTCGCGCCGGCCAAAACCAGCGGGATGCTGGTGGACTATCACGTCTCGTCCTGCGGGGATGACTTGCAGCTCATCATGACGCACCGTCAGGGCGTCGATAGCGAAGCGATTCATCGTCTTGCCTGGGAGACCTTCGAAGCCGGGACCCAGGTGGCCAAGGAGCTCCATCTCTATGGAGCGGGGCAGGACCTCCTTTCCGATGCCTTCAGCGGCAATGTCAGGGGCCAGGGGCCTGGCGTGGCTGAAATGGAATTCGTCGAACGGAAATCGGAGCCGATCCTGATCTTCATGGCGGACAAGACTTCAGCCGGGGCCTGGAACCTGCCTCTCTATAAGATGTTTGCCGATCCCTTTACGACCGCCGGTCTCGTGATCGCCCCGACCCTGCACCAGGGGTTTCGATTCGAGGTGCAGGATATCCGTGAACATAAGAAAATCACCTTCGACTGTCCTGAAGATCTCTACGACATGCTGATGTTTATCGGCTCGCCGGGAAAGTACACGGTCAAACATGTGTTCTCGCGAGCGGACGGGACCATTGCCGCCGCCACGTCCACGGAACGGCTCTCGCTCATTGCGGGAAAGTATGTCGGTAAGGACGACCCGGTCATGATCGTGCGGGCGCAGCAGAATTTTCCCGCAGTCGGAGAAGTGCTGGACCCCTTTCGCTACCCCTGGATCATCGAAGGCTGGATGAGGGGCTCGCATTACGGCCCGCTGATGCCGGTATCGGTGAAGCAAGCGACGCCGACCAGGTTCGACGGTCCTCCGCGCGTGGCCTGTATCGGGTTTCAGCTGGCTGACGGCACACTTATCGGGCCGCGCGATATGTTCGACGATCCCTCCTACGATGAAGCGAGACGGGATGCCAATCGGATCGCGGATGTGCTGCGCATGCATGGCCCCTTCGAGCCGCATCGCTTGCCCTTGGAAGAGATGGAGTATACGACTATGCCGGAGATTATGAAGAAGCTGGAGGGCCGCTGGGCCAAGTTCTAGCAGGCTGGGGCCAACATGTTTCGGCGCCATCCTCACGGTCATCCACGAGGAATGTCAGGCCTGATCCGTGGTGGATATCGGCGCGGTGCTCGGGCGTGAAGGATGTGGGACGGACCGGGACAGTCGTAGCTAAGAATGTGGGCTATGAGTTACGCTGTCTTGGCTGTTTCCTTCGATGTGGAATACACCAGGGATCTCGGCTATGGTGCAGCCTAGTTCCTGCTTGATGGAGGCGCGGGCACCGATTCCTTTCAGCCCGATGGTGGATCAGGTCAGCGGCAGGGCACGGTACGGATAGCGGATATGACGGCTCAATTGCGCAGCCCTTGAGGGGTTGTCGCCTGAGACCGTTCAACGGCGGTTTCAGCTTATCGATTCGAATGTGGTGAGAACTTCAGCGAAAGGATGCGCAACATGAACGTGCTTGTAGCGACAGATGGATCGAAGTATGGGAAATGGGCGCTAGATTGGGTGGCCAAGTTGCCGCTCGCCGAGCCGGCAAAGGTCACGGCGCTGCATGTGCTGGACATCGCTTCGCTCCGTGCGCCGTTTCTGGCGCAGCCGGTGATGGCCGGAACCGAACGGTACATCCATGAGGAAATCCAGCGCATGGAAGCGCGCTCGGCCAAGACGCTGAAGGAGGCCAAGCAGCAGTTGGCTGCGTTGAAGCTGAAGGGCACGGTCCGTAAGGAGCAGGGAGCCGTGGCCACGACGATTTTGAAGCGGGCGCCCAAGCGGGACGGGCTTCTGGTCGTGGGCAGTCAGGGCCTTGATGCCCTCGATCGCTTCATGCTGGGCAGCGTCTCGACGGCGCTCATCCATCATGCGACCTGTCCTGTGCTGGTCGTCAAAGGCGAGGCGGCGCCGGTGCAGCGGATTACCTTCGCGACCGACGGGTATTCCGCATTGATCGTAATGGGGGCCAAGGGGCTGGGCGCCGTTGCGCGGTTTCTGCTGGGCAGCGTCTCGACCAGGGTGGTCCAGCATAGCTCCTGTTCGGTCCTTGTCGTGCGGTAGCCTCCTGGTTATCGTGGATTACGGATCGGGGATGTGGCGGTTGTTTCCGGTGGGTGGGTGACCGGCATGAGCCCCCAAGAAGTCATTGCTCCGTCTGCACAGTTTGTTCTCCCTCCCTCGCCCTGGCATCTGCTTTCGCCCGGCGAAGCGGCCGCACAACTCGCAGTCGATCCGGACGCCGGTCTCCCGACTGAGGAGGCCGCGCGCCGGATCGCCCAGCATGGCGTGAACGAGATCCGTGAGCGCCCGCCGCGCCAACTCTGGCGCATGTTCCTCGATCAATTCACCGATTTCATGATCCTCGTCTTGATCGGGGCGGCGATCGTGTCCGGGATCGTCGGCGAGCCGCCCGATGCGATCGCGATCGTCGTGATCGTCCTGCTCAATGGGGTCATCGGTTTTGTCCAGGAATATCGGGCTGAGCGGGCGGTTGCGGCGCTCAAGTTGCTCGCGGCCTCCACGGCGCGAGTACGGCGGGGCGGCCAGGTAACGGAGCTCTCTGCCCTGCAGCTGGCGCCGGGCGATGTCGTCTTGCTGGAAGCCGGCAACGTGATACCGGCTGATTTGCGGCTGATCGAAACGATCCACCTGAAAATCGATGAATCGCTTCTGACCGGCGAGTCGGTGCCGATTGAGAAACGCACTGCGCCGCTGCATGAGGCCGAGGCGCCGCTCGGCGACCGGGTGAACCTTGCCTACAAGGGAACCAGCGCGACCTATGGCCGTGGCGTTGGCCTCGTGGTTGCGACCGGTATGCAGACGGAGTTGGGCCGCATCGCCTCGATGCTGGGGAAAGACGAGGCGGTGAAGACCCCGCTCCAGAAGCGGCTTGCCCTGTTCAGGCAGCGTCTGGCCCTGGCGGCCTTGGCGATCTGCGCCATCGTGTTTGCCGTCGGGGTGTTGCGGGGCGAATCGGTCGTGTTGATGTTTCTGACGGCCGTGAGTCTGGCGGTCGCGGCGATCCCGGAAGCACTTCCCGCCGTAGTGACGGTGTCTCTGGCTTTAGGCGCTCGCCGGCTGGTGAAGAAACAGGCGTTGATTCGTCGATTACCGGCGGTGGAGACGCTGGGGTCTGTCACCTACATCTGTTCGGACAAGACCGTCACCCTTTCCCAGAACAAGATGCGGGTGGAGCAACACTTTCTGTGTGACCAGCCGTATAGTTGAGCCTCTGGCAGGGAGGAATCCTGGCGTTGGTTGATGAAGGCCCTGGCTCTCAGTAACGATGCGACCAGGCAGAAGGACGGCCGGGTGATCGGGGATCCGACGGAGGTTGCGCTCTTTCATGCG
>JAPLLI010000109.1 GCA_026387615.1 Nitrospirota bacterium
CGGTCATGGCCAGCGGCACGAAGAGGAATTTGATGATGCCGGTGAAGAACATGATGGGGAGGTAGACGATCAGGATGCAGATCGTGGCGACCAGGATCGGCAGCGTCAGCTCGGTCGCGCTGTCTTCAGCGGCAGAGCGGCCGTCTTTGCCCATCTCCAAATGACGGTGTAGGTTTTCCTGCACGACGATGTTGTTGTCCAGCAGGGTGCCGATGACAAGGGCCAACCCGCCGAGCGTCATGATGTTCACGCTCTGGCCGGTCAAATAGAGCGCGACGAGCGCAGAGGTGAGCGAGAGGGGAATGGCCAACCCGACGACCAGCGCGGCTTTGATGCTGTTGAGAAAGAGATAGATCATCACTCCAGCTAGCGCTGCCCCCAGGAGTCCTTCCTTCTGCAAGTTTGCAATGGCCTGCCTGATGTAGAGCGACTGGTCGTAGATGAACTTCACCGTCGTGCCGGCGGGAATCTCCGTCAGCTTCGAGAGTTTCGCGCGGATGCCGTCCGTCACTTCCAGCGTGTTGGCCCCCTCCTGCCTGGTGATGGGGATATAGGTGGCCTCGCGCCCGTTCACGCGCACGATCGAGGTTTGAATGGCCGCGCTGTCCGATGCCGTGCCGATGTCGCGCACGAAGATCGGCGTGCCATTTACAATTTTGATCGGGATGTCGTTGATCTTTTCAACCGCATCGATGAGGCTATTTGAATAGACGTAGTAGTCCAGATCGCCGAGTTTGAGATTGCCGGCCGGGATGATGGCGCTCTGGGTATTGATGGCTTTGACGACGTCGGAAGGGGACACCTCTCGCGCGACCATCCGTTGCTGATCAAGAAAGACGGTGATCTGCCGGACTTTGCCGCCCAGCGGGGGGCCGAAGGAAATGCCGGGAATGGTGGCGATCTGCTGGCGGATATTGAAATAGGCGAGGTCTCGAATCTCTTTCGCGCCCAACGTGTCGCTGCTCACGGAGAGGAGCCCGACCGGCAGACTCGCCACGCCGAATTTATAGACGGACGGAGGGTAGACGCCGGGCGGGAGCAGGCGAATGATGCTATAGGCCAGACTGGTCAGCTCGGATTGGGCCGAATCGATGCTGTAGTCCGGCTGGAAGAAGACTTTGATGTAGCTCATGCCGGAGAGCGACTGGGATTCGATATGTTCGACATAACTCGCTTCGACGAACCGCTGTTCCATCTTGAGCGTAATCGCCCCTTCCATCTCACTGGGGCTCAGGCCCCGGTAGAAGGTCGTCACGAGAATGGTCGGGATCTTGATCTCGGGGAAGATATCTACCCGCATCTTTTGGTAGGACACGGCTCCGAGCACGAGCACAATCATGCAGAGGGCAAAGACGGCATAGGGGTTCTTGAGCGCAGCACGGGTCAGCATTGGGTTTCACCCATGAGAGATCGGTTCCATGTGAGCCAGTAGCGGCAGAGGTCTGCCGTACAGTGAACAAGTGCATCGAAGCTGTCTGGTTTTACCACATAACCGCTCGCGCCGCAGCTATAGGAATGGGCAAGATCGGCTGGGTCGTCGGAGGTGGTAAAGACGACGACGGGGAGCGCCGCAAATCGGTCATCGGATCGGAGCCGTTTCAGCAGATTGCAGCCGTGTTCGCCTCGGAGGTTGAGGTCTAGAAGGATAAGAGAGGGGAGGGATGGCGAGGTAACCGGCATGGTCTCTGTGCTCGCGAAAGGTTCGGAGTGGACGACGCCCGCGTGGTCCTGTGCTCGTGCAACGCGCGCCCTCAGAAGGGCCTCGTTGGACGCGCGCAATGGGACCACTGCAGGTGCCGTCCACTGACTTTCAAGAAAGCGGAACGCAGCTTCGGTGTCCTGCTCGGTATAGAGGGTGACATCGAGGCCTGTTTGAGCGAGCGCGAGGCGGAAGAGTTCCCGCTCACCTGGGCTGTCGTCGATCAGGAGGATAGAGGGGCGCGTCACCATAGATAGATGACATCGCAGGGATTGTGCCGGGCGAAGATGTTGAACGTCGAATGTCGTAATGTCGATGAATAACAGTGAGTTGAGCCGTTATTGTCATGCGAGCGACGAACGACGAGAGACGAGCGACAAGTTGAAGGATGAGGAGGAATTCCAGAGGGGAGGGGAGAAATTCCAGAGGAAGAAGGGGGTGGCCAGGTGCCCTCCTTGCTCGCCGACCGCGCACGATCAGAATGTGCTCGGTCGATGCGCGCAGTCGAGGGCAACCTTGGCCACTCCTCTAAATGGGGGTAGGGGGAATTGGGGGAAGGTCAGGTCAGCCTTTAGTTGACATGGTACCGGACTGAAAATCGCCTGCCAGAAATTCTCCAACAAGCCGGATAGGATGCGATGGTTCTGTCACAGTGTAGCCACAATACCGATCATGCTATAGTCCGTTAAACCATTATGGGCTAAACCTAATGCCACATGGCCAATGCCGTCTCTGTGATGTCGAATCCAGCCTCCAGTTGAGCCATGTCTTACCCGCATTTGTGATTCGCTGGTTGCGGGAAAGTTCTGGGACTGGCCATATACGAACTGGCACGTCACCTAACCGACGAGTGCAAGACGGGCCAAAGCGCTACTGGTTATGCGCTTTATGTGAAAGCCTCCTGGGCCGATCAGAAGATCAATTTGCTAAGGGTCTTTTCTATCCATACATTAAGGGTGAGTCGTCTCAATTCGTATATGGAGAGTGGCTTTTACACTTTTGCGTTTCAATATCTTGGCGAGTATTACAACGTTACAAAGAGGGTGCTGCTCTTAAAGACTATGAGCCCGACGCCGCTGCACGCATCGCTGAAGCTGAGCGAACATGGAAAGCCTTCCTGGTAGGGCAACTTCCCCATCCAGGCCCTTTTCAGCAACACCTCATCCCGTTTGACGGGATAGAGGCGGTCTCAAATCAATCAGAGATCCTTTCTCCCAACATTAATCGCTATCTCATGCGCACGATGGATACGGACATTGTCCGCAGTAGGACCACTAACTTTGTATATGCAAAGCTCGGTCGGTTCGTCATCCTCGGTTTCATTCACGAAGATCGCCCAAGCCGATGGTCGGGAGCAAAAGTGCATGTAAGGACTGGTCGGATTGAGCCGCGTAGATACACGATGCCGAAAGAGTTTTTTTCGTATGTGAATTCTAAGGCCCGTCGGGAGGCAGAGTTGATATCCGGCCTTTCTCCGCGTCAGGCAGAGAAGATCGGTGAGGCTTATCGTGAGAACATAAATGCCTTTATTGGTAGCGATGCTTTTATTGCTATGAAGAACGATAGGCGAATGTTTGGAGAGGCCGCATTTATCTTGCGTGGTCCAGCAAAAGAAGAGCTTTAATAGCTTCCTGCTGGGACAGAAAATGGACAGAAAGAGGCCAGTCTACTTATTCGGAGGGCCTTGCCTCGCTAGCCGTCCACCGCATGCTGGTTGCATTGCGTTGAATATTTGAACTATTTCACGCCTCACGTTTCACGAACGAAACGCACAGGGTCGTGTACGTGGGCCCGGCGCCATGTAGTACAGCGCCGAGCCCACTCGTATTCTTGTTACTTGGCTGCGCCGACGGCAGCGCTGGGGGCGACGGCTGCAGCAGCAGCAGGTGCACTTTCTTTCGCGGCAGCAGGCTGAACCTTTGCGGCTTCTGCTTTTGCTGGCTTGACGTTGTTCATGTTCCTGACGCCGCCTGGGACGGTCAGGTCCACCACACCGCCGAACGCTCCAGAAAATGGGCTGCCCGGGGCCGTCTGGGAAGATTCCTCTGCCTGAGCGTACCCTGCACCGCACATCAGTCCCACTGCGATCACGGCTACTGAAACGTTCTTCTTGAAATTCATGTTCTCTCCTTGATTGATTAACTAAATGTTTGATGCGGCATTCTGCCCCCTGTTGGGGGTCTCATAGACAGGTGTGACCGAAGTTCCTTCCTTTGTGTGGGATGTCATGGCTAAGGATGATGCGATTTGGGATGGATCAAGATGTGCACCGCGCATCCTAGCATGCGCAGTAAAAGTATGCGCAGGTCCAGCCAAGGCCCTGTTTGAAGACTGCACTCTCTGTGAGTAGCCGAAGAAATAAATGGGTCGGGAATCTTTTTTGAAATCCCGGCTCCCTGGCACGTCCGGTGCGGCTTGAATTCTTCGGGGCTGTCGATCAGGCCCCGGGTGGGGAGAGTGCCCGCCGGACATTGTTTTGAGGAGTATGGTACAGGCAGTTTCTGGCCCTCTTCGCCCCTGTGGCTGATCGCTAGCCCCCATGATTCACGGCAATTCGTCGCGAAATTGCTGCGCCGCGCCCAGGCGGTAGCACCTACTGAGAATCCGAAACGTTTCACCTCTCACGTCTCGTACGCACGAGTGAGTGCTCCACCTTAATGAGGTATACCGCTTGAGTGTTTATTGTGGTACAGTCCAGCGGCATGGAGGATGTGATGACGTCTTATCATTCTTCTCGGACCTATCATCGGTTCCCTCTGTACTATCCTGTTATCTTCGGTGTGACTCCATTTGTCGGCGAAGGCATGTTGACCAACCTGTCGCTGATGGGCTGTTCTGTTCTCTGCGATCGAGAGGTGCTCTGCGGGAGCGCCGTGCGAGTGAGTGTCCTGCTTCCCAATCAGACGTCGGCATTGTCCATTGACCTCGGCACGATCAAGTGGGTTCAGGGCCATCAGTTCGGCGTGGAGTTTCTCCGTCTACCGATTGAGGCCAGGCAGCGTCTCAACGGAGCGCTACGAACCGAGCTCATCCATTTGCTGACGCCGCGGGTGAAGGAAACAATTGAGTCGGAGGATTTTTTCGGAAAACCCAGCCTTGTCCCCGAGGCCGGTCTTCATCGTCCGTAAAGCGTCGCTCGTCTCTGACGGAAGACCAGACGCAGTTGACGTTTCACCGTTCATGTTTCACAGGGGATCGTATCTCCTCTGTTGACAGATTTCTTTTCAACTCCTATTCCTGCCCAGCGTTTTGATCGTGGAAGTATTCGTTTGAACCTCGGCTCATGATAGGCCGAGGCGCTTGCGCCGTTGCGCCTGCTGGGGGATTGGATCGAGGCAGACAATTAGACTCATGAGATGGCAGGGCAAGGTCAACAATGGAGGGGGCGTGACTACGTTAAAGACTGGATCAACAGGACAGGCAGTGCGTGGGTTACAACAGAAGCTCAAGGAAGCAGGTTTTGATCCAGGGCTCATCGATGGAGAGTACGGGAACGGAACGGAGGCGGCGGTCTTTGCGTTTCAGAAGAGCGAAGGCCTCCTGGCTGATGGGGTTGCGGGACCTCGTACACTTGCGGCGCTGGGTCTTGCTAAGCCGGTGGAGATCCCCAGTGCCATTCCCGTGGTCACCGTGGCGGTGGTCTCGCAAATGTTTCCACATACTCCGATCGGGAACATTAAGGCAAATTTGCCGTTTGTGTTGGAATCGTTGGTCTCGATGGATCTGATCGAGACACCCATGGTCCTGGCCGCTCTTGCCACGATCAGGGCTGAGACCGAGGGGTTTGAGCCGATTGCGGAGGGACGATCACGGTTTAATTCTTCGCCCAATGGCCCTCCCTTCGATCTGTACGACAACCGCAAGGATTTGGGCAATCAGGGCCCTCCTGATGGCGAGCGTTTTCGAGGCAGGGGCTACATTCAACTGACCGGCCGATTCAATTATGGAAAGTATGGCGAGATCATCGGTCTGGGCGATCAATTGTCGAGGAATCCTGAACGTGCTTCCGACCCCCACATCGCTGCCCAGTTGCTGGCCGCGTTTCTCAAAGACAAAGAAGTGCCAATCAAAGAAGCCTTGCAGGAGGGTGATCTCAAGGCCGCACGTCGGTTGGTGAACGGGGGAGCCCATGGCCTGGATCGTTTTTCTGATGCCTATATGATTGGGCAGCGATTGATCGCGTAACTATACGATGCTGAAAGGAGGTTGCAGTGGCTGATCGTACCGGCAGCGATCCCTATCGGCAGTTTAATTTCTTGGTTGAAGTCGATGGTGTAATTGTCGGGGGATTCAGTGAAGTGAGCGGGTTGACCGCTGAAGTTGATGCCGGTGACTACCGGGATGGCCGGCAGGTGCGTGAAGTCGGAGGGCGTCTTCCCGGCGTGAGGAAGGCTGCTACGATTATGCTCAGGCACGGCTGGACGCAGGACAAGAGGCTGTTGGATTGGTGCCAGGCTGCTCTCAAGGGAGAGCAAAAGTTGGTGAGTGGGTCGATTATTCTTGTGAATGAAGCCCGCCAAGTGAAACGCCGCTGGACGTTCTCTCGTGGCATGCCAGTCAAATGCCTGGGGCCTGATCGTCAGGCGACTGGCAATGGTGCCAGGATTGAAACGTTAGAATTCACATTTGAAAGACTTGAGCTTGCTCGCACGTGAGCGGCAGCTTTCCCCCCCCAGCCATTGTCGAGCCGCTGGAGGGTTCCCTGCGCTCTACGGCAATCTGGTTGGCGTAACGATTCGGAATCGGACATCGTCCACAAGCGTGTCTGCTGACGTTCGTTCTCCCGCAAACAACCCGCAGTGGTAGAGACCAACGGTCCATCCCGTTTCAGGAGGGGATAACAGGAAATAACCGGACTGATCGTTCATGGTCGTCAGGACCTGGTCCTGTGCGACGGGGCGTTGGGGCCTGGTCATGCTGGCTGTTTCCATTGCGCATCGTGCGGTAAGAGGCACCGCATCATACGAAGACGAGACCAGTTCAAAGACCAGGTATATCTCTTGCTGTGTCGTGGGAAAGCTGTCTCCCGGGCTCAGCGGGATAAATGCATGGGCGCCAGTGGGAAAGTCATCCCGTACGACTTTGCTCGCCGGGATGATAAATCGAAACCAGCTAAAATCAGCGTCTCGTCCCATGAGCGACGTCCGTTGGTCCAGTGGCGCCTGCGGGGTCAGCTGCTCGACCGCTTTTGCGTATAGGTTTTCTTCTGCCGGGGCTATTGAGGGCGACGGGGCGTCAGCCTGGTTGCGGTCTGCGGCTGCCGCATCGTGCTGCTTCGCAAGTTCTCGGACATGGGGCCGTACCTTCTCGATCCATCGAGCCAGTTTTTTCTTGTCGAGCACCTTGGTGTCTGGTGGCAGTGGCACCTGCTTGTTGGCCCGTTCAAATTCAAGGGCCGCGTCGTAGAGCGTTTGAAAATGGACGAAGGCCTCTTCCCATTGTTCCAGCTCTACGAGGCATTGGCCCATTCGAAAGACCGTATCCGCATAGTCTTCGTCGCTGGGGTCAAGGTCGGATATCTTCCCAAATACGGTCAGGGCATCCTTGCACCGGCCCAGCTGCATGAGGGTCAGGCCTAATTGATGATGAGCGAGAGGGTCCTTGGGATTGAGGGCCAGCAGTCGTTGGTAGATCGGTTCGGCTTCTTGATAGTGACCGATCGAGAAGAGTCTCCAGGCCTCTGCGCGAATGGCCGCCCATTCCTTCCGCTGTGCCGAGGTCATGTCTCGCGTCAGAACCGGGTCGAAGCGCCGGCCTCGATCGAGGGAGGTTCCATGGATTTGTGAGAGTAGATTCCTGGCAGGGAGCTCCAGCGGAGAGCCTGGCGGCGCCTTGTGCAGCACGTCTTGCACGTCCGCTTTCGCGCCGTGATAATCCAGGAGGTCAAACCGCGCCCGGGCCAACGATAACCGCCAGCCGAGCATATCCGGAACGAGTTCTACGGCTTGTTTGTAGGATTCGAGCGACTCTTCCAGGCGATCCAGTTTCCGGAGTTCTTGCGCTAGCCGGAGGTGAACCAAGGGATTCTGGCTATCGACCTGCGCCATGCGCCGTAACTCGGCGATGGACTCCTCTCCCTGTCCCCACCGAGTCAACACACTCCATTTGGCCCATCGGATATCCAGCGCGGCTGGTGCCCTGGCAAGGACCCTGTCATACGTCTCAACCGCCTCTCGGGGGTTGCGGGACGTGGCGAGGATATCACCGCGTAATTGTTGGAGTGTGAGTGCGTAAGGGTGGTCGTGAATCCCCTGGTCAAGGATCTCAAGCGCAGGTAGTATCGCGCCACTTTCCCACACAGCGTTCGCACGTATGGCGATGGTTTCCTCTGGCGGGACCGGTAGATCCTCCGCGAATGCGAAGGGCCCCATCATCAATGGCGCAATCAGTGACAGGCCAAGCAGTCTGGCAATGCAGCGAGGTCGTGGCCGGACGACAGTGTGGTGCATGCCGTTCACTATACCAAGAAGCCCTGGGATGGTGAAATGAGCCACCCTGTCCATGGTACACTGCCCACCCCATGGTCGACGTCATCCTGTATCAGCCTGAAATTCCCCCCAACACCGGCAACATCATCCGGCTCTGCGCCAATACGGGCGCCAGGCTGCATCTGGTGTAGACGTTGGGTTTTACGTTGGAGGATAAGCAGTTATTGCGGGCGGGATTGGACTATCACGAATTTGCCACGATCACGGTGTATGA
>JAPLLI010000131.1 GCA_026387615.1 Nitrospirota bacterium
GCCCACCCTCTTTCATCACCTTGGCCGCCTCCTGCATCGCAAAGTAGGGCCCCTTGGAATTCAAGGCGATGATCTGATCAAAGTCCGCCTCAGTGGTTTCCGCAAGGGGCTTGGGCAAGAACTTTCCGGCATTATTCACAAGAATGTCCAGCCGCCCGAACTGTTTGACCGTTTCGATGACGAGACGGCGCGCCTCCGCCACCTGGCTCATATCCGCTTGAACGGCGATGGCCTTTCCGCCCTTCCCCTGAATGCCCGTCACCACTTGCTGGGCCTGCGCCTCATTCGTGCCGTAATTCACCACCACAATCGCTCCATCTTCAGCCAACCGCTCAGCAATCGCCCGGCCAATCCCGCTGGATGACCCGGTGACGATCGCCACCTTTCCACTGAATGACGCCATGATGTTTCCGTGACCTTTCTGCTGCGTGACTGCTATCTGTCTTCAAATTTGGCAAGAGTTTTGGATAAAGATGACCGGTGAGTGCCCCTAGGGGAACAGTGGGAACGGGTGCTCCCACGTTGCTGAATACACCAACTCTGTCAGAGGCTTACGGACAGGCGGTTGCGGTTCCCCCGCCCGCAGCCGGTCCGACGGCAGAACAGGATCGCCGGGATAACCGACTGCGATCATAGCCACCGGTTCATAGCCCTCGGGAATTTGACAGACTTCTCGAGCCTGATCGACTCGAAAGCCTGCCATCTGGTGAGCAACCAGCCCGAGCGCCGCAGCCTGGACGACAAGATTTTCTACCGCCATACCCGTGTCATGGAGCGCATGGCCATTCGGCGAGCCATCCTCGAACTGCAGTTGGGCCACGGATAACATCAAAACAGGCGCGCGGTAGGCCGACTTCTGATTGCCTGGGACCAGGCAATTGAACAGACGATCGTACTCGGCCTGCTCTTCTTTCCTGGCAACCAAAAATCTCCAGGGCTGCCCGTTATCCAAAGAAGGGGCCCACCGTGCCGCCTCGAAGAGACTCCGCAGCTTCTCCGGCTCGATCGGTCGATCGTCAAAAGCGCGGGGACTCCACCGCTGACGCAGCAAGTCGTGAATCGGATACGGGCTGTCCGCTGATTTGTCCATCGCCCCACTATCCTTTGCGTTTGTCTTTAGGCTGTTCCATGTCAGGAGACCAGCCACCGCCGAGCGCTTTATAGAGCTGCACCACCGAGACCAAATGCAACCGGCGCGTGCCGGTGAGAGACAGTTCCGCCTCAAACAGGTTGCGCCGCGCCACGAGCACATCCAGATAGTTCGCCAGTCCGCCCTTATAGCGAAGCTCGGCCAGCCTGAGGGCAGACTGCAAGGCCGTCACTTGCTGCAGTTGTGCGTCGCGTTGCACCAACAATGTGCGCACGGCCACCAGAGAATCCTCGACTTCGCGGAGCGCGGTCAACACTGTCTGTTCGTAGATCGCCACCGCCTGTTTCGCTTGCGCCTCTGCCGCTTCCTGCTGAAACCCCAACGCCTGCCCATTCAACAATGGCCCGGTAAATCCAACTCCGGCTACCCCAAAGGAGGCAGGGTCCGTGAAGAGCTGGGACAATTGCGGGCTGGCGACACCCAGAAGCCCCGTGAGGGAAATCCTGGGAAACCGCTCGGCCTTGGCCACGCCGATGCGGGCCGTCGCAGCCGCCAGCTGCTGCTCCGCCTGGAGCAGATCCGGTCTTCGTTGCAACAACTCAGAGGGCAGGCCGGCCGGCACGGCAGGAGGCATCACCTGGTCGGTGAGCGCACGGCCCCTCGGAATGGCAAAGGGTTTCCGCCCCAACAAAACGCTCAATTGATTTTCCGCCTGGACCATTTGCCGTTCCAGCTCTGCGGCGCGGGCTGCGGCATTGGCTCGCTCCGCTTCGAACTGATCCGTATCGAGACGCGAAGTCATCCCCTGCTTCAACCGGGCCTGAGCGATACGGACCGATTCCTCCCAGGACTGGAGCGTCCGCCTGGCAATGTCCAGCTGCGCATCGAACTGGAGCAGGTTGAAATAACTCTCTGCCACGCCGCTCACCAGCTGCAACACGACCGCCCGCCGATTTTCTTCCTTCGAGAGCAGCTCGGCACGAGCCGCTTCGTTCGAGCGTCTCACGCGGCCCCAGAGATCCAGCTCCCAGGCCAGATTGCCCTGGAGATAATAATTGAAGGGATTGGAAAAACCGGGCACCAGGAACGTCGTCTTACGGCCCAAGGACGGAGCATTCCCCGAAGCCGATATTCCTGGAAGAAAGTCGGATTTCGCGATCATCGCACGGGCTTGAAATTCGTCGACAACGGCCACGGCACGCTGCAGATCCCTGTTCTCTTCCAGCGCGATACGCACGAGCTGTTGCAACGGCTCGTCTCGCAGAAGTTCCCACCAGGCTAGGTTTGCGATGGAGGAGGCGTCCGGCTGGGCCTCCGCCATCCGAAAGGTCCCGGCCGCATCCGTCTTGGGACGTTCATAGTCCGGCCCCAGCGCGCAGGACATAAGAAAACACGAAAGCCCGATGACAACCGGCTTGCGCATATTAGACATGATCCTCCGGAGGGGCCGGCGCCGGGAGCGCGTCAGGCGCGAGTTCCACTGATGCACGCGGTTGCGTCAATCGGCGAATCACCACATAAAAAAGCGGCACAAAAAAGATCGCCAGAAACGTGGCTCCGAGCATCCCGCCCATGACGCCGGTTCCGATCGACTGACGGCTGGAGGCCCCGGCGCCCGACGCGACGACCAACGGAATCATGCCGAAGATAAAGGCCATAGAGGTCATGATGATCGGCCGGAACCGTAGCCGGGCCGCCTCCACCGCCGCCTCGATCAGCGGGCGCCCCGCTTCATAGCGCGTATTGGCAAACTCCACGATCAAGATCGCATTCTTGGCAGACAGGCCAATCAAGGTCACCAGCCCAATCTGGAAGTAGATATCGTTTTCGAACCCGCGCATCCACACGGCCGTCAATGCACCGAAAATCGCAAAGGGCACGGCCAGGATCACCGCGAAGGGCACAACCCAGCTCTCGAACTGGGCCGCCAGAACCAGGAACACCATCAGGAGGCCGACCACGAAAACCTGATTGGACTGACCGCCCACCCGCCGCTCCTGAAACGAAATATTGCTGTAGTCGATCGCATAGCCTTGCGGCACGAGCACGTCTTTGCCGACACGGTCGAGCGCTTCGAGTGCCTGGCCTGAGCTATAGCCTGGCGCGGCGGCCCCCAACACCAGGGCCGTGTTATAACCGTTGAAGTGATTCACCGGATCGGGCCCGCTTTGATATTCCGTCGTCACGACGGTATCGAGGGGAATCATGTTGGTGCCCTGGGCGCTCTGCGCCCGCACGTAAATCTTCGAAATATCCTGAGGGGTCGCCCGGTACTCCGCCTCCGCCTCTGTCTGCACATGATAGACGCGGCCGAACTTCAGAAAGTCGTTGATATAGAAATTGCCGAAATAGGCCTGCAGGGTATCAAAGATGTCCGAAATCGGGATCCCCAACGCCTTCGCCCGCTCCCGGTTCACGTGGACATAGAGCCGCGGCGAGGAGACACGGAAATTTGTTCCCACCCGGCCGATCGCCGACTCCTTCTGCGCCCGTGCGATAAATTGCTGCGCCACTGCGGCAAATTGCTTGAAGTCACCTCCGCTGGGATCTTGCAACTGTACGGAGAATCCCCCGACCGCGCCCACGCCGCGGATTGCCGGCGCATTGAACGCCAATAACAACGCTTCCGGAATCTTCGCAAACTCGCCATAGGCGGCACCGACCAGCGCCTTCGCATGGTTCTGCGGTTCCGTCCGTTCGTCCCAGAGGGTCAGCGGCACGAACATCGTGGCCGAGTTCGGTCCTCTGGTGCCGAACACGAAGTTTTGACCGGACATGGCATCGGTAGAATGGACTGCAGGATTCGACTGAAAATACCGCTCGACCCGCTCGAGCACCGCATCGGTCCGCTGCTTCGAGGCGCCGTCTGGCAGCTGCGCCACCACGATGAAATAGCCCTGATCCTCTTCCGGGAGGAAGCTTTTCGGCAGCGCCTGGAAGAGCCCGACCGACACGACGAGGAGCGCCCCGAACAGCAACATGACCAACACGGGCCGCGCCATGCAGGCGCCGACCCCGGCCGTATAGCTCCGCTGTGTCCGGCCGAACGTCCGGTCGAAGAAGGCCAAAAACCCGCCCATGGCTTCATGTTGCGGCACAAGGACCATTGCACAGAGTGCGGGACTCAACGTCAGCGCGACAAACCCGGAGACGGTCACAGAAATCGCGATCGTCGCCGCGAATTGTTTATAGAGGGCGCCGGTGATCCCGCCGACAAAACCGACCGGGACGAACACCGACACCAGCACCAACACGATGGCAATAATCGGGGTGGTGACTTCACTCATCGCCCGTTTAGCCGCGTCTCTGGCAGACAAACGATCTTCACGCATGTGGCGCTCGACATTTTCCACCACCACGATCGCGTCATCCACCACGATCCCGATGGCCAGGACCATCCCGAACAGGGTAATCGTATTGATCGAGAACCCTAATGCGTACAGCCCGATGAACGTACCGATCAACGAGACCGGCACGGCGATCGCGGGAATGATCGTGGCGCGCCAGCTCTGGAGAAACAGATAGACCACGAGTACGACCAGGACCATGGCCTCCGCCAAAGTCTTGATCACTTCTGTAATCGAAACCTCGATGAAGCGTGTCGTGTCGTAGGGAATGTCGTAAGACACACCGGCCGGAAAGTTCTTGCGCAGTTCATCCATCTGGGCGCGCGTGCGCCGCACCGTATCCAGGGCATTGGCACCCGGAGAGAGGAAGGTCAAGATGAAAGTGGTCGGCTTGCTGTTCCAGCGTCCCTCCAGGGCATAGGACTGGGCGCCCAATTCGATGCGCGCGACGTCCTTGAGCCGAACCGTGGAGCCATCGGGCAGGGCGCGAACGATCAGCTCCTCGAAGTCCTTCACCTCGGTCAGCCGGCCCTTCGTGATGATGGGAATCGTCAGCTCGGTGCCCTGGGGCGCCGGCTCCCGCCCGATGGTCCCGGATGGATAATCCCGATTCTGCTCGCGAATGGTGGCCGCGATGTCGCTGGGCACAAGGCCCAGCTTCGCCATCAGCAGGGGATTGAGAATAATCCTCATGCTGTAATTCTGCTGCCCGAACACCACCGCATCCCCGATGCCCTTGACCCGCTTGAGATCATCGACCAGCCGGAGCGTCGCATAGTTCGAGAGAAACACGGCGTCATGGCGGGGATCGGTCGACTTCAGCACGATGACCGCGACCAGGTCCGGGGAGACCTTCTTCACAGTCACACCCTGACGGATGACTTCCGTCGGCAGCTGTGGCTCCGCAAGCTTTTCACGGTTCTGGGTTTGCACCTGGGCGATGTCCGGATCGGTGCCGATCTCGAACGTCAGCTTGATGGTGACGTGCCCGTCGTTGCTACTGGTGGAATCGAAATACAATAAATTGTCGATGCCGGGGAGTGTGACCTCGATCGGCCTAGCGACCGATTCGGCTACCACTTCCGCGCTGGCGCCGGGATAATCCGCATCGATTTGCACGACCGGCGGAGTAATCTCCGGGAACTGGGCGACGGGTAGAAACTGCAGAGCGAGCAGACCCATTACGACAATGATGATGG
>JAPLLI010000082.1 GCA_026387615.1 Nitrospirota bacterium
GACGGTCTTATTCAAGTCGGCCTCGGCGGTTTGCACGGCCACCTCCGCCTGTCTGATTCCACCCTGATTCCGGTTAAATACCGGCAGCGGTAGCCCTAAGTTGAGGGACCACTGCTGAGGATTATCCGGCCCCTGCGCGCCCTGCACGGCATACCCGGCCCCGATGGTCACATCGGGGATCCGGTAGGCCTTTGCCAGCTTGAGATCGGACTCGCGTTGCGAATAGGTAAACCGCCTGGCTTTGATATCGGGACGAAGGTCGAACGCGGCCGTACGCAACTTGCTGATGTCCGGGTCGATGCGCCGAAAATCTAAATCCGTCGTCAATTCCAGCGTGGTTTTGGGTGACAGTCGCAAGAGCTGCCGAAGATCTCCGCGAGCCGTTTCCCCTTCCTGCAAGGATTGAATCACCTGCGATTGAAAATCGACCATCTGCAATCGGATGCGGATGAGGTCGACCTCCGCAATGTACCCCTTCTTAAACCGAATCGTATTGATATCGAGGATGCGGGAAAACCGGTCGCGATTCTCTTCGGCCAAGGTCAGGCGCCGCTGAGCCAGCTGGATTCGATAATAGGTGTCCTTGACGGTGAACCCCAATTGGCGCACGGCATCTTCGAACGAGGCTTCCGCCGACTGGCTGCCATAGCCCGCACTTTCAATCCGATAACCGCGCTTGCCGGCTAGCTCGAACAGCTGCTGAACCTGGCTGATCAGCGCCCCGCTACTGGACGCCGTCCGCCCCTGTGTAAAGGAGCTCAGGGTTCCGATCGTGGCCACGGGATTGGGAAAGAGTGCCGCGGTGATCTGCTGGCCCTTACTATACTCAATCCCGTATTTGGCGATGAGGACATCAAGATTTTGACTGATAAACAGGCCCAGCGCGTCATTCACGCTCAAACGAAGCGCCTTCGATGGGGTGGAGGCCTGGTCAGAAGCTGGGGCTGGGGCTGGAGCAGGCGCGGGCGAAGCCGCGCGGGCGGAATAGACTGAACCGCTCACGAGGCTGAGCACAATGCTGTAGCAAATGAGACGAACTTGTCGATTCAGAAACATGAACAGCCCTCCGTACGACCCACTCAAGGGTGATGGTGTACATACAGATCACCGCAGCAGTCTTTTCACCGAATGTGTATTATACAGAGTATGGGGGGCGAAACAAAGAACCTCTTGAGAAATGAGCACTTAGCAAGCCCCAGTCACTGCATCTTCAATTCCGTCCAAGCCCGGTCATAGAGCCGCAGGGCCTCGCCCACGTCGGTCATCCATTCCAGTCGAGGCAGCAGATCGATTGGTGGATAGATGGCAGGATTCTCCAAAATGTGTGGGGGCACGAAGGGCCTGGCCGCTTTGTTGGCCGAGGCGAAAAGCAGCCGTTCTGCTGTGTGTGCCGCTACTTGTGGTTCCAAGAGATAATTGATGAACTGCATCGCCAGCTTTTTCCTGGGGGAGGACTGGAGCACCACCAGACAGTCCGCCCATACCGTACTGCCTTCCTTCGGCACCACATAGCGAATCGACGGCCGATCCCTCATCGCTCGAGCCACCGGCCCTCCCCACCCATGAGCCAGGACCACATCGCCCGAGGCCAGGAGCTGATCGTAATGGTCGCTCGCATAGGCCTTCACCAGCGGTTTTTGCGCCAGCAACCGCGCCTTCGCCGCCTCGATCAGCGCCGGGTCCTTCGTATTCATGGAGGCCCCCATCGACCGGAGAACCGCCCCAAACACTTCTCGTTGATCGTTCAACATGCTGATCCTGCCCGCATAGCGGGGGTCCCACAGCACCTCCCAACTATCCGGCGGCGTGGAGATGACGGCTGAATCATAGCCGATTCCGACCGTGCCCCAGAGATAGGGAATTGCGTAGCGTTGTATCGGATCAAAGGGAAGGTGTTGGAGATGGTCCTCCAGCGTGGCCGCATTGGGCAACAGCGCGGAATCGAGCTCCGCCACCAGCCCCTGCTGAATCATGATCGCCGCCATGAAGTCCGAGGGCACCGTGACATCGTAACCTGTGGCCCCGCCCTGGAGCTTGGCCAATAATTCTTCGTTACTGCTGAACGTATCCACGACGACCTTCACTCCATGGCGCCGTTCGAACTCCGCCAGCAGCTCGGGGCCGACATAATCGGACCAGGTAAAGTAGTGAAGCGTTTTCTGCTCCTCATCCGCAGACATACGTTGACAGGCCTGGCTCCCGCAGAGCAGCAACAGAATCAGACCGAGAGAGAGGATCATCTCTTTCACGCGCATGGGTTTCCTACCGCCGTTGGAGCAGAAGCGACAATCCGATCAATCCCATCGATACGACTACGAACAATGCCGACAGGGCATTGATCTCGGGAGACAGGCCGGACTTGATCATGGAATAGACTTTCAGCGGCAGGGTCGTTGCGCCGGGGCCCGCGGTAAAGAAGGTGACGATGAAGTCGTCGAGCGAGATGGTGAAGGCCATGAGCCCTGCTCCAAGGATGGCAGGCCTGAGCAAGGGAAGGGTCACATACCTCAAGGTATCCCAAGAGGAGGCCCCCAAATCCGCCGCGACCTCCAACAGCCGTGGATCCAACTTTCTGAGGCGCGCCCGCACGATAACCAGCACGATCGGCACATTGAAGAGGGCATGGCCCATTATCACGGTCGTCAGACTGAGCGGCATTTGCACCAGCACGAAGAACAACAAGAGCGACACCCCCATCATGACTTCCGGGATCACCAGCGGCAGCAGCAAGGCCTGTTCGATCTGGCGCTGACGTCGCCCCGACAGACCCTCCAGCCCGATCGCGAGCCCCACGCCTAGCAGCAAGGCGAGCACAGTCGAGACGGTCGCCACCCACAGACTGTTCACTGCCGCAGCCTGCAAGGCCTCGTTCGCCCACAAGGCGCGATACCACTCTAACGACCAGCCTTGCCAGGTCGCAGATAAACGAGACGCATTGAATGAAAAGAGGATCAGCGCCGCAATCGGCCCATAGAGAAAGAACAGATTCGCCACACTCGCGCGCCACAACCAGCCGCCGGACTGTTTCATGATTCAGGCTCCGGCTGCACCAGCGGTTTCGCTGCGCGAAGGGACCAGCGCATCATCCCCGCCACGAACAACATCAGCAGACAGGAAATAGCCGCGCCAAGCGGCCAATCGCGCGCGACGAGAAACTCATGCTGAATGAGGTTCCCGATCATCATGCTCCTCGCGCCCCCGAGCAGGTCCGGCGTCAGAAAGGCTCCCAGCGACGGAATAAAGACAAGGAGACAGCCGGCCACGACTCCCGGCTTGGCGAGCGGCAGAATGATGCGGCGGAAAACCGTCCATCTCGTGGCATAGAGATCCCATGCCGCCTCGACCAACGTCCGATCCACCCGCTCGAGCGCCACATAAAGTGGCAATACCATGAAAGGCAGATACCCGTAGACCAGGCCGATCAGCACAGCCGTATTGGAGTAGAGCAGTTCAATGGGGCTGCTAACCACTCCCAGCTTTAACAAAACCGTATTGAGCAGGCCTTCGGTGCGCAGGATAAACATCCAGGCATAGGTCCGAACGAGAAAGTTGGTCCAGAATGGAATCATCACCAGCAGCAACCAGATCCCCTGCCGGTTCGGGGCAGCCCGAGCAATATAATAGGCCAAGGGGAAACCCATGATCAGACAGAGCAAAGTCGTCCCAGCCGCCAGGAGGATCGACTGGCCCAGGATACGGGCATAGAGAGGATGGAACAGATCGAGATAGTTCGTCAGGCTGAATGACCAGACCATTCCGCCGTAGGTTCCACGGCCGGCAAAGCTGATCACGAACATCAAGCAGAGCGGCACAACAAACAAGAGTCCCATCCAGACCAGGCCTGGTCCAAGGAGCCACCAGGACGGAGCCCGCCCGACTGGAACAGACATCTTCATTCGCTCAACACCACGGCATCGGCAATCAGCCAGCGCACATGGACCGCATCGCCGCGTTGGAGCCCATTTCGCCCGGACTCATCATTTGGCACGCGCACGTTCCAAACCAGGCGCTCGCCAAACCGCACCAGATACCGCCGATCGCTTCCACTATAGAGCACCTTCTCGACTGAGCCGGCCAGGCTCTGTTCACCGCTCCGGCCCTGGGCCTCAGTCGAAAGACGAAGCCGCTCCGGTCTCAAGAGAAGCGTCACCGCACTCCCCTCTTGGAGCGTTGTACCATCTGGCAGGGCCATCTGAGCCTCTCCTGGAAGCTCTGAAGACTGCACCATCGCCCGGCCTCCGTCGAGGCGTCGAACGATGCCGCTCAATTCATTCGAGACCCCGATAAACCGGGCCACAAAGGCCGACGTCGGCGACTCATATACATCTTGAGGGTTTCCAATTTGCAACACACGACCCTGATGCATGACCGCCACACGGTCCGACATGGTCAGGGCTTCTTCCTGATGATGGGTGACGCAGACGAACGTACAGCCAGCTCGTTCCTGGATGGCTTTCAGCTCGACCTGCATTTCCTGCCGGAGTTGTTGATCCAGCGCCGACAGCGGCTCGTCCAACAACAGCACAGCAGGTCGATTCACCAAGGCGCGGGCCAACGCCACCCGCTGCTGCTCCCCTCCGGACAACTGACTCGGTAGCCGTTCCTCCTTCGAGGTGAGCTTCACCATGTCCAACGATGCGCGGACGCGGGACACAATCTCGCCTGGAGGCACGCCCTGCATCCTGGGACCGAACGAGACATTCTCTGCGACCGTCAAATGGGGAAAGAGGGCATAGGATTGGAAGACAAGATTCACGGGACGACGGTTCGGTGGAACCGCCTCCATCGAACGGCCGTCGATACAAATAGTCCCCTCGTCCGGCGCTTCGAACCCCGCGATCATGCGCAAAACGGACGTCTTCCCTGCTCCGCTGGGGCCGAGGAGCGAAAAAAATTCTCCGCGCTGCACGGTCAACGAGACATGGTCGACGGCCAGCGTGTCGCCATGCCGCTTGACCAGCGAAGTAATGTCGATGCTAGTTGGTTGTTCGGCCATCCTGACCTATGGGCCTCGCGCCGGACCGACCGGCCCTGGCCCCAAGAACATTGTGACAGGGAATCGTTACGGGTCCGGTACGGCGGGAATAATACAGGAGAGCTGAGTCAAGATCCACGAGGACGGACTCACCGGCCACTGACGTAGCAGTCGAGTCCCGTCTTAGGCATTGGAATCACGAAGATGTTTACGGACCCGGACCTGCTCCTGGTGCTTGCGCAGCAACTGACGCCGAATGACGTCACGATCTTCGGCGACAATACGCACCAGACGATCGACATCCTCCGCATGCTCGCGGACCAACTCGGACAGTTTTGCCATTTGATGTTCAAGATGATCTAACCGCCAGAGCGTATCTTTGCTGAGGCCCACTGTCGGCTTCTGAACCGCCTTCTGAACCGGCTTCAAGGCCGATTTCTGCTTCACCAGCGATGTCACCAGCACATCCCGCTTCATACATACTCCTTTTGCTCGAATACTGACGGATGCTCCTCGGCCCTCGCGCGTAGTATCGTCTCAGATCCCTACGATGTCAACGAATCGACTTTCTTTCCCTTTTCTCAATATCCTGCTACAATTCCATTAATGCCAAACATCTTCACCATGGTCCTGGCGGGCGGAAAGGGCGAACGCCTACAGCCCCTCACGGAACATCGGGCCAAGCCAGCGGTTCCCTTTGGCGGGAAATATCGCATTATCGATTTCACGCTCAGCAACTGCCTCAACTCCGGGTTGCGAAAAGTCGCGGTCCTCATCCAGTACAAGTCTCACTCGCTTGACCGTCACATTCGCACAGGCTGGAACATCCTCAATGCCGAACTCGGCGAATACATCGCCGCGATCCCC
The DNA here is from genome assembly GCA_026387615.1 of Nitrospirota bacterium. GTDB lineage: Bacteria > Nitrospirota > Nitrospiria > Nitrospirales > Nitrospiraceae > Palsa-1315. Next base: position 5,843 of record JAPLLI010000082.1, read on the forward strand.
CCCCAACAGCGGATCAGCGAAGAGTGGTACCAAGGCACGGCCGACGCGGTCTATCAAAATCTCTTCCTGCTCGACAACGAACAACCGGACTATGTGCTCATCCTGGCCGGCGACCATATCTACAAGATGAACTACATGGAAATGTTCTTGTGGCTGATCGCCAAAGGCGCCGATGCCGTGGTCGGCGCGATCGATATTCCGATCGAAGAGGCCCATCGGTTCGGCGTAATGAGCGTGGATGAGGATTATCGCGTCACGAGTTTCGAAGAAAAGCCGGCTCATCCGTCGCCGATCCCCAACGATCCGACCCATGCCTTTGCCTCAATGGGCATCTATTTATTTCGCACCAAAATCCTCCGCGAGTATTTGATCGCCGACGCCCAGGAGGGCGGAAATCACGATTTCGGAAAAAATATCATTCCCCGGATGATTCGCGATCAACGCGTCTCGGCCTTCAAATTTGTCGACGCGAACAACAAAGACGTCAAATACTGGCGGGACATCGGCACCTTGGACGCCTACTGGGACGCGAACCTGGATCTCGTCTCCGTGGAGCCCCAATTCAATCTCTACGACCAACATTGGCCCATCAGGACCTATCAAGGGCAATATCCTCCGGCCAAATTCGTCTTCGCGCAAGACTATCAAGGCGGCAGGATGGGCGTGGCCCTGGATTCCATCATCTGCGGCGGCTGCATCGTCTCCGGTGGCCGGGTGCAAAACTCCGTGCTCTCCCCGAACGTCCGGGTACAGGACCATGCGGACGTGCGTGAATCCATCGTCATGGAAAACGTCGTCATCGGCGAACATTGCCGGATTAAACGAGCCATTATCGACAAAGACGTCATCATCCCGCCCAAGACGGAAATCGGGTATGATCGAGCGGCTGACGCCCAGCGATTTACCGTCACCGAATCCGGGATAGTCGTGATTTCAAAGGGAATGAAACTGCATGCCTCCGTCGATCCATCCGGTTGATCTGATTGTCGCCCTTCGCGAGAAGCACTTGACCCCTGCCATCGTCTTCCTCACCTCGCGCCGCGCGTGCGATGAGGCGATGCAGGCCTTCGACCAGAGCCATATCCTCCTTCCGCCGATCCGGCAGCAGGCCATCGCCGCCGTGCTAGACAAGGTGATCGTCCAGTATCCCAGCATCGCCGAACATCCGCTCATCCCGATCGTCCAACGCATCGGCGTCGCGGCGCACCACGCAGGCCATCTGCCTTCCTGGAAAATCGCCGTTGAGGAACTAATGCGCCATGGCTGTCTCGATGCCGTTTTTGCCACGACCACCCTGGCCGCCGGGGTCGACTTTCCCGCCCGCACCGTCATCATCACCCAGTCCAGCATTCGCAAGTCACGCGATTTCATGGACCTGACGATCGGGGAGGTGCAGCAGATTGCCGGCCGCGCGGGACGCCGAGGCAAAGACCTCGTCGGGTTCGCCATCGTCACCCCCTCCCCCTATATCGATCTGACGGTGCTGACCAAGGGCTTCACCGGCCACCCGGAAGCGATCAACAGCCAATTCCTCATCAGCTATCCGATGGTCCTCAACCTGTTAAAAGCGCATCCCCTGGATCAAATCCAACCGATTCTCGCGAAAAGCTTTGCGCAATTCCAGCTCAACCAGCGGGCCGAAGTCCTGGAACGGAAACTGGACGACCTGCGAGATCAAATGGAACCGTTCGGGCCGCGCGTCTGCACCGATTGGATCGCCGAATGGCAGACCTTCGACCAGGTCCGCCGGCAGAAATCACACCGGGCTCCCGTGCGAAAATTCGAGTCGCCGGAGATCGCGGCGCGCTTTCATTTCCTCACCCCTGGTCGCGTCGTCGCCTTCGGCCGTAGCCGTGGCGTGGTCCTGCGGCAATATCGCAGCAAGGGACAGAAGAGCCCGATGATCACCGCGTTGCGTCAAGGCGGAGGCATTACCGAATCCCCCGCCTCCACCGTCACCGAAATATCCGACCGCATTCTCGACTGCGTGGACGCGCCGGTCTATCCCTGGTGCACACCGGAAAGCGTGGAAGACTTACTCCATAACCTGGAGGAATTGCCGACCAAGCTGCCGGAGCTGCCCATCCTGGTTCCCAAAGACAACGAGCCGATTCCTGACGCCATCGTGCAAACGCTGGGCGATTTTACCTGTCCGACCTGTCCGTCGCGCGCCGCCTGTCAGAGCGACTATCCCCTCGCCTCCAAGCTCCGGCAGGAACAACAACGGCATCTCAAATCGATCCAAGCCCTGCGCACCAGTCTCTGGCACCGTTTCCAGGAGAAGATCGACGTCCTGCAACAGTTCGGGTACCTCACGCCGGCGTCCCGTCTAACCGATGAGGGGGAATGGGCCAGGCTCATCCGCATCGACCACTCGCTGCTCATCACGGAATTGCTTCGGGCCGGCGCCTTCAATGGCGCCGATCCCGCCATGCTGGCTGCCGTCATGTCCAGCATCTCGAATGACGACGATCGCCCCGGTTCTTTCCCCCGCGTCAGCTCCGGGCTGGCGTCCCTGCTCGGGCAGGTGCGCAAACTGGCCGCCTCGCTGTCGCCACATGAAGAGCCCCCACTTTTGCGGGCCGATATCGCCGCGGTAACGGAACGATGGATCGGGGATCCCACCCTCACCTGGATCGGCCTCTGCAAGAGCACCTCAATGGCCGAAGGGGATATCTATCGCCTCCTGGCACGGACCCTGGAATTTTTGTCGCAGCTCCACACACTCAAAGCGACGCACCCGGGATTGGCCGACACAGCCTCACGGGCCATCGCCGCCCTCCGCCGCGGTGTGCTGGAGGAATTACCGTGACGAAGTCGCAAGTCGGCACGTCTAAAGTCATCACGTTTGAGAGACGACGACTTTACGACCTGACGACTTTCAGACTTGAAGGGCTATGGCATAAACCATGACGACCGAAGAACTCGAACAACTTCTGGCACAGCAACCGATCGCCCTCTTGCACCGACTGGCGCGAGGCCGGGTGCAGCGGCATTTCCGCGCCGGCAAACGCCGCTTGATCGAAGTCTTGCTGCGCCATTCCGCGGAAAATCGCGCCGGCTTCGAATCCGACCTCATGATCCTGATCGGTGAAAAACCGGCTCGACCCGCTCCAGCCCCGCCGCAAGCTCCAACTGCGCGGAAGCCAAAGCCAGCGGCAGCGCCACGTCGCCCCGGGCAAAGACCGACGGAGCCGGAATCCCAGGAGCCCGGCATTACCCTCTCCACCTGGCTGGAGGGACTGGGAGTGCCGTCATCATCGCAGCCCTTTATCCCGGATGCCTGGCAAGAGGACGCCATCGCCAAATTACGAGAGAGCGACGTGGTCGTGAGCGTCCCGACCGGAAGCGGCAAGACCTATGTCGCGGTCGAAGCGGCCCGCCGTGCCATTGCGGAGAACCGGACCGTTATTTATACGTCGCCCCTCAAGGCCCTCTCCAACACCAAGTACACGGAGTTTTCGAAAATATTCGGGGCAGACCAGGTTGGCATTCTGACCGGCGATCGGCGCGATAATGGGCAAGCGCCGCTGCTGATTATGACGACGGAAATCTTGCGCAATCTGCTCTACGACGCAGGAGGCGGTGAGATCGACGTGCGGCTGGATAC
>JAPLLI010000014.1 GCA_026387615.1 Nitrospirota bacterium
GCAGCCGGGTTGATGATGATCCCGTCGTATTCCTTGCGCGCCTCCTGAATCCAGTTGACCAGCTCTCCCTCACTATTGGACTGGCGCAGATCCACCTTGACGGCTAACTCTTTCGCCAACGTTCGGAGGGTTGAGTTGAGATCATCCAGGGACAGGGTACCGTAAATCGACTGTTCCCTGGTCCCCAGGAGATTGAGATTGGGGCCATGTAAAACTCGTATGCGTAACATCTCTTTTTCTTCACAGACTGGGCACGTGAAGCCGATTCCTCATGACAGGGTTCAGCAGGCCGACATTGTATCAGTCCGCCTCAAACCGGTCAAACTCGCAAAATTATTGGGAAGTCTTGGCGTCCGAGCTGGTGGTCGCCTGACGGTCTAGACGCCGCGATTCGATGGTCCGAAGCCAGGCTTCTAGCTGGACCACAACGCCCGCGTGAGGCGAGGGAAGGGGCATGACCTGAGGTTCCTGCTGAGCGTTGGTTGATACGGCTGAAACGTTGAGCTCACGTGGGGGCAACGGCATAAGCTTCGCCAGCTCAGGTTTCGTTGCCCCACCGCATGCAACCTGGACGGAAAGCGCTTCCTCATCCCGCGGGTTCACTGCCAGAATGACGGCACAGGACCGGAGGGCCGAGTCGCTCCGTCCCTGGCTCGTATAGATTTTGATTAAGGTCCGGTGCGCCCGTATGTTTTCAGGGCTGAGCTTGATGGATTCTTCCAGAATGGCCTGGGCCTTCGCCGGCTGCTCCATATGGTCATAGGCGCAACCCAACGCAACCATCGCGGTAATGAAGCCAGGGTAGTATTTCAGCCCATCCTCGAGTACGCCGGCAGCCTCCTGCCACATGCCGGCTTTACCATATTCTTCAGCCAGCGGCAGGAAGGCCTTAGACTGAGGATCTTTGGCTAATTGGGTCGCGAGCCGATCGATCGCGCCAGCGGTCTTGGATACTTTTTGATTATTCGCAATGAGGAGCTAGCGTCCACCCGCAACTGGCTTGGCTGGCAGGGGGGACTCTTGGGGGCAAAGCAGCTCGTGGGCTCGATCCAGGATCGCGTCGGCTAATGCGCGTTTTGGCATCAGCGGCAATGTGGTCATCGTCCCCTGCCGGTCGATCAACGTGGCGGCGTTGTGATCGCTTCCAAAACCTGCGCCTGCGGTCGTGATATCGTTCGCGACGATAAGGTCGAGCCCCTTCGCCGTCAACTTGTCTTTCGCATGAGCGATCAGGTCGTGTGTCTCGGCGGCAAAACCCACGATAAGCTGTGTGGTCCGTTGGGCCGATAGCGAGGCGAGGATATCGGTGGTTCGTTCGAGGTCCAGCACCTGTTCGGGCTGTCCCTGTTTTTTGATTTTTTGCGAAGCTGGGTGCTTGGGCCGAAAATCCGCCACGGCTGCGGCCATGATCACTACAGTGGACCAGGCCAGACGAGCAGACAGAGCCTTGGTCATCTCGTCAGCCGTCTCAATCAAGACGATTTCAACGCCTTTCGGCGGAAGCAAGGCCGTGGGACCGCTGATCAGCACGACGTGGGCTCCCCTCGCCTGGGCGGCTTCTGCGATGGCATAGCCCATTTTGCCGGACGAGCGGTTTGAAATGAATCGTACAGGATCGATGGGTTCTTGCGTCGGGGTGTTTCATCTCCTGATGCGCTTCGAACAAATCCGTCGACACGGGATGCCCGGAAAGCACTTCAAACGTCAGCGGGGTGACGAACTTCGTGGCCGATTGCGTCATGACGACCTGGACGGTTGCGCCTTCATGGAGCAGGGTCCGGAGCAACGAAACCGCCTTATAGGCGGCAATGCTGCCGGTCACGCCGAGCACGATCCGTTTCCCGATCAACGTCGGCCCTGTGGAGCCGGAGAGTTCCACCAATTACTCCTCGCTCTCACCCACCACCGGCTTCGGGGTATCGTCGACATAGACGCTCAGCTCTTTTTTGATCTCCTTGGCATCGTCGCCGGTCATCATGGCGATGCGTTCCATTTCGCCTTCTCTGCCGCGCTTCGACTCCTTCATCGCAGCCCGCGCCTCTTCACCGACGAGGTATTTCGTCTGCCCACGAAGGACTTCGTCGAGGGCGATCGTCGTTTCTTTGGTAAAGCGTGAAGCCGCATGACGTGACCCTTGCAGGATGTGCTTCGCCCGCTGGCCCGCGATGATCGCCAGCCGGTGCCGTGAGTCAAATTCGCCTGGCTCGTATTGCGGTAAGAGTCTCAACATATCGATCATGGGTGCCATACTCCTTTGTGAGATGAAAGATCGGTGTGATCTTAGGATTTTTGTTCGTCGTCAAGAATGAAATTGTTCTCAAGCCACGTCATATTCAGCCGTTTCGTTTTCAACCGTTCTGACCAGAAGATGCTTTCGAGATCGCGCAGCGACCGGCTGAGGTCGTCGTTCCGGACGATGTAGGCATACTCACGATAATTCCAGACCTCTTCCTTGACCTTTTGCAGGCGTCGCTGAATCTCTTCCGCGGAGTCAGAGGCTCTGGTTTGGAGACGGGACCGCAGCGCGGAGATCGAGGGGGGCAGGATAAAGATCGACACCGAATCCTCGAATCGTTTCTTGACCTGCATGGCCCCCTGCACGTCGATCTCCAAGAGCACATCGATCCCCTGCTCGATCTTTTCGGTCAACGATTTCCAGGGAGTCCCATAGAGGTTCCCGTAGACGCGAGCCCACTCGACGAATTCATTGCGATCGATCATCTCCTGGAACGGCTGCTCGTCGATGAAATAATATTCGCGCCCATCCGTCTCGCCAGGCCGTGGCTTTCTAGTTGTGTAGGACACGGAGTGCCAGAGGTCTGGCAGATTCGCCGTGAGTTGCTTACAGAGCGTGGTTTTCCCGGTTCCGGAAGGCGCGGAGATGATAAAGAGAATCCCCCGCCGATCCGTCGTGGGGCGCAGCTGGCCTGCCGCTGACACCGGGGAGTTTGTCGTAGTAATTGAGCTCATTCGACGTTCTGGACCTGTTCACGAACTCGTTCGAGTTCGGCCTTCATCAGCACCACATGGCCGGCGATTTCCGCGTCATTGGCTTTTGACCCGATCGTGTTAACTTCCCTCCCGATTTCCTGGAGCAGGAAGTCGAGGGTTTTACCCACAGATTCTGCGCGGATGAGCGTCTGCTCAAACTGTATCATATGCGAGTCCAGTCTGACTATTTCTTCTGTGATGTCGCCGCGGTCTGCATAGACCGCCAATTCCTGATAGAGCCGCGGGGGATCGGGAATTTCCGACCCCAGGAGCTTCTCAATACGGGTCTTCATACGGTCAAAGGCCTCTTGCGCCAGCAGCGGGGTCCTGGCTGCGATCAGGTCCTTGTGCCCCCGAATGGTCTGGATCCGCCCGCGCATATCCTCTGCCAGCGCCTTCCCCTCATTCGTTCGCATGGCCTCAAGATCTGCCAGAGCCTTGGTCGTCAGTTGTTGCGCAATCTTGGCCAGTTTCGGGTCTTCCGTCGGCTGGTCTGATACCGACACCACGTCACGAAGCCCGGCCATGAGCGCCAGGTCGACCGACCCGCTCAGCTTCAGGGATTTCTTCAGCGTGAGGAAGGCCTGATGGTACTGTTTCGCGAGGGCCTGGTCAAGATTGACGCTTCCGGCCCGGCCTTTGCCGGCCTGGACGGTCACCGTAATGTCGACGCGCCCGCGAGTACAGCGTTGCTGGATGGCCTTCTTAAAGGAATCTTCCAGGTGGCTCAAGGGCCTGGGAAGGCGACAAGCGATTTCTAGGAAACGATGGTTCACGGAGCGCATTTCGACCGTGACGGACCCATCTTGCCAGGGAGCCTGCCGACGGCCGAAGCCGGTCATACTATGAATCATTGAGGGCCTTTCTCTTGCCATGGGCAATGCCGGTATACCGGACAGGTCCGGCACTGAGGTTTTCTTGCGAGACAGATATAGCGGCCGTGCAACAGCAAACGTTGCGAAACGGCAGTCCATTGGGATTTCGGCAGGAGCTGTTGCAGGTCCTGCTCGACCAGGTCCGGATTGTCGAATCTTGTCAGCCCGAGTCGCTTGGCTACGCGTTTGACGTGGGTATCGACGACGATACCGGGCTGGCCGAAGGCATTCCCGAGGATGACATTCGCCGTCTTTCTGCCGACACCCGGCAAGGTGATCAATGTCTCCATCGTCCGGGGAACCTCTTCGTGAAAACGCTCCGTCACAGCCTTGCTGCAGCCAATCAGATGCTTGGCCTTACTTTTAAAGAAGCCGGTCGAGCGAATGAGCTGCTCGACTTCCAGCTGATCAGCCCCTGCCAGATCCGCTGGTCCAGGATAGCGGCGAAAGAGCGCCGGCGTCACCTGATTGACTCGCTGATCGGTACATTGCGCGGAGAGGATCGTGGCCACGAGCAGCTCCCAGGGGGTGCGATGATCGAGCTCCATCTTCGGAGCCGGCATCGTGCGCTGCAGTGCCTTGGCAATGGCCTTGAGGCGTTCTTGGCGATCCACGGCTGGTAAGGATTTCGTAGTCATGGCTGGTAGATAAGGTTCGATTGTGCCGTGAGTTAGGACTGAGATGCAACCGGACCAAGGGGCGAGAATTTCCTGGACGAGCTTCCCTCCGGAACGAGTACGGCCAGCCGCTCTTCCAGTTGCTGGATGAGCGGGCGTAGGGTCTCCGGATGCAGGGCTGAAATCCCGATCGCCCCGTACCGTTGACAGAGGACTTCTGCCTGCCCGGCTGGAAGCTGGTCGCATTTATTGAAGACCAGGATCCGCGGAAGCTCGTCGAGGGTGAGGCTTTTCAGCACGGTCTCGACGGCGGCGATATGGGCGTCCAGATCTTTGGCCCCTGCATCGACCACGTGGAGGAGGAGGTCGGCATCGCGCAACTCGTCCAAGGTCGTCCTGAAGGCAGCGAGGAGATCTTTGGGCAGGTCGCGAATAAACCCGACCGTGTCGGTGAGGATCACTTCCCGGCCATGAGGAAAACGGAGTCTCCGGCTGGTGGTGTCGAGCGTTTCAAAGACGCGCGGGGCTGCGCTCACCTGACTGTTCGTGAGGACGTTGAGCAATGTGGATTTGCCGGCGTTCGTGTAACCCACGATGGAGAGGACCGGAAAATCCTGCCGGACGCGGCGCGAGCGCCGTTGATCTTGATGCCGGGCAAAGCCTTCGATCTCTTTCTCCAGATAGTCGATCCGTTCTCTGATGCGGCGCCGGTCGGTTTCGAGCTTCGTTTCACCTGGTCCCCTGCTGCCGATGCCCCCTCCCAAGCGCGAGAGGCTCGTGCCCTGACCGGAGAGCCGGGGGAGCAGATAACGAAGCTGCGCCAACTCGACCTGTACCTTGCCTTCCCGGCTATGGGCCCGTTGCGCGAAGATATCGAGGATCAGCTGGGTGCGATCGATGACCGTCAGGTCGCTGATTTCCGCAATGGCGCGCAGTTGCCCGGGAGCCAAGTCCTGATCGAAAATGATGAGGTCCGCTCCCTTTTGCATGGCCTGCACCAGCACGTCCTTGAGTTTGCCGCTTCCCAATTGAAACCGGTGGTGGCCGCCCTGGGTGCGCTGCACAAGACGGTCGATCACCGTGAGGTCTGCGGAGGAGGCCAGTTCCGCCAGCTCCGCGAGTCGTTCTTCCTGCTCGGCTTTGCTCTTGGGCGAGGCGCTCACGAGGATGGCGGTCTGTCCCTGGGCCATCGTGTGCGACGCGCTTTCACGCTGGAGCTCTGATTCCAGCTCACGAATGAAAGTCTCGAAACTCACCGGACATTGCTGTACTTGTGTCGGTTTGAGCAGCGTATAGAGGGGCTCGTTAGGCCTGGGGGGATTCAGATGGGCCAGGGAGAGTAGGCCTGGTTCGCCCTTGGCTGTGACGGCCAGGGTGCCGATCATGTCGAGACGGAGCAGGCCCAACATGGTGAGGTCTTCCTGGCTGATCGGTTCTGCTTTCAGGCTCGATCGAATCAATCTCAGGCCCCTGAGCGAGCGAGGAGTCGCCCGAAACGAGGTCAGCGTCGTTGGCGACGGTTCAGTGCCGGCTCCGACCAGGACATCTTGCACGGCTCCACGTCTGGTAATGACGAGGCCGATGGGACGGCGAATCTCAAGGGTAAACTGGGCGAGCGTTTTGGCCGCTTCTGCCGAGAGGACATCATCCACGGGCATACGTCGGCGATAGAGCCGCTCAAGCATGGCGAGTTGGCTGGCGCGAAGACCGAGCACTTGTCCGTGAATTTCAGGAATGGACGCCTAGTCCTTCTCGTCAGAGATTAGAGCACTGGTGCGAATGGTGACGCCATGGCAGCCTGGGCATCCAGATTCAGGGATGCCTGGGCCCCGGCGCGAAGCGCCTGCCTGCCAGCTGCCGCGATCATTGCCGCATTATCCGTACAATAGGCCAGCGGGGGAAGACTTAATTGCAAGCCTTCAGCCGCCGCTCGCTGTTGGAGCAATGTGCGCAATCGCGAGTTGGCCGATACCCCTCCCACCACAGCTAAGGCTTGGGCGCCTGATGTTTCGACTGCAGCAAAGGCCTTCTCGACCAAAATGGCAACAATGGCCTCCTGGTAAGAGGCCGCGATATCTGCAATTTTCACCTTAGCAGATTGCTTATCCATCGCTTGAAGTGTGTAGAGTAAAGATGTCTTTAAACCACTGAAACTAAAATCAAGACTCCCCTTCTTGAGGTGGGAGCGCGGGAAGGCAATGGCAGCCGGATTTCCCTGCCGAGCTAAGAGATCGATGGCCGGCCCTCCAGGATATTCCAGCCCCAGCATCTGCGCGCCCTTGTCAAAGGCCTCCCCTGCCGCATCGTCTCTGGTCGCGCCCAGGAGCCGACAGTAACCGAGCGGGTCCTTGAGGTAGAGGTGAGTATGGCCGCCCGACACCACGAGAATCACGCAGGGCAAGGGAAAGGCCGGATTCTGCAACCAGGCTGACGCGATGTGACCCTCAAGATGGCTCACGCCGATCATCGGGATGCTCAAGGCATAGGCCAGGGCCTTGGCATAGTTGACTCCAACTAAAAGGGCGCCAGCCAGACCGGGCCCCTGAGTGACAGCGATTCCGGAAAGATCCGTCCATGCCAGATGGGCTTGCTGCATCGCCTCAGCGGAGATCTGTTCAATCGATTCAATATGGGCACGGGAGGCGAGCTCGGGAACCACGCCTCCAAAGCGTCGATGCACCTCGTGCTGCGACGTAATCACATTCGAGAGAACCGAACCGTCCGCGGCGAGCACAGACGCGGCTGTTTCATCACACGACGTCTCGATCCCGAGGATGGGGCCAGGTGTCCAGACTGAAGTGGGGCGTGGTGCGAGCATAGTCATGAGCCTGGTTGCCTATTCGACGACACAGTCACAAAAGTTGATCGTTCTCAGTGCATTAAAATAACACGACCCTTGTGGCCCATACCACAAGGGTCGTGTCGTTTATCTCTGCGATGTGATCGCGCAGGGCCAGGCCTTAGACGACGGCCATAGCCTCCTGCTCGACGAATGCCGGCGCGCCGTCGCGCAGCACCACGCGGATCTTTCGGCAATCCTTGAACCGGCCCTTGATCATCTCTTCGGAGAGAGGATCGCCGAGCGCACGCTGAATCGTCCGGCGCATCGGTCTGGCCCCGTAGAGCGGTTCGTAGCCTTCTTTGATCAACCACTGTTTGACATCGTCTTCGACCACGAGCTCCACACCCTTCTCGAGGAGACGAAGGTTCAGCTCCCGCAGCAGGATGTCGAGAATATTAGAGAGATGCGCTTTGTCCAATTGATGGAAGACCACGACCTCGTCGATCCGGTTCAAGAACTCCGGGCTGAAGGAGCGGCGCAATTCGCTCAGAACTTCTTCCTTCTTGTGGCGCGCCTGATCGCCTTCCGTGTTCTGGAAGCCGAGCGAGACACCCTTCTGGATCATCTTGGTCCCGATGTTGGACGTCATGATGATCACGCAATTCTTGAAATCGACCTTGCGTCCGAGACTGTCGGTCAGCACTCCGTCGTCCAAGACCTGTAAGAGGATGTTGAACACGTCGGGATGGGCTTTTTCGATTTCGTCGAAGAGGACCACGGAATAGGGCCGGCGCCGGACCCGTTCCGTCAATTGACCGCCCTCTTCATAGCCCACGTATCCCGGCGGAGCGCCGAAGAGTCGCGAGCTGGTGAACTTCTCTTGATATTCGGACATGTCGATTC
>JAPLLI010000021.1 GCA_026387615.1 Nitrospirota bacterium
CGAGCGACCACTGCATCATCGTGGGGGCACTGCGAGCACAGAGACCCTCCCAGTTGCCTCCCTCTCTTCTTTCGAATCTTACGTTTTCTTGGTGCATTGCTGTTAGGATGGTGTCAGCGTTTTCTTGCCTCATGACATCGATAGAAAGGGAGCCTCTCTTGAACCACACGAAACTCATTGCCTCATTTATCGTGATTGCCCTGATCGGAACTCCAGCCATCTCCTTTGCAAGGGCGAGGGGCGGATCTGGCGGAGGCTATTCCAGCGGCTCACGAAGCGGAAGTGCCTCAGGCAGCATCGGCAGCCGTGGATCGCGCACCTATGACCAAAACAGCGCAAAGCCGATTCAACAGTCAGCCACACCAAAGCCTGCCACAACCGCGCCGCAGCAGGCGCCCACGGCCCAACCAGCGCCTGCCAGCCAGCCTTCGTTCCTGCAACGTAATCCCCTCCTGGCCGGAATCGCAGGAGGGCTTGCCGGATCCTGGATCGGCCATATGTTATTCGGGGCCACAGAGAGCAGCGCAAAGACCAACGAAGCCGGTGAGGCGGTTGGCGAGACAGGCCAGGCAGCCGGCTCCTCCAGCTCCACCGGAATCCTTCTCATCCTCATGCTTGTGGGAGCAGGCGCGCTGTTGTATTTCATGAAAGTACGGCGGCCGATTCCTGATTTCTCAGGAATCACGCGAAGCAGCGCAGTCAGCGGCAGTCTGCTGGCAGAACCGTCCGCCACGGCCATCCAGACCACTGTAGTGGTCAGCGACGTCACCCCAGCGGACAAGACGGCCTTTCAGCAACTGCTGACCGATATTCAAACAGCCTGGAGCAAGCAGGACCTGGCAGGGTTGCGGCGATTCGTCACGCCGGAGATGCTGACCTATTTCAGCACCGCCCTGGCAGAACAGACCAGCCTGGACACCCAGAACCATGTGGAGGATGTGGTGCTTCTTCAAGCAGAGGTCCGGGAATCCTGGACCGAAGACGCCACGCACTATGCGACGGTAGGACTTCGCTGGAGCGCCCGTGACTATACCCTCTCCCTCACGAAGCAACGAGGAGAAGCAGGCTATCTTGTCGAGGGCAGCGAAGAAACGCCGAGCGAGTCGAACGAAGTCTGGACCTTCATGCGCTTCCAAGATGGGAAGTGGGTGCTCTCGGCAATTCAACAAGCCTCGTAATCAGCTACCAACAACTCCTGTTGCTGAAACTGACGGCATAAATCATTCGAGGGCAGCACCGGTCTTGGCTATCAAGATCGTTGCTGTCCTCGTTTTTTGAGCCCTCATATATCCTCTCCCCCATCAAAGTAAAATAGGAAGCAGTGAGGCAGCCGTTCACTGCGCGCGTCGAACGAGCACCGTTTCATCGTGCACGTTCCGCGAGCAAGAAGGACGTCTCACCGCTCCCTACCCTCGCTTCTTTTGCCCTATTTTACTCTCCGTCCCCTTCCAGAGCCTCTCAATATTCCCCCGATGCTTCACCACAATGAGGCTACTGACGACGACAGAGAAGACAACGAACTCCACGGTCGGATGGATAAGCACGGCAACGAGGGGAAAGAGCGCGAAGGCTGTAAGTGCCCCGCCGGAAGAATAGCGCCACATGGCGACGGCGCCGAGCCAGGTGAGCAATAAAATGAAGCCGATTACTGGGACCACACCCAGGACTGATCCGAGGGCTGTCTCCACTCCCTTGCCGCCGGTGAATCCAAGAAAAGGAGAACACAGGTGCCCGAGAATCGGCGCGAGCGCCACAAGTAAGATGGTCCATTCGTCTTGCAGCAACTGATTGGCCGCGAAGCCCATCACCCAGCCCTTGCCCATATCTCCGATCAAGGTCAGGATGCCGGCCTTTTTGCCAGACACGCGCAGAACGTTGGTAAATCCAACATTCTTGCTCCCGACCATGCGAGGGTCCGGCAAGCCCATCGCTTTGGACACGACGATGCCGAAGGGCACAGCCCCCAGCAGATAGCCGGCAACTACGAGCAATACGAAGAGTCCTTGATGGTCCATGTACATTGAGTGCGCTATAGGATGGTTACACCAGCAGGATGCTCTCTTCGTCCGTCGTTCGTATCTCGTATCTCGTCGTTCGCAAGCAAGCACTTCCTCGTTTCACGAGATACGCTTCACGATGGACGCTTCACAGTCTTTGTGCTGACGGGATTTTTGAGCCTCCTGTCAGAGGCCCTTGGCCACGACCTGCTTCCAGAAACTCCACACATACTGCCCACCAGAAATATAGCCCAGCACCAACGACAGATAGAGCGTAGCAATACCAGCCAGGTGCAGATTGCCGAAGTCGGACAAGAAGGTGCCTTCGAGGATCAACATGACGATCGCCACGACTTGCAGCGCCATCTTGTACTTGCCCGTCGTTTCAGCCGAGATCACCATCCCTTCGCCTGCGGCAAACGCGCGAACGCCCGTGACCGCGACCTCGCGCGCGATGATCAAGATCGCAACCAAGGCGCTGACACGGTCGACGTTGACCAGGAGAATCAAGGCGGAGAGGACCAATAACTTATCGGCAATAGGATCGAGCAGCTTTCCAAGTATCGTCACTTGGCCGTTCCGGCGGGCCAGATAGCCATCCAACAGATCAGTCACGGCGGCAATGACAAAGACGAGAGCCGCATTCAGGGATCGATCAGGGGTTGGCGTGGCAAACAGCACCACAAAGACCGGAATCAAGAGGATGCGGGTGAGCGTAATAAAATTCGGCAGGTTAAACGATTCCTGCCCGACCGATTTCCATGCAGACATGCCGCGATTCATCGGTAACCAATTCCGTTAAACGATGCCATGCTTGAGCAAATCGTGCAGATGCACGACCCCCACGATACGTTTGACGCTGTCTCCGACAACGAGCGTGGTGATGGAATACCGTTCCATCATTTCGACCGCCTTAGCCGCCAGGTCATCGGGCCCGATCAACTTGGGATGACGCGAGGCCAGGGACCCGGCTGTGCCCTTGGAAAAATCACCGCCCTGCTGGATAAAGCGCCGCAAGTCCCCGTCTGTAATGATCCCCACCAGGGCGCCGGCTCGATTGACGACGGTGGTCATGCCGAGCTTCTTGGCCGACATTTCCAGCAGAGCCACCGAGGCTGAGACCGTCTCCTTCACTTGCGGCAGCTCGGCCCCGACATGCATCACATCCCGCACTTTCACCAGTAACCGGCGGCCCAACGTCCCGCCTGGATGAAACTGCGCAAAGTCATGCTCCTTAAACCCGCGCTTTTCGAGCAGGGCCACGGCCAAGGCATCGCCCATCGCAAGGGTCGCGGTCGTACTCGCTGTCGGCGCCAAGCCCATGGGGCAGGCCTCTTCTGCGACGGACACATCCAGTGCGACATCGCTCGTCTTAGCCAGGGTCGAACCCATGCGGCCCACGATCGCCACGACGTGAATGCCCATCCGCTCCATAAAGGGCAAGAGCTGCAGGATTTCCTGTGTCTCTCCGCTGTTCGAAATCGCAATGAGCACATCGCCGCGCGCCAACATCCCCAGGTCCCCGTGGAGCCCTTCGGCCGGATGGAGAAAAAACGACGGGGTCCCAGTACTGGCCATCGTGGCGGCGATCTTCTGCCCGATCAAGCCGGATTTACCCATGCCAGAGACCACGACCTTCCCCTTGCACTGATAGAGCAGATCCACGGCAGTTGAGAACGCGCCGTCGAGACGCTGCACCATAGCCTGAACCGCGCGAGCCTCGATGGCCAGCACCCGTCGGCCGACCTCAAGGCTGGTTCGGCCTTTTGAGGTCGCGGACTTGGCGCCCTTCGGCTTGGCTATTTTCTGGGTTGTGACGCGTCGCATATCCGTAAAATCCGTTCCAGTAACGCTTTGAGTTGATGGAGCGGCA
>JAPLLI010000159.1 GCA_026387615.1 Nitrospirota bacterium
GTGCCCTAACCATGGCCGTTGAGACGACGAACCTGAGGCCGTCATCCAGATCGACCGCACGGACGGCCCTGTTGACCCATCTCATTCGAACGGTACGGCAGCATGAACTGTTCGCGCCTGGCCCGCATCTGCTCGTGGCGGTCTCGGGCGGGCCTGACTCGATCGCCTTGCTGTCCCTCCTGCATCGCCTGGCCAAGTCCTGGCGGCTCACCCTGACGGTCGTCCATTGTAACTATGGGTTGCGGGGAGCGGAGTCCGACGGAGACGAGTCGTTTGTCCGAGATTTTTGCCAGGCACGAGATCTCTCTTTTGTCGTCCATCGGCCCCTGTTGGTGAAACGACGGCAGCGCTCCTCGCTTCAAGCCACGGCCCGCGAGGCGCGCTATGGCTTCATGACGCAATTGGCTCAGGAGGTAGGGGCGGACCGTATTGCGGTCGGTCATACCGCCAATGATCAGGCGGAAACGGTGCTCATGTGGCTCATGCGAGGGGCCGGCATGACCGGGTTGGCCGGGATGTCCTATGTGCGTGAGGACCGCATCATCCGTCCCCTCCTGGCTGCCACTCGTGAAGAGGTGCTGGCCTATTTGGATCAGGAGGGGCAGTCCTACCGTCGCGATTCGAGCAATGAGAAGCCGCTTTATCACCGCAATCGGATCCGGCAGGAACTCCTGCCTGTCCTCACGCGATTAGCGCCGGCTGCCGTCCGTGTGTTGCAGCGGCAAGCTGATATATTGCGTGAGGACGAACAATACTTCGCGCACGTGACGAGTGAGCTGGTGCGCACACTCGTCAGCCAGGATGCCGGAGGGGTGCAACGGGTCAATCGCCAGGCGTTCATCCAATTGCCGGTCGCCCTGCAGCGGCGTCTCGTGCGGGCCATCGTACGGACTTATGATGAAGAGGGGCGCGCCAGTAGCTTGCGTGTGGTGGAGTCAGTCCGGCAGGTCTTTCTCAAGGGCAAGAGCAGGGCTCAGCTCTCGTTGAAGCAGGCCCTCGTGACCAGGGACCAGGACTCGGTGCGATTTTGTCCCGGCTCGCCGTGAGGCTGAGCAGGAAGGCCTGGCTCCATCGGCACAACGGGTGGTGTTCGATGCCGACCGTTGTTCGGCGCCGCTTCTGGTCCGGCCCTGGCAAGCCGGCGATCGATTTGTTCCTCTGGGCATGAAGGGGCACAGTAAAAAACTGCAAGATTTCTTGACCGACCGGAAGATTCCTCGCGACAAGCGGGAGGCGCTTCCCTTGTTGGTGGGGCCAGAGGGGATTCTCTGGGTCGTGGGCATGCGGCAGGATGCACGATTCGTCGTGCATCGTGGGACGACGGATTGTCTGGTGGTATCGGTGCGTAACAGGGTTTCAGAGAAGGAGTAGGGGAGCATGGAGCGGATTTTCGGCCGACCGATTGTGACGCAGGAAGAAATGCGTGCGCGGATTCGAGAGCTGGGCAAGCAGATCACGGCTGATTATACGGGGAAGGACCTCGTCTTGGTCGGGGTGTTGAAGGGAGCCTATGCCTTCTATGCCGATTTGGCCCGGGCAATCAGAGTGCCCCTGCGGGTGGACTTTCTGATGGTGACGAGTTACGGGTCCCGGACAAAAACATCCGGGAAGGTGAAGATGGTGACCGAGCTGACCGAGGAGATCAAAGGCAAAGACGTGTTGCTGGTGGAAGACATCGTCGACTCCGGCCTGACGGTCCAATATCTGCTCAAGACCTTGGGGAAAAAGAAGCCCCGCTCGATTAAAGTCTGCACCCTGCTCAGCAAGCCGGAGCGACGGACCATCGACGTGACCATCGATTACGAGGGGTTCAGAATCCCGAATAAATATGTCGTGGGCTATGGACTAGACTATCAGCAGGAGTATCGAAACCTGCCCTATCTGGCCGTCTTGGATGTGGCTGAGGATCAAGAGTAAGCTTGTGCTCATACGGTTGTCAGTATGAATGGGCCTATGGTAGCATCATGAAACTACGCGGTTTTCCTTATCAGTTACGCGTGCCACCCACAAGGAGATCTGGATGAATTCCAGGGCAAAGAATCTGCTTTTCTGGGTCGTCGTCGGCCTCTTCATGATTTTGCTGTTCAACCTGTTCAGCGTGCCCACCCATGCGCCTGAAGAAGATGTGATTTTCAGCGAGTTCATGGCCAAACTCGACAAGGGTGACGTCGAGCGGGTCATCATCAAAGCCAGTCACATCAGCGCGATCCTGAAAGATAAAACCCGTATCAGGACCTATTCGGTGGAATATCCTGAATTGGTGAAGGTGTTGCGGGAGCGGGGCGTGCAGATCGAAGCGAAGCCACCGGATGAAAGCCCTTGGTACATTACCTTCCTGGTGACCTGGGGGCCGTTTGTTCTCTTCCTGGGACTGTGGTTCTTCTTGATGCGGCAAATGCAGATGGGCGGCAATAAGGCGCTGTCATTCGGGAAAAGCCGTGCCCGCATGTTGACGGAGGAGCGCAAGAAAGTGATGTTCTCCGACGTCGCAGGCGTCGATGAGGCTAAGGAAGAAGTGTTGGAGATCATCGAGTTTCTCCGGGACCCTCGCAAGTTTCAAAAGCTGGGCGGCCGTATTCCCAAGGGCGTCTTGATCGTCGGACCTCCCGGTACCGGGAAGACCCTGTTGGCCAAGGCCATTGCCGGTGAAGCTAGCGTGCCGTTCTTCAGCATCAGCGGATCGGACTTCGTGGAAATGTTCGTGGGCGTCGGCGCCTCCCGGGTGCGTGATCTGTTCGAGCAGGGGAAGAAACATGCGCCCTGTATCATCTTCATCGACGAAATCGATGCCGTCGGCCGGCTCCGTGGCGCCGGCTTGGGCGGAGGTCATGACGAGCGTGAGCAGACGCTCAATCAATTGCTCGTGGAGATGGACGGATTCGATACGACAGAAGGCGTGATCTTGGTCGCGGCGACCAATCGGCCTGATGTTCTCGATCCTGCCTTGCTCCGGCCGGGGCGGTTTGACCGGCAAGTCGTCGTCAATCGGCCTGATTTGCGGGGGCGTACGGAAATTCTCAAGGTGCATACGAAGAAAGTGCCGATTGCCACGAACGTGGAACTGGAAACAATCGCGCGTGGCACCCCAGGCTTCTCGGGAGCCGACCTGGAAAATCTGGTCAATGAAGCGGCGCTCTGGGCCGCGAGACAAAACAAGAAAGAAGTGGAAGTCGTCGACTTTGAGATGGCCAAAGACAAAGTGCTGATGGGGGCCGAGCGGAAGAGCTTGATCTTGAGCGACGAGGAGAAGCGGACGACGGCCTATCATGAAGCAGGCCATGCGCTGATTGCCAAGCTGATTCCCGGAACGGACCCGGTCCATAAAGTGACGATCATTCCTCGAGGCCGTGCCTTGGGCGTGACGATGCAGCTCCCCACCGATGACCGGCACAATTACTCGAAAGAGTTCCTGTACAACAACCTGGCCATCCTCATGGGCGGGCGTGTGGCGGAAGAGTTGGTCTTAAAGCACATGACGACCGGGGCGGGGAACGACCTCGAACGGGCGACGGATCTCGCGCGGAAGATGGTCTGTGAATGGGGCATGAGCGAAAAGTTGGGTCCCCTGACCTTCGGCAAAAAAGACGAAGAAGTGTTTCTGGGGCGAGAACTCGGGAGCCGGCGCGATTTCAGCGAGCAAATCGCCTTGGAGATCGACCAGGAAGTCAAACGGCTGGTGACAGAAAACTATGAGCGGGCGAAGCGGCTGCTCACGGATCATATGGCCAGTTTGAAGGGCTTGGCGGAAGCGCTTTTGGAAAAAGAAGTGCTGGATGCAGCCGATATCGATCAGATCATCTTGCAGTCCACATCTCAGACCGTTCCCGCCTAATTTTCATCGACGCATTCCGGGACGCCATGTCAGGGCGTCCCGGTCAGCACAGCCGAGTTGTCCTAGACGAGAACGCCGCTGGCGGATGTTCAGTATCCTGCTATACGGAGGCACCGTCGTTTGCTGGTAGATTTCAAAACATGCACGCGCCAGGCGAAGGGGCGGCTGATCGAATTTTCCGATCGACCGCTCATCATGGGCGTGGTGAACGTGACGCCCGATTCCTTCTCGGACGGCGGTCGCTATTTGGACCCAGCCGCCGCCGTGGCCCATGCGCTCCGTTTAGTAGCAGAAGGGGCGGATCTGCTGGATATCGGCGCAGAGTCGACGCGTCCAGGCGCCGATGCCGTCGATGAGGCGGAGGAACGTCGTCGGGTGATTCCCGTGGTGACCGCGGTGGCACAAGCCGTCACCGTTCCCATTTCCATTGATACCTCGAAAGCCACGGTGGCCCAGGCAGCCCTCGACGCGGGGGCGGTACTGGTGAACGATGTCACGGCCTTGCGAGGCGATCCCTCCATGGTTGAGGTGATTGCCCGTACGGGATCCGGGATTGTCCTGATGCATATGAGCGGGACGCCGCAGACAATGCAGCAGGCCCCCTGCTACGAGGATGTGGTCGGCGAGATCTCGGCATTTTTCGAAGAGCGAATCCGTTTTGCGATGGCCCATGGTATTGGGCAAAAGCAAATCGTGCTTGATCCGGGCATCGGATTTGGTAAGCTGCTCGAACATAACGTGACGTTGTTAGCCCAATTGCACCGCTTCATAGGTTTGGACTGTCCCTTGCTGGTTGGTGTGTCGAGGAAGGCGTTTCTGGGGCAGATCGTGGACCGACCGGTGGCGGAGCGTCAGTGGGCGACGGCGGCAGCGGTGGCGCTGGCGGTCGAGCGCGGGGCCGGGATCCTTCGT
>JAPLLI010000230.1 GCA_026387615.1 Nitrospirota bacterium
GATGTCGAGCTGACCGGAGAGAGCGCGGAAATCGAACGGGCGGTCGCAGGCCTTCGCAAGAAGGGCGTCATTGTCGACCCGATCGAATTGGATGTCGTGGAATAGGAGCAGTGAACAGTGACGGGTGATGAGTGATGGGTAGGGACAGAGACGCCCCTCCCAGATCATGAATCCTCACTCGTCACGCATCACACATCACTGATCACGGAATTTATGGAACTTACCGAGCAACAGATTCAACGATACAGCCGCCAGATCATTCTCAATGAAATGGGCGGTAAGGGCCAGATGAAGCTGAGCAAGGCGAAAGTCTTGCTCATCGGCGCAGGCGGGCTCGGCTCACCTGCCGGCCTCTATCTTGCGGCAGCCGGCATCGGCACCATCGGCTTGGTCGACGGCGATGTCGTCGATCTCTCGAATTTGCAGCGGCAAATCATGCATTCCACTGCCACCGTCGGCATGCCGAAGGTGGAGTCCGGTCGCAAGACCCTCTCGGCCATTAATCCTGAAATCACGATTAAGACCTACCACCAGAACGTGGACAGCGACAATATTCTTGCGCTGGTGTCCCAGTTCGACATCGTGCTGGACGGGTCGGACAACTTTGCCACGCGCTTCCTCGTGAACGACGCCTGTTTCTTCGCCAAGAAGACGCTGATCTCCGCCAGCATGTTCCGGTTCGAGGGACAGCTCACCACGATCAAGCCCCATGCAGGCTATCCCTGCTACCGCTGTCTCTATCCGGAGCCGCCGCCCGCTGGCTTAGTCCCGAATTGCCAAGAGGCCGGCGTCCTGGGAGTGCTCGCCGGGACCATGGGCATCCTGCAAGCATCGGAAGCGATCAAGGAAATCCTCGGCATCGGCGACACCATGGCCGATCGCCTGATGATCTACGATGCTCTGGAGATGAAATTCAGGAAGGTCCGCCGTCCCAAGGACCCGGCTTGCCCACTCTGCGGCGAGAACCCGAAGATCAAAGATCTGAGCATGGACTATGTGGTCAGCTGCACGATCTAACACAACCAGTCAGAAATCGAACGTCATCAAGTTGTAAAGTCTCCATCATGACTATTCAAATTGAAACGACTTGATGACTTTTAGACTTGATGACTTTCAGACCTTAAGACCTTCAGACTGTCACGCCCAATGACCACCGCTCTTCAGATCCCCCAAGCTATCCTCGACGACATGGTGGCCCACGCGCGGGAACTTGATCCCTACGAATGCTGCGGACTCCTCGCCGGAAGCCAGGGAACGGTCACCCAGATCTATCGGATCAAGAACATCGTGGCACTTGAGGGAGCAGAGAAACTGTCGTCCTTCGACCCGGTCAAGGCTGCGCACCTGGAACGGCTCTCGCCGGCTGAACGGGCCGAAATAGCCTTCGTGATGGATATGGCGGACTTTTCCGCTGCGAAGAAAGACATTCGGAATAAAGGGCTGGACCTGCAAGTGGTCTACCATTCCCATCCCCATGACCCGGCTCGCCCCTCCATCACCGACATTAAGATTGCCACCGATTACGAAGAGATCTGGCCGAAAATCAACCTGCCCATCCCCGCCTACCTCATCGTTTCCCTCATGGATAAGTCGAAACCGGACATTCGCTGCTATTGGATCAAGGACGGGACGGTCGCGCCAGCACAGATTACGACTGCTCCCTAAAGGCGGTCTATCTCGTCCGTTTGGTCTGTCTCGTCTACCTGGACAGACCAGATAGACCAAAAGAACCAGACAGACATTCCAAGCATTTCCACTTTGTTTCCTCGACATATGAATGCGATAATGACGCCTGATCGACTTCACAGAAGGAGCGCTCGTCATGCCACATATGCGTACGATTCTTCTCGCCGGCACCTTCAGCTTCCTCCTCCTTACCCTCACAGTTCTTCCTGCATCAGCCGAAGACAAAAGCTTCTACAGCCCCATCATTCATGTCGATACTGAAAACCACCGCATTCTGATCTCCACGCTCGGATCGGTCTTTTACATCGATGTGCCGGAAGCCGCGCGGCCTCACATGGAGAAGCTGCCGGTCTCAAGCCTGGTAGACTTCGTCGTCGAAATGCGCGGCAACGACCAGATGCCGATGATCAAAACCTGGAAGGTGAAATCTGGGGAAAGTAGCTGCACGTACTTCGATGGGAAAGACTGCAAGTAAGGAAGCTCAGAACGCTGAACGCGGAACGCTGAAGTACGAGTAGTTTCTTCGCTCTTCGTTCATCGCTCAGCGTTTTCCAGCTGGCGGGCTTTTTCAACAGCCTCACTCAGAACTGCCGAGCATGTCGTCAATGAGCGGTCGGTTAATATCGGTACAGCCCATGCAGATCGTATCAAACAGCGATTCATGGTCAGCTACAAAATTCCTGGCATCAGTTAATTTTTCCTCCATGACCTGTTCATAGCAGGTTTCACAGAGCATCATCAGCCCACGAGAAACGGATACGGTTTTCCTGCCTGCACTTCCAGCCATCGCGAGCTACACCGACCCTTTCTGCCTCGCCAGCCAAAAGTCTTCAGCTTCGAGATCAATCTCACAGACGGGACATTCATAGACTGTTTCACCGGCAGGAAGTTGAATTTCTGTCCGATCGATTCTTCCGCGGCAGACATGATAGAACCGCCCGCGCGCATCTTCATTGTCCAGCGGATCGCTCTCGTAAATCAGCACCATCGCTCGGCCCCCCTCACGTGAAATTTAGTATACCGACGAGTACGATCCATCCGCAACGACCTCTCATTCTTCATCCGTCGTTCGTGAAGCGTCGTTCGTCTCTCGTCCCCAAAAGAGCATATGGCGTATAGCTCATCGCGTATGGTCCGGAATGAAGAAGGGCATCATGTTCCAGCTATAAGCCATACGCTCTTATCCCCAACGAGGTGCGCTTCACGAGAGACGCTTCACGTCAAACTTGAAACTGGGCCTCATACAGCCGCGAGTAGACTCCGCCCCGCCCGATCAAGGCCTCATGCGTCCCGTCCTCGACGACATGGCCATGATCGACGACGATGATGCGGTCCACATCGTGGATCGTCGACAGCCGATGGGCGATGATAATCGTCGTCCGTCCCCTGGTCAGCTCATTGAGGGCCTCCCGGATTTTCACCTCGGTTTCGGTGTCGATATTCGAAGTTGCCTCGTCGAACAGGACGATGGGAGGATCTTTCAGGAGGACCCGCGCGATCGATACCCGCTGTCTCTGCCCAACCGAAAGCTTGACGCCCCGCTCCCCGATCCAGGTGTCATAGCCCTCCGGAAGGGCCATGATAAATTCATGGGCACGAGCGGCTTTGGCCGCGGCTTCCACCGCATCCTGTCCTGCCGACAGATTCCCATAGACGATATTCTCGCGGACCGTCCCATTAAAGAGAAATGGCTCCTGTTGCACTAAGCCGATCTGGCTTCGCAGAAAGTCCAACGGAAGCTCACGGAGATCGTATCCATCAATCGTGATGGCTCCCTCCGTCACATCGTAGAATCTCGGTATCAGCTTGAGCGTCGTACTCTTCCCCGCCCCGCTCGGGCCGACCAACGCGACCCGCTCCCCGGCCTGTACGGCAATACAGACATCCATCAGAATCGGCACATCCGCCCGATAGTGAAACTTCACATGCTGAAAGGCCACTTCGCCCTTCAGCCGGTTCGGCGGCGGCGCCAACCACGGCCGGTCATGCACGTCCGGTACGATATCGAGAATGTCGAACACGCGCTCGCTGGCCGCCAGAGCATGTTGCAGCATGTGATTGACGGAGTGAATTTGATTGATCGGCACATAAAACAGCGCCAAATAGGAGATGAACATCACGAGTTCGCCGACCGAAAGATGCTGTTGGAGGACTTCGGCGACTCCAAACCACAGCACCAACGCCCCGCCCAAACTTCCGATCAGCGCCATGCCTGGCGAATAAAACGACCAGAGATACATCGCCTGCAGCGTCTCGTGGCGGCACCGGTCACTTTTTCGCCCGAAGCGTTCCTGTTCATAGGACTGCCGGTTGAACCCCATCGTCTCGCGAATGCCGGCCAGCGCATCCTGTAACAGCGCGTTCAGCTCGGCCGCCCCCTTGCGGATGGCCTGGTAATGCCCATGCACCCGCTTGGTAAACTCGGCAGCCCCGAGCACCAGCAGCGGGATCGGCAGCAAGGCCAACAGGGCCAGCTTCCAATTGAGCCAGAAAAGCACCGTCATGATCCCGATGAGGGTGAGACTGGCCGTAATGGTCTGTTCCAACCCATCGACGAAAATCCGCTGCATATGTTCGGTGTCGTTCAACACCCGCGACATGATCTCGCCGGTCGGACGATTTTCGAAGAAGCTGATCGAGAGCCGCTGCAATGCCGTAAACACCTGCACATGCAGATCGTGCACGACTTGCTGTTCCAGCGAATTGTTCAGCCTGATGCGCATCGAGCTGCAGATATTACGGAACAGATAGGCCGCCACTAGCCCGCCGAACACCCACGACAGGAGCTCCGTGCGGTGGGCTTGAATCACCTCGTCGATCAGCACCTTGATGAGCCACGCGGGGATCAGTTCGAAGGCGGTGGCCAAGCCGGCAAACAGGAAAGTGCCCGCCACCATGGACCGGTAGGGGCTGAGGTACTGAAGCACCCGTAGGAGGATTTTCACAGGGACGGTCTATTCACGGCAGGTTAAATGACCGGGGTCGATTCTTTTTGCCAATAGCGACTGAACTCCGCCAGTTGCGTGAGCGTCGACATATCGGCCATCCGGTCCACGAACAGTTTGCCGATCAGGTGATCCATCTCATGCTGGATACAGACCGCATAGAGACCGGTCGCTTCGATATCGATCGACTTACCTTGACGATCCAGCGCCTGGACTCGCACCACAGCCGGTCGGGTGACCTTCCCGCGCAACCCGTCGACGCTCAGGCAGCCTTCCCAGTTTTCTTCCTGCTGCGGCCCATAGAACACGATCTTGGGATTGATGAGGACGGTATTGGGAAAGGCATCTTCGCCATCGCCCTCACAACCCAGGACCACCAACTGGATCGAACGGGAAACTTGGGGCGAAGCCAACCCGATACCAGGCTCATCCAGCATGGTTTCAAACAGATCATCGATAAAGCGCTGCAGTTCTTTCGTGCGAATGTCGCGAGGGTCCACCTTCGCCGCCACCTGGCGGAGAATCGGGTTGCCGAGCTTTGCAATCGGGAGAATAGCCATGAAACTTACCTATAGTCCTTCGAACAAGTCATGCGACGAACGGGCAGGCTCTTAAAAATATAACACAGGGTTTTTCGCAGCCGCAAGGCGGCGGCCAACGAGCGAAGAGAGGAGGGTTCGAAGTGCGAGGTTCGAGGTTTCCGGAACTTCGAACCAAGAACCTCGAACGTTAAATTACGCGCGGCTAGCGCGTACGCGTTGACCGCTTCGGCTCAGGCATTTCGAAACTATCCTTCTGACCGTTCCACCATTCCTGCCACTCGACCGTCCATTCCTGACGATCCTGCTTGGTCGATGCCTCCCAATCGTGAAACTCCGTTTCATGTCTGGTCAGAATCCAGAGCGACTGGACCGCCGAAAGCGCAACAAACCGTTCCTCATCAGCCACCATCCCGATCAGCACCGGCACCACGGTCTTCTCTCTGACATACCGGGCCTCGAACGCGGCGGCCTTTCGAATCGACGAATTCTGATCCTGGCCCATCACCTCGATGGCCGCCACGGCCTTGGCCGCATCCAATCGAACGGCCACCCGCAAGGCATGTTCGCGCACCCGCGGAATTTCGTTCGGCTCCTTGGCAGCTGCGACAAGGGCCGGAACCGCCGAGGCCGCTTTCAACATCGAAATCGTTTCAATGACGTTGTACCGGATACGAGGTCCCGGCATGCTCAGCCCCTTGACCAACACCGGCACGGCAGGCTCGCCCAGATGCACGAATTCCCCCATCGCCCAGAACTCCTGCTTACCCTCGAGCAATGGCAGCAGTGCCTCTGCCCTCCGAACCTCTTCGTCCGTCAAGGGTT
Organism: Nitrospirota bacterium; assembly: GCA_026387615.1. Lineage (GTDB taxonomy): Bacteria > Nitrospirota > Nitrospiria > Nitrospirales > Nitrospiraceae > Palsa-1315. The sequence goes on from JAPLLI010000230.1 coordinate 5,996, forward strand.
TCGTATTCTGCGGAACCGATTCAGCCGACAGGTCCTGACCCCTCGGAGGCGCCTCGTACGGGAGCTGAACGGGAATCATCCAGCCCTTCTCGCCAGGCTCAGCCCCTAGGGTCGGAGTCATGCCCAGGAGCGCAACGGCCAAGACGATTCCCCAAGAACCAGCATATCGTGGCTGCACGATCATCACGTTCCCTCCCCTTCAATTTTCTTTTCATCACGGCGATGGACAATTTCATAGAACACCGGCAAGACGACCAGAATCAATACCGCTGCCGTCAGCATCCCCCCCACCACGACTCGCGCCAGCGGCTTCTGCGCCTGCGATCCAATGCCCGTCGCGAGCGCCGCCGGCAACAGGCCGATGGCGGCCCCCAACGTCGCCATGAGAATCGGTCGCATCTGCACATCGGCCCCCTTCCGAACCGCCTCCCGAAGGCTCAAGCCCGTGCGCCGGAAATCTTCAATTCGTGAAATGAGCAAAACCCCTCCCAAGATCGCCACCCCCAGCGTCGAGATGACGCCGACCGCCGCGGAAATACTGAAATTCGTATGGGTGGCCACCAAGGAAAGCACCCCTCCCACCAAGGCAAAGGGCACCGCGCTTAAAACCAGAAGCGCGTTTTTGAGTGAATCAAAGGTGGTGTACAGCAGAAATAAAATGATTAGCAGGCTGATCGGCACCACCATCGCCAGTCGTTTTTGTTCTGCTTTGAGCTGATCATATTGACCGGCCCATTCCATCCGATACCGTTCGGGCAGGCTCACCTCTTTGGCCAGAAGCGCCTGGGCCTCTTCGACGGTGCTTTGAAGGTCACGATCCCGGACGCTGAACTTAATCGGGATATAGCGTTCGTTATTCTCGCGATAGATAATGAAGGCGCCGGTCTGCGTCGTGATCGTGGCTACCTGTTTCAAGGGAATCCGTGCCCCATCCGGCGTACTGACCAGGATATTGCCGATCGCCTCGACATCCTGTCGAAACTCCGGGAGAAATCTGACGACGAGATCGAACAACCGCTCCCCTTCGTAAACCTGCGTGACCGCCTGCCCCCCGACCGCGGCCTGCACCACGGCGTTCACATCCGACACTTGCAGCCCGTAGCGCGCACTCGCCTCCCGATCGACCTGGATCAACAGATTCGGCTGCCCCACGAGACGGAAGATCCCCAGATCTTTCACGCCCTTGACCTTCCGCATGACATGCTCAATCTCGACGGCCTTCGCCTCCATGGTCTTCAGATCCGGGCCAAAGAGCTTGATAGAGTTCTCCCCCTTCACCCCCGACATGGCCTCTTCCACGTTGTCCTGAATCACCTGCGAAAAATTGAAGATGATGCCGGGAATGTCCTTCAAGCGCCCCTCGATCTCTTCGATCAGCGCATCTTTACTCAACCCGGGCCGCCATTCTTTTTCCGGCTTGAGGTTGGCCAAAAACTCGGCGTTGAAGAAGCTTGTCGGGTCGGTGCCGTCATCCGGACGCCCCAGCTGGGACACAATAGTTGTCACTTCCGGCGACTCGCGGAACAGTTTACGGATCTCACTCGTCAACTTCGCCGCCTGGTCGAACGAAATATCCACGGGCATCGTGGCGCGAACCCAGAGGTTCCCCTCTTCCAACGCCGGCATAAACTCCCCGCCAACCGACTGCAATGCCACAAAGGTCAGAGCCAGAAGCCCGACACAGGAACCGACGACCGCAGACCGGTGGTCCAAGGCCCACTCCAAGATGTTGTTGTAGCACCGGCGGACTCCCCGCACGACCACCGTATCGTCCTCGCTGATCGTGCCCTTGAGCAAGAAGGAACAGAGCACAGGCGCCAACGTAAAGGCCATCAAGAGCGCGCCCAGCAAGGCAAACCCATAGGTGATAGACATGGGCGCGAAAATCTTTCCCGGCACGCCCGTCATCGTGAAAAGGGGAATGAAGGCCACCACGATAATCGCCGTGGAGTAGAAAATCGGCTGCCCCACCTGTCGGGCGGCCCGCACGATCTGCTGATGAGTCGTTACCCCCTGGGTCTTTCCATGGGCGAGATGAAAAAAGATGCTCTCCACCATAATCAACGTGGCATCCACAATAATGCCAAAATCGATGG
>JAPLLI010000063.1 GCA_026387615.1 Nitrospirota bacterium
AGGAACACCCCGACAATTTCGAACTGCAACAGATAATCGCTGAACATCTTGATACCGACCGCGTAGGTATCGCCGTCCTGGAGGACCGCCACGGCTGGCGCGTCGCCCTTGGCGCCCTGAAAGGGAGAGCGAAACAGCAGGAACAATAGATACAACGAGCCGATCGCGGCCGGCGCCAGGAAGTACTGGTAGGAGGAATGGAAATACCGGTCGTCGGTCTTCAAATTCAACAGCATCAGGACGAAGAGATACAGGACGAGAATCGCTCCGGCATAGACAATGACCTGCACGGCCCAGAGGAACTCGGCGTTGAGGAGGATGAAGAGCCCGGAGACATGGAGCAGCAGGGCCAGGAGCGCCAGGCCGCAATGCACCGGGTGCTTGAGCGCAACCGTCATCACGCCCGCGACGATGCTGGCCAATGCGAAATACGTGAAAAAGACCACAACCATGAATCGACTCAGCCCAGGTGCTTCGGTGGTGGTTGAGTCGGCTTCAGTACCGATTGCGGGAAGTAATACCGATACTCCCGGCTTTCCTCAACGTTCTTTTCCTGATTATGCGCGTGCAAGTATTTCTTTGCATCGTCGAGATGCCGCTCGCCGATGTCGTACAAGCGCTCTTTGTCGAACAACAGGGTGCGTTTGTCGTGGGTCGAAAACTCGTACATCTTCGTCATGGCCAAGGCGTTGACGGGGCAGGCCTCGACGCAATAGCCGCAAAACACACATTTCGTAATGTCGATATAAAACTCGCTGGCGAACCGCTGCAGCGGACGCTCCGCGTCCTCCGAACTCACGACCTTGATGCAGCGGGACGGGCAGGCCGCCTCACAAAGGTCGCAGCCGACGCAGCGCTCCTGATGGTCGTCGTAGCGTAACAGCGCGAGCGCGCCCCGGTGGGTATCGGGAAGAATCCGTTGCTCCCGTGGATACTGAAACGTGATGGGCTTATGGAACATATGCTTGAACGTGACCTTCATCGCGTCCCAGATCTCGTCGAACAGGGCGGCCTGGAGGATCTTTTTTATCAAGAGAGTTGCGCGCATGTCCGTTTTCTACTTTCCCTTATGCCTTTTCGATCATCACGAGAGCATGCTTGAACGAAGGCACTCCGGTCGTCGCATCCACCTGAACCGGCATCAAGTCTTTGACCGGAGGCTCGTTGAAATGTTCCGGGAAGAAACAGGTCCGCGGAGCGATGGACGGATCGGACTGTACCGCCACTTGCAGCGAGCCAAGGTCCGACGTCAGGCGCACCTTCGCCCCGTCACCCACGGCGAGCTGCTCCATATCCAACGGGTTCATCCTGAGCCGGCCGGTATTGGGCGCAATCTTGATCAGCCCGAACGCCGAGGTCGACATCTTGCCGGAATGATAGAGGATCTGGCCCATCGACAGTGAGAAGGGCCGCTGGCTCTTGGCGCCGGAGGGAGCAGAGGCGCGATATCGCGCCGCCACATCGGCGGCGTAGCCGTTCGAGAGATACCGGTCCACCGTCGGCACAACCTTGCGAGGCTGCCCAAGGTTGTAGTACCCCGGCAGCAACTTCATGATCTCAGCCTGAATATCGTTCGACGACTCATATTCCCACTGGTCGCCCAACGCGTTGGCCAGCGCCGTCATAATATGCCAATCCGGCAAACTTTCCCCGATCGGATCAATGGCCTCGCGCACCCGCAAGACCCGGCCTTCCAGATTCGTAAAGGTGCCATCCTTCTCCGCCGAGGTGCAGGCCGGCAACACGGCATGGGCCATCCGACCCGTGTCGGTCAGGAAGGGGTCCTGGACCACGAGAAATTCCAGTCGGTCCAACGCGGCGCGGACTTCCATCGATGAGGGCAAGGTCGCGAGCGGATTTTCTCCGATCACATAGAGGGCGCGGATCTGACCGCTCCGGCACCGTTTGAGAATCTCCACGAGATCCGCGCCGGAACCGGCCGCCGGCAGCGTGACATCCCAGGCCTTCCCGAACCGGTCGCGAGCCGTCTGGTCGCTGAACAATGCTTGACCGGGGAAAAACTCCGGCGCGGCGCCCATGTCCACAGCGCCCTGCTCGTTCGGCTCTTCCGTCACCGTACTCACGCCGCAGCCAGGCTGGCCTAACTTGCCGGTGATCCAGGCGAGATCAATCAGTTTCAACACGTTCTGATACCCGTTAGATTGGCGAACGATGCCTTCCGCGCAGAGGATGATGGAGCGAGGCGCTTCCGCGAAGATCGCCGCCGTGCTGTTCAGCGCATCGATCGACATGCCGGTGTGCGCCGCCACCTGTTCCAGGGAGACGTGAGCCACGGCGGCCTTCAGCGCTTCGAAGGCCTTCGGATGCTTCTTCGTGCTGTCCTCGTCGATCAAGCCCAGCTCCAACGTGGCCTTGATAAGTCCCTCGATCACAAGCCCTTCCGTTCCCGGATTGATCAAGACGGGATGGGAGGCGAGCTTCGCCATGTTCGTCACGGCGGAATCGATGACCACCACTTGCGCCTTGTACACGCGGATCGCTTCTTTAATGCGCACGGCCGTGAGCGGGTTCGTCTCCGTGATATTGGAGCCGAGCACGATGATCGCTTTGGCCTTCGTCAAATCTTCCCAGTCGTTCGGGCTCCGCCCGATCCCCAGGGCCTTCCGGGAGGCATGCACGAAATTCAGGTGCCCGTAGCGCGCGCTGCTGTCGAACTGATTGGTCCGGAACGCGGTGCGCATGAGTTTCTGGAACAGATAGAGCTCTTCGTTGGTGCAACGGGCGGTGATCAGCCCGGCAATCGCATCTGGACCATGCTGGCGCTGGATATCGGCAAATCGGTCCGCCACATGATGCATGGCTTCGAGCCAAGGAACCTGGACCAGTTGGTTGCCCTTGCGGAGGAGCGGTTGCTTCAACCGGACGGGGCTATCGATGTATTCGAACCCGAAACGCCCTCGCACACAGAGCCCGCCATGGCCCTTGGCCGTGTCGGTCCGGTCGCCCCATTTGTTCTTCCAGGACAGTGGCGAGGTCACGCGGACGACCTCGGCGTCTTTCGTCTCTAGCTGCATTTGGCAGCCGTCCCCGCAGTAGTTGCAGGTCGTGGTGGTCTTTTTCATCTGCCAGGGCTTGTACAGATACTTGGAGAATTTGTTCGTGATGGCGCCGACCGGACAGACCGCGAGACAGTCCCCGCAGAACTCGCAGGACAGCGCCTGGTCGCCCTTCGGCACGACTTGATTGAATCCGCCCTTCTTCATGAACTGGAGGGCATCGATCATCAGCACGTCCTTACAGACGTTGATGCATTCCGCGCAGGCGATGCAGCGGTTCATGTTGAAATCGAGCACCGGGCTGCGGGTATCTTCTGGAATGAGTTTCTGCTTCGCACTGGCCAGGTTCGTCACCCCATGCTGGAACGCCATGTCTTGCAATTCGCAATGGCCATCGGCGTCGCAGACCGGGCAATCGAGCGGATGGACCGAGAGGTGCTTCTCCACGGCTTTCTTCCTGGCCTGGAAGAGATCGTCCCCCTCGGTTCTGATAATCATGCCGGCTGCCGCCTTGGCGGTGCAGGAACGGACCGGCGCTTTCTTGCCTTCCTGCATGACCAGACACATGCCGCAGGAACCAAAGGGATCGAAGGTATAGTGGTAGCACATGGCCGGAATGATCTTGCCCGTGCTCGAGATCACGTCGTAGAGCGACACCCCGTCCTTGGCGGTCACAGGCTTGCCATCGATCGACAGTTCGATCGTGGCGGCTTCCACGTCCGGATTGGTTGCTGGCTTTAAACCCATGTTTCGGCTCCACCGCTGAACGATAAACATTGAACGATGAACAGGGAGACAGAAGTCGTCAGTTCTTGATTACGTTCAGCGTTCATCATTCATCGCTCATCATTGTCTACCGGTCGCACTCGCCCATCACAATGTCGTAGGTCCCGAAGAGCGTGATCGCATCGGCGATCATGTAGCCTCTGGACATATAGTCGAACGCGCCCATGTGAATAAAGGAGGGGGCGCGGATCTTCAAACGATAGGGCTTCCCGCCGCCCGTGCTGACGATGTAAAAGCCCAACTCGCCCTTATGCGCTTCGGTGCCGCAATAGATCTCTCCCGGAGGGGCATTGAAGCCCTGCGAGAAGAGCTTGAAATGCTGGATCATCGATTCAAGATTCGTAAAGACTCGTTCCTTCGGCGGCATGGTGACGCTCGGCACGTCGGCCATGATCGGGCCGTCCTGCATCTGCTCCAGACATTGCCGGATGATTTTCACGCTTTCATACAGCTCCTGGACGCGAATCCAATATCGATCGTAGGTGTCGCCGTTCTTGCCGAGCGGCACGCTGAATTCGCATTTCGGATAGGCCGAATAGGGCTCGGCTTTCCGGAGGTCGTAATCGACGCCCGAGCCGCGGAGCGTCGGGCCGCTGAGACCGAAGCTCACGGCATCTTCCGCCGAGATCACGGCCACGCCCTTGGTCCGCGCCACCCAGATCCGGTTCTTTTCCAAGAAGACCACGTACTCGTCGATTTTTGGCGGGAAGTAATCCAGGAATTGTTTCAGCTTGTCCAGCAGCGACGCGGTAAAGTCCCGCTCGACGCCGCCGATGCGATACCAGCTGGTCGTGAGGCGCGCGCCGCAGAGCTCATCGAACCAATCCAGCAAAATCTCCCGGTCCCGGAAACAATAGAAAAAAACGGTCATGGCGCCGATGTCGAGGGCCTGGGTGCCAAGCCAGAACTGATGACCGATGATCCGCTGGACCTCCGCCACGATCGTGCGCAGATATTCGGCGCGATCCGGCACGGTGATGTTCATGAGCTTTTCGACCGCGCGGCAGTAGGCAAAGTTGTTGTACATCGCGCAGACGTAATCGAGCCGGTCCGTATGGGGGATGAACTGGTGGTAGGTACCGTCTTCGGCAAGCTTCTCCACGCCCCGGTGCAGGAACCCCAAGACCGGCGTCGACTTGACGAGCCGCTCCCCTTCCAGCTCGAGAATCACTTTTAAGACTCCATGGGTGCTCGGATGCTGAGGCCCCATGTTGAGCAGGAGCTCTTCCGTCCGCAGAGTCGGCAGGGTCTCGCTTTCCGGATGGGCCGGATCAACCTTATAGACGGTTGTACGTTGATCTTCAAAAGCCATCGTCTATCCTACAGGGCCTACCGGGCCGTTTCGTCCAGGAATTCGAAGGTGTCGCGCCAGCCTTTGCCGCGCAACGGAAAATCTTTTCGCAAGGGATAGCCTTCGGTGTAATCGTCCGGCATGAGGATCCGGCGAAGATCCGGATGGTTCCGGAAGCGGATGCCCATCATGTCGTAGACTTCGCGCTCCATGAAGTCCGCGCCCTTCCAGAGATCCGTCAGCGAATCCACGATGCAATCCGATTCCGGCGCCCTGGTCTTGAGGCGGATGCGCTGGCGTTTCTTGATCGAGTAGAACTCGTACACGACTTCAAACCGCTCGTCGTCGTCAGGCCAATCGACCGAACTCACATGCACGATATAATCGAAGTCCATGGCCGGGTCGTCGTGGAGATACTGCGCCACCTCATGAAGCCGGTCCCGCGTCACCGTCACCGCAAGCTCGCCACGCCACTCGACGACCTTCACCACGCCGGTGGAGAAGGTATCCTGTATTTGGCTGGCGAGTTGCTGCAATGACATGGTTCGAGACCTATACCTTAAAGCCCGGCTTGACCTGATCCGGCTGTTTCAGGAACACGCGCTTCAGCATGATTCGCTCTTGCAACTTGAGGAGCCCGTCGAAGAGCGCCTCCGGCGTCGGAGGGCAGCCCGGCACATAGATGTCCACCGGCACAAAGCGATCGACGCCCTGCACGACGCTATAACTGTCGTAGATATTCCCCGACGTGGCGCAGGAGCCCATCGCAATGACATATTTCGGCTCCGGCATCTGGTCGTAAATTTTCCGGATGACGGGGGCCATGCGACGGCAGACGGTGCCGGCAACAATCATCAGATCGGACTGCCGCGGAGAGGCCCGGAAAACACCGGCCCCATAGCGGTCCATGTCGTAACGCGACGACACAGCGGCGATCATTTCAATCGCGCAGCAGGCCAGACCAAACGTCATCGGCCAGAGCGAGCCCTTACGAGCCCAGTTGACGGCTTTTTCGACCGTAGTGGTCACAACATCCGGCGTGCCGTCCTTATCGTGACGACCGATTTGAATCAGTCCCATTCCAGGGCTCCCTTGCGCCAGGCATAGATATAGGCCACCAGAAACAACGCGATGAAGATCAACATTTCAATCAATCCGATAAACCCGATCTTCGTGAAGACCACCGCCCAGGGGTAGAGAAAAATGACTTCGATATCGAAAATCACGAACAACATCGCGAAGATATAGTACCGGACCGGAAAGGGCATGCGCGCATCCGAAAACGGCTCCGATCCACACTCATAGGTGGAGAGCTTTTCGGCTTCCGGATATTTCGGCTGGACCAAATAGCTGAGAAGCAACGTGACCACGCCGAACGCCAGCGCCACGAAAATAAAGAGCAGAATCGGAAAGTATCGGGTCAGGTACTCGAGGAGCAACTCAAAACCGCTCATAGGGCTGACCTTTCAACACCTTGCGAGACAAATGAGAGCGGGATCTTAGACCCTGGATTACGGGGATAGCAAGCGGCCAAAGGACCTATGGTCACGACCCGAAAGTCCTAGGGGCTCTTACCTTGTCTTTATTGAGGCTTCTTGGCTGGATTGGGTGGAGTCGGCGCCATGCGATCGGCTGGCATACGGAGATGGGAGGGCAATACGTGATCCTGCTGATCCCACTCAGGCTCCAGGGACGAGAAGGCCTTGGCTTTCTTGCGTCGGTGAATCTGCGTCTCGATGCGAGGGCGCTCGCGGGCTGGCGCGTGCTCGTTGAGGGGCTGGTCAGGAGCCATGGACGTTCCCGATCTGTGAGGAATCGCTGTCTCGATCACCTTAGCATCGGGTGAATTGGCTGGTCAACGAGGGCTATGCTTCAATATTCTTGACAATACCGGACGACTTGCTATGGTTTGAGCGTACGCCCTTCCCTCCATAAAGGACCAACACCATGGCTCATGTTCCGGCACCATATGCGGTCTCCCTTGCAGTCTGGGCCTTGGCCGGGCCATTCCTGTCTCTGGCCTGGGGAGCGGACAATCTCCATGTGGTCCAATCGGGAGAGCAGGCCTTAGCCTATTCCTCAGGCGCCATCCAGCGGTCGACTCCGCAAGACGGGTTCGTGCACGTGATTACCGGAGACAACCAGACCACCGGAAACCGCATGATCCTGGGCAGCCGGGACGTGCTCTATCTCCGGCTTAACGATCCCGGCGCGGTGGCGCCAGGAGACCTGTTCACGGTCTACAAGCGACTGCACACCGTCTTCCACCCTACGACCGGCCACTACCTGGGCTACCTGGTCAATCGGCTGGCAGTGGTTCAGGTGACCCAGACCGACAAGACCTTGACCACGGTTCACATCGTCCATGCCTACGCGCCGGTGTCGCCTGGCGACCCGGTGATGAAATTCGTGCCGCCCGCGAGCGATGGCGCAACCGCCATGGAGCCAGCCGCAGGCGATCTGGAAGGACAAATTGTGGAACTCCAGTCCAACATGGGCTCGATGAACCTCGTGGCGCAGGGGAACATCGTCTATCTGGACCGGGGACAACAGGACGGGATGACGCCGGGAACTCGCATGGACGTGCTTCGTTCAGGGGGGAGCCTTCCTCAACGGGTCGTAGGAGAATTGAAAATCCTGTCCGCGGAAGACCGCACCGCCACAGCACTGATCACGAAATCCACCGCCCACATTCTCAAGGGCGATCAGTTCCGCTCGAAGAGCCTTGCTCCCGGCTCCCAGCCGATTGCACAATCGTTGCTGCGGACTGAGAAAGCTGCCGCGCCGCGCTCTAGCAAGTTTCAGGTCCAGGAGGCGGCCCGCGAAACCCGGATCAGCCTCAATGATTTGGCGACCCAGCTGCGGTTTGAATCGGGAGAAGCCGCGATCAAACCCGACGGCTATCAGTCGCTCGATGAACTGATTGCCTATCTCAAAACCGCTGCCGGCGATCGGCTGATTCGAATCGAGGGCCATGCGGACAATAAAGAAATCAGTCCCTCGCTCAAAGCTCGCTACCGGACGAACTGGGACCTCTCGAACGCTCGAGCTCAGAGCGTCCTCCGCTACCTGACCGAAAGGGGCGGAATCGATTCAGCCAAGCTCTCGTCGATCGGCTATGGCGACACGAAGCCCGTGGCCAGCAATGCGACAGAAACAGGCCGACGGAAGAACCGGCGCGTTGAGATCGTGCTCTCTGCGCCCGAACCGGCCAAGGATCAGCCGGCACGAACCACGAAGCCTCTAGAGGCTGACGACATCCCCCACCTCCCCCTGGAGGAACAAGAGACTCCGACCTCCGAGATTGACTCGGCGCCCCCCGAGGCTCCCGTCGCGCCTCCCCAGTAAATTCACGCCGACCCTTCTTTCATTGTCCCCCCTTTTCCCCTGCTGCTACAATGCCGCATGATTTCGCCAACAACCCCTTCCCCCTCGGAGACTGAGGCCCTGTTCGCGGACGTCATCGTCCCGCGGCATCTGGCTGGTCCCTTTACCTACCGCGTGCCCTTGTCCCTTCGATCCACGCTGCGCATCGGCCATCGCGTGCTCGTGCCCTTCGGTCGCTCGATGCTCCAAGGAGCAGTCGTTTCCCTCTCCCTGACGCCACCGCAGGGTCTGGCTCTGACACGCCTTAAAGAAATCCACTCACGACTCCCGGAGGGAGCCGCAACGGATGTAGCCGCTCACCTGTTCCAACTCTCTCGGCAGGTGGCAGAACAATATGTCGCCCCCTGGGGACAATGTCTCAGGCTGGTCTTGCCTCCAACCGCCGCAGCGCTGGCGCCGGTCAGCCACTACCAACTGACGGAGCAAGGGAAGGCCGCGCTGGCGGTCCGTGAGCCCTGCTCGGTGAAAGAACGGGCCCTGCTCGTCAAGCTGGGCAAAACCGCAACAGGAATTCGCAAGTCCTCTCGCCGTTCCGCTCTGGCCGACTTGCTCCAAGCCTTCACGACTCGCGGATGGGTGAGGGAGGTCCCGACTCTATCGACCGATCAGGCGCCTCTCGCCCAACCCTCCGGACAATTGAGCCTGGCCCCTGCCGGCACCGCCCCGCTCCTGTCCGGCCCAGACCTGGCCTGGGCTGCGCCCCTGTTCGACGCGCTAAAAGGCCCGGGGCCCTCTCGGGTTCTGGTGCAGGCTCCCTGGGCCGATCGACTGGGCCTGCTACGGCACACCATCCGGCTGACACTCGATCGTGGACAGACGATCCTCATCCTCGTCGGCGAAGCGGAACGGGCTCAATGGGTAACAGGCTTGATTCGTGATGAAGAGAGGGGCATCGCCCCGGTCTGTGTCCATAGCGGACTGTCAGACCAGGCCAAAGCCGAACTGTGGGATCAGATCCAGCAACAGGTCGTGCGCGTGGTCGTGGGAACCCGCTCGTCCGTCTTTCTTCCCCTGCCGGCCATCGGGGCGATTTGGGTCGAGGGAGAAGAAGATGCGGCGCTGAAAGAAGCGCAAGAGCCCCGCTACCATGGCAGGGACGTGGCCTGGCTGAGAGTCCAGGCGGAACAGGCGGTGCTGATTCTCAGCTCATCCCACCCCTCCCTTGAGACCAAGGCCTCGGTGGAACAAGGAGGCCTCGCGATCCGCAAGATTCCGCCGTCCGATGCCAGGCCGGCCGTGCAAGTCGTGAATTTACGCGAGCAGGGCTACGGGACGGTCCTGAGCCGGCCGCTCTTACGAGCCATCGAACAGACGATCAGCCGCAAGGCCGGCGTCCTCTTGTTTCTGAACCGGAAGGGCTATGCCGGGGCTCTCGTCTGCCGTGACTGCGGCCAGGTGCCCCGCTGTCCTGCCTGTCGCGTGGCCCTGATGTACTCACGGCAGGCCGATCGTCTGCTCTGCTCCTACTGCGGGAACGGGACTCCCATCCCCGAAACCTGCGAGGCCTGCTCCGGCCCCCGCATGCAATTGATCGGAGAGGGCACCGAGCGGGTGGAAGAGGATGCGACACGCTTGTTTCCCCGCGCAGCCGTGATCCGGCTCGACGGAGATACCATGAAGAAACCGGCGCAGGCCGCAGCCCTCTGGCGGAGGGTCGACCAAGGGGACTGGGATATCATCGTCGGCACACAATTGTTATTACGGCGTGGACCGCTCCCGACCATGGGCCTCGTCGGGATTGTCCAGGCGGATGCAGGACTCAGCGTGCCGGACTTCCGATCCGCCGAACGCACCTATCACATGCTGCTCGATGCGATCGCGCTGGCCGCCCCGGCAGGGGCCGGCGGCCAGGTCCTCGCACAGACCTCTCTCGTCTCCCACCATGCCATTCAGGCCGTGGCACAGGATGACGAATCCCTCTTTCTCTCCGAAGAGCTGTCCCACCGGTCAACATTGGGCTATCCGCCCGCGGTCCACCTGATTGCCCTCCTCGTGTCCGGAACCGACGAACAGATGGTGCGCCAAGCGGCCACCGCCTGGGTGGCGCGACTCACTGCCTGCGCATCACCAGCCCTGACGGGACAGCAGATCCCGGCACGGGCTCCTGCGATGCCTCTCTCCATGGGACAGCCGGCCCCTCTCACCATTCTGGGGCCAGTCCCCTCTCCGGTCGCGAAACTCAGGGGCCGCTATCGGTGGCAAATTCTCGTGAAATCGCTTCATCGGGAATCAGGGATCGAGGCGGTGCGGCGCACGGTCCGGGACATGGAACGGCTTTATCAGCGCCGGGCCATCAAGTTCGATGTCGACGTCGATCCGATCGAGATGTGGTAGGGCTATCGGTTCTTGCGGGAGCGGCCTGATGACGGCGCAGGCTGGCTGGCAGGGATATCGGATGCTGCATCGGCGACTGGCTGACGATCTCGTTTGAAGAGCCCATAGGCAAACGTGATCCAGAAGACGGCTGAGAAGAGCCCCGTCAGCGCGGCTGAAAGGATCGCCCCCATCTGTTCGTCGGTCGGCTCCGTCGTGAGCGAGTGGATCTGCACCATCGTCACGATGGGCCAGGCCAGACTTTCCAGCCCCAGGAAGAGGGTCGCCCAGGCCCAGACCAGTCCAATCGTGCGCCCCTGCCAGATCAACAGGCCTGCCACGCCTGCTGCGACAAATAGGATCCCCCAAGGCGAGAACGAGTCCCAGGCCAGCCAGGCGCCGGCCGCGACGACAAGACTGCCCAGCAGGGCGTTGAGTTGCGGACTCCACCAATGGGTGATCATCGAAGCCGTTGTTCTCCGTCACCAGGGAGCGCTGTGCGTGCAGGCCGTGCAACCATCTATCAGGCCTGACGCTTCACGAAGAAGGCGGCCGCTTGCGCGCGCCGCGAGATATGCAGCTTTTGAAACATGTTGGCGATATAGTTTTTCACTGTCTTGTCGCTCAATTGCATCGCCGTCGAAATTTCCTTATTGGTCAGCCCTTCCGCCACCAACGCCAACACCCGCTCTTCCTGAGGGGACAGGGAGGCATCCCGCAGCGGGCCTGGTTGCCCCAGCCCTGATTGAAGCCAATCCAACGCCCGTTGGGTCAGGGCCGGATCGAGAATCGAGTCACCGTTGAACACCTTATGAATCGAGCGGATCAGCAGGTTGGAATCGATATCCTTCAGGACGTACCCCTGCGCGCCCGCCAATATGGCCGCCAAAGCGGATTCCTCATCGGCATAGGAGGTCAGGAAAATGACCCTGGTCTCGGGCTGATCGGCAAGAATCTCACGGCAGGCTTCGACCCCTGATCCATCCGGGAGCCGGACATCCATCAGGATGACATCCGGGCTGAGTCGCTTGGCCTCCCGCACCGCAGTGGCTCTGCTGTCTGCCTCACCCACGACGGTAATGCCCCAATTGTTCTGCAACACGGTTCGCAGCCCGACCCGGACCACTTGATGATCGTCGACCAACAGGAGGCGAATCGGCTTGGTCTTAACGGCTGTCATGAAACGCCTCTCTCGGCAAATCACACAGGACGTGCGTCCCTGTTTTGTGGCTCGAAAAGACGGTGAACCGTCCTCCAATCTTCTGCGCACGGGCGGCCATATTGATCAAGCCCTGCCCGCTTCCCTTCACCGATGCTGGATTGAATCCCCTGCCATTGTCGCGAATGCTCAACCGGACCCCCCGCTTCAGCATCTTGAGCGAGACCCTGGCCTCTTGCGCGCCGCTGTGCCGGAGACCGTTACTTACGGCTTCCTGGACGATATAGAGCAGATGCGACGCCTGCTCACCCGAGAGGGCCTGCACCGCCTGGCCCTCGATCGAATGGCGCACGCGCATGGGACTATTCTTCGTCAGGGATTTTAACATGAGTCGCAGCTCCGTCAACCAATCCTTTCCTTGAAGCTGGTCTGAGCCCAGCCCCGAGATGAAGCCCCTGACCTCCTGTATGACCTGGTTCAACTGGCCAACGGCCTGGTCGAAAGACAGGCCAGCCGCCTTGCGGTCCCTTGGAGCCATCAGTCTATTGGCCGCTTCGAGGCAAAGGCCCACGGCAAAGAGCGACTGCAAGATACCGTCATGCAGGTCTTGGCTAATCCGCTCCCGTTCCTCGCTGGCGACGCGCAGGGCTTCCTCCATATGCTTGCACTCGGTAATGTCTTCCACCGTCGACCAAATAAACTGCTCCCCTCCCCGCTCAATCATCACGCCTGACAGCCGGACCGGCACAAGATGCCCATCCCGGTGAATATATTCTTTCTCGTAGGGGCCATAGCGCCCGGTTGCTCGCAGGCTTTCCAATTGCGCCTGTTCCTCTGCGGCATACTTCTCAGGCGTCACTTCCCAGTACGTTAAGCCTACCGTCTCAGCCATGCTGCGCCCGAGGATGCGAGTGAACGCCTCGTTGATGTCGATGAGCCTGCCGTCCAATCTGCACAGGGCCAGACCAAGAGGGGACAGTTCGAACAACTGCCGGTTATCCCGTTCACTCTCCCGCAGGGCCTGCTCCGCCCGCTTGCGCTCCGTAATGTTTCGTACAAATGCGCTCAAGACGGGCTGGCCATCGACGTGAAACAAGGTGATGGCCAACTCGACCGGAAATTCATGACCCTCCCGATGGAGGGCGGAAAACTCCCGGCGCCCTTTCAATCCGGGATTTTCTCCGGCTTGAAAGACCCGCGCAATGCCTGCGGCATGCGCCTGTCGGAATCGGGCAGGGATGATCGTCTCGCTCAACCCGCGCCCGATTGCTTCGTGAGCGGAATATCCGAATATCGCTTCGGCTTGCGGATTCCACCCGATGATCTGGCCGTCCCTGTTCGTGGCGATCACCGCATCGAATGCCGTTTCAATAATTGAACGGCTACGAGCTTCACTTTCGCGCAAGGCCTCTTCCGCCCGCTTGCGCTCGGCAAGCTTCCGTGACAACTCTGCCACCTGCGCTCTCAGGGATTCGAGCTCTGAGCTCTTTTCGGGGCTACTCATTGAAGAATACGGAGTGCATGAGTAACCTGTCCTTTCGGCCTACAAGGCTACGCATATCGGTGAAGGAACGGCTGGATGGACCATGCGGCATGATGAGTGAACGAATCAACCTGCGGGGGGGGGAGACGAATCACCGCTGAGGGAGGGATGACAAGGTCATGAGGATACATATTGAATGGCAGAAATCGCATCAACGGCCTGCCCTCGTTGGTGATTCAGAATAGGAACATCGCGTAGGGCATCGTCCTACAAATGTCACCCTACTGTCTAGCCAGTGATTCTACGCAGAGGAGGCAAAACATGAAGGGGAATATTTTTGAAAAGAATGGGGATTTCTCCGGCGCCAGCTATTCAACAGTGAACGAGGCGCCGGATGAGCGAACTTGAAGCAAGCTTGAATTGGTGCCGAAGGCGGGACTTGAACCCGCACGGCTTGCGCCACACGCCCCTCAAACGTGCGTGTCTGCCATTTCACCACTTCGGCATAGGAGGTCACTTCAACGACGAGGGAGGTGCATTATAGAAGGGGGGTAAAATCCTTGTCAATCAATAGAGGGTCCGGTAGAATCTGGCGGTCTATACTCACCGGGTCTTCCAACGTTGTGCAGAGTCACCAGATCCTCACATCCACACGTAATCCTGTCGCTGAACGACGGGCCCAGGGGGCCGTCGCAGCCTTGTTCGACGTGGACAACACGCTCCTGCCGGGAGAGGCCAGCGAAATCCGGTTCTTCCGGTTCCTCTGGCGGCGCGGCCTGGTGGGATGGGGCGAATTGAGCCGGACGGTTGCCTGGCTGGCAGGACATGTGCCTCCCTTCTCCTGCCACTCGCTCCGGGAACGAAAAGTCTATCTCACGGGCAAGCGCCCCGTGGACATTGCAGCCGCTGCGCGGGAATTCTGTCGGACCGACATGATCGGCGGGCTGTCGCCGCAAGGCCGCGCAAAGCTGGACGAGCACCGTCAGGCCGGGCACCAGCTGATTCTTGTGACCGGCGCGCCGGACTTCTTAATTGCCCCCTTGGCGGAGTTTCTGGACGTGCCCACGTTCTTCGCGGCCAAGCCGGAACAACGGGATTCGGTCTATACCGGCGCTGTGATCCCCCCCTTGCCCTATGGCCTTGGCAAACGGGAACTGATCCTCGCCCATGCGCAACAACAGGGTCTCGATCTGGCCGGTTCCTACGCCTATGGCGACAGTCCCGGCGATCACGACCTGCTGGAACTGGTCGGGCACCCCTTGGTGGTCAACCCGATCCGGGGCATGGGCCGCACCGCGCGCCGCAAAGGCTGGCCGATCGCGAGATGGGCATGAACACGAAGTCATCACGTCGAAATGTCGTCACGTCCTCAAGTCTCAGACCTTCGACCTTCGACGTTCAAACTTGACGACATTCCGACTTTTTTACACGAGCATTGCATGCGATTAACGGAGATATTCCATAGCATTCAAGGCGAATCCAGCTACGCGGGACGGCCCTGTGTCTTCATCCGGCTGACCGGCTGCCCGCTCCGCTGCACCTGGTGCGATACCGACTATGCCTTTTACGGGGGGCGGGACTGCGCGATCGATGACATCCTGGCAAAGGTGCAGACCTATGGATGTCCCCTGGTGGAAGTCACGGGAGGAGAACCGCTGGCTCAGCCTGAAAGCCTCCCCCTCATGGCCAGGCTCTGCGATGCCGGCTATACGGTCCTCCTGGAGACCAGCGGCTCCATCGATATGACGCCGGTCGATCCCAGGGTCCATGTCATCCTGGATGTGAAATGCCCCGGAAGCGGCATGACCGATCGGATGCATTGGCCCAATCTTGCGGCGCTCACGGCCAAAGACGAGGCGAAGTTTGTCCTGGCCAGCCGAGCCGATTACGACTGGGCTCGTGAAATCCTGGCCCAGCATGACCTGGCCAGCCGCTGTCCGGTGCTCTTCAGCCCGGTCTTCGGTTCGCTCGATCTGCGTCAGTTGGCAGAATGGATCCTGGCCGATCGCCTGCCAGTCCGTTTTCAGTTACAAATGCACAAATATATATGGACGCCGGATATGCGCGGGGTGTGAGGAGCGTGAAGCGTATCTCGTGATGCGTGAAACGCAAAAAAACAAATCAATGGACGAACAACGCTTCACGAACGACGAGCGACAAAAACGAAGGAGACGTGAATGAAGATCATGCAGGTCAAGGTGCAGGTCGGGAAAGCCGAGACGGCAGCAGCCGAGGTGTTGGCGTTGACTCATTGCGAAGGCGAGGGCCTGGCCAAACAGGATGCGGCCCTGCTCGATCGATCCCTCGGGGGCTCGTTGCGCAAGCTGCTGCAATCCAAAGAATTCGAAGGCAAGGCCAATGAAGTAATGCTTTACCATACGCAGGGCAAGGTGCCGGCCAAGCGGCTGATCCTGGTCGGCCTGGGCAAAAAGGGCTCGGTCACGCTGGAGACGATCAGACAGGCGCTGGGCTCAGCCGTGAAACGAGTCCGTCGCACCAAGGCCGGGTCCTTTACCGTGGCGCTGCCGACGGTGACGCCGGCCGGCATGACATCCCTCGACGTGGCGCAAGCGATGGTGGAAGGGGCGATCCTGGGCAGTTATCAGTTCACCGCCTATCGGAGCGAGCCTGCCTCGGAGCCGGATGTCGCGGGGATGAAAATTCTCATCCCGCAGCAGGCTCAATTACGGCAGGTCACAGAGGGGATTCGACGCGGCGTCGCCACGGCGGAAGCCACCGTCTTTGTCCGGGATCTCTGCAACCATCCCGCCAACGTCCTGACCCCCACCATGGTGGCCAACGAAGCGAAGACGATCGCCAAGGCGGAGAAGATCTCGATCAAAATCCTCGAACAAAAAGATATGGAACGATTGGGAATGGGAGCCCTGCTCGGCGTGGCGCGCGGAAGCCAGGAACCGCCCAAGTTCATCATCCTGGAATACAACGGCACCAAAAACAAAACCATACGGCCGGTCGTGCTGGTCGGCAAGACGATCACCTTCGACACAGGCGGCATCTCCCTGAAACCGGCCGAAAACATGGAACACATGAAGGCCGATATGACAGGCGGGGCCGAAGTCCTCGCTTCGATCCGGGCAGCGGCCAGGCTCAAGCTCCCGCTGCGGCTCATCAGCATCCTGCCCGTGGCGGAAAACCTGCCGGGCGGCAAGGCGATGAAGCCGGGCGATATCGTCATGACCCTGGCAGGGAAGACCGTCGAGGTGCAGAACACGGACGCGGAAGGCCGGCTCATCCTGGCCGACGGCCTCGCCTATGCGATGCGCTACAAGC
>JAPLLI010000104.1 GCA_026387615.1 Nitrospirota bacterium
AGTACATCGTCAAGAATGTCGCCCGCCGCCATGGCAAGACCGCGACCTTCATGCCGAAGCCGATCTTCGGAGACAACGGGTCCGGCATGCACAGCCACCAGAGCATCTGGAAGGACGGCAAGCCCCTCTTCGCCGGGAAGGAATATGCGGGCGTGTCGCAGATGTGTCTGCATTACATCGGCGGCATTCTGAAGCATGCGCCGGCATTGGCCGCCTTTACCAACCCGACCACGAACTCCTACAAGCGTCTCACGCCTGGGTTCGAAGCGCCGGTGTTGTTGGCCTATTCCAGTCGGAATCGGTCGGCCGGCATCCGGATCCCCATGTATTCACCGAGCCCCAAGGCGAAGCGGATCGAGGTGCGGTTCCCCGACCCGGCTGCGAATCCCTATCTCGCTTTTTCCGCCATGCTCATGGCGGGGTTGGACGGTATTCAGAACAAGATCAATCCGGGCGAACCGGCCGAGCAGGATCTGTACGATCTCGAGGCGAAGGAAGCGTCGAAGATCCGCACGATGCCAGGCAGCCTGGATGAAGCCCTGAACAACCTGGAGAAGGACCATGAGTTCCTCCTCAAGGGCGGGGTCTTCAGCAAGGACCTGATCAATGCCTGGATCGGGTACAAGCGCACCAAGGAAGTGGATACCATGCGGTTGCGTCCGCATCCGTATGAGTTCTACCTCTACTACGATGTCTAGAGGGTTCGCGGCCCATTTGTAGAATGGGTTGACGAAGCAGGGGAGGCATGGTACATGTCTCCTATGAGCTGAGTTGAGGCAACGGCGCCTCGGTACGGCTCTCGACATAAAGCACACGGACAACGGCGTCCGTCATTCTGGAAAGAGTGGCGGACGCCGTTTTGTTTGGTGGCGAACTCCGAGACGAGGGAGTCTCGGATCGAGGTGGCAGAGCCGCCTCTTAGTAGGACAACGACGTCCTCATTCTGGCAACGGAGTGAGGACGTTTTCGTTTTGAAGGGGCGGCGGGAAAGAACAGCAGGGTAAGACAAGATGGCCATAACATTCCCACAGGATGCTCAAGCAGGCTGTCCAGCGAGGCCGCAGCGAGTGAAGGGCCGAGGCGTACCTGGAGGGTACGTTGAGGGTCTGAACGATGCGAGAACGACGCTGGCAGACTGTTTCAGCATCCTGTTAAAGGGCAACGAAGGAGGGGCGCCATGCATGTAGTGGATCATGAGCGGATTGCAGTCCTCGCGAAGAAGAAATTTCAATTCATGGATGCCTCGCTCGGCGGGTATCTCTTGTTGTCGGCCATGGCCGGAGTCTATCTGGGCTTCGGCATCGCGCTGATCTTCAGTCTGGGAGGGCCCTTGGTGGCGGTAGGATCGCCGGCGGTGAAACTGGTCATGGGCGCCTCCTTCGGGATTGCCTTGACGCTGGTCATCTTCGCCGGATCGGAATTGTTTACAGGTAACAATATGGTGGGAACGATCGGCGGTCTCTCCAAGAGCGTGACTTGGGGGCAAGTGGCGCAATTCAACTTCTGGTCCTGGGTGGGGAACCTGGCCGGCTCGCTGGTGCTGGCCTGGCTTGTGGTGGAATCCGGCGTCTTCTCGAAGGGGCCGACGGCGGAGTTTCTTGGCAAGGTGGCAGCGGCGAAGATGGCCTTGCCTGCCTGGGAATTGTTCGTGAGGGGGATCCTCTGCAATTGGCTGATCTGCCTGGCGGTCTGGACTGCGGGGCGGACCACGAACGATGCAGCGAAGATTCTGCTGATCTTCTGGTGCCTGTTCGCCTTCATCGGCACAGGATTCGAGCACAGCATTGCCAATCAATCGCTGCTGGGCATGGCGCTGTTCCTGCCCCATGAGGCAGCCGTGAGCTGGGCGGGGTTTTGGTATAACCAATTCTTCGTCGCGCTGGGAAACATCGTGGGTGGCGGGCTGTTCGTCGGGGGGCTCTATTGGATGGTGAGTCCCTATCGGGTGGTGGAAGAGTCAGTCGTAGAAGAGGCCACGTCCGGAGCGCCGGCGGCTGTCCGGTTCTAAGCAGGGTGAAGATTGTAGGTCATCAATCGTAATTCGGTCACACCACAAAGGAGGAGTGTCATGGAGAAGGAGATGATTCGGAAGGCGATCAAGGCGAAGCGGCTGGCGAAGAAGGTCACGATTGCGGAGGTGGCTAAAGCCGTGGGCAAGAATCCCACCTTCGTGGCGGCAGCCTTGAATGGCAACCATCGATTTTCTCAGGATGAGGCCAGGAAGGTCGGGGATCTGCTCGAGCTGGATCCGCCATTGACCGCAGCTTTGAGCGCGTTCCCGGTCAGGACGGATTTCCCCAACGCCACGGACCCGTTCAAATATCGGCTATTGGAGATTATCGGCGTCTACGGTGATTCGATGCGCGAGCAGGCCAATGAAATGTTCGGTGACGGGATCATGAGCGCGATCGATTTTACACTCGATATGGAAAAGGTGACGGGGAGCCAGGGGGAAGCGCGATGCAAAATCACGCTGAATGGGAAATGGCTCGAATATAAAACGTTCTGATTGGCACATAGGGAGGAAGGATCGTGAATAAGATCGAGGCGATAAAACTGGAGCGCGACGGATTGGCGGTGAAGGACATGATCGCCCAGTACACCAAGAGCGGCTGGGCATCCATTCCTGAGGCTGACATCCAGCGGCTCAAGTGGTATGGCCTCTTTCTGAGGACTCCCACGCCGGGATTTTTCATGATCCGGGTGCGGATACCGGGCGGCAAAACCGGCTCGTATCAATTGCGGGCGTTGGCTGCTATTGCCGGGACTTATGGCAATGGAGTCCTGGACCTCACGACGAGGCAACAAATACAGCTCCGGCAGATCAAGATCGAAGACGTGCCGGCAGTTTTTGCCAAGATGGAGGAGGTGGGGCTGACCTCCCTCCAAACCGGCATGGACAACGTGCGAAACGTCATGACCTGCCCGGTTGCCGGGCTAAGTCCTGACGAGGTGTCTGATGCGACGCCACTCGTGCGGGCCATCAACGAGGAGATCCTGGGCAATCCGGCCTATTCGAACCTGCCCAGGAAGTTCAACGTGGCGGTGACTGGCTGTCCGGACAACTGCGTCCACATGGAAACCCAAGACCTGGCCCTGGTGCCGGCTTATCGCGACGACGGTCATGGCCGAATCGTCGGGTACAATCTCTTGGCCGGCGGCAAGCTCGGTTCAGGCGGCTATCGGATCGCCACGCCGCTGGATATTTTCGTGACAGAGGACGAAGCCTTGGCCGTGAGCCGCGCGATCATTGAAATATTCCGGGATCATGGTTCGAGGGAGAATCGGACCCAAGCGAGGCTGGCCTTCCTGCTGGAGGAATGGGGCGAGGACCGGTTCCGGGAAGAAACGGAGACACGATTGGGCAAGGCTCTGTCGCCAGCTGGCATCGATGCGCGGAAGGCAATAGAGAAGAGCCATATCGGCATCTATCGGCAAACCCAACCAGGCATGAACTATGTGGGGTTAAAAGTATTGGTGGGCCGTATCACGCACGACGACCTGGCCAAGATCGCAGCCTTGGCGGAGAAGTACGGAACGGGGGAGGTCAGGATTTCCCCGGCGCAGGCCCTGATCATCACGAACGTGTCCGATCGGAAGATCGGCGACTTGGACCGGGAACCATTGGTGAAGCAATTCGCCTATAACCCCTCGCCGGTCTATAAGGGGCTGGTGAGTTGCGTCGGCAGTGACTACTGCAACCTGGCGGTCATCGAAACCAAGGGTAGAGCTGTGGAAACGGCGAAGGCGTTGGAGGCTCGCCTGGGCAGCACGCTCAAGCCGATCACCATGCATTGGTCCGGTTGCCCTGCTGCCTGCGGGAACCATCTCGTGGCGGATATCGGGCTCTTGGGCAAGAAGGCCAAGGTGGATGGAAAGGTCGTCGATGCGGTCGATATCTATGTGGGGGGCCGTTCAGGGCCAGATCCGAAGCTGGCGGTCAAGATCATGGAAGATGTGCCCTGTGACAGGCTGCCGCTGGTGCTGGAAGGGCTGGTGCCCTATCACGCGCGAGAGAAGATGCATCGGGTGAGGGGAGGGGCCAAGAAGCTTGCGTCTAGCAATCAGGTGCCGAACGCAACGGCTGCGTAAGATGGGATGGGCAGCCTGTGAAGGAGAACGAGTGGGTCTGGAGGGATCATTGCGCGGTCAGAAAAGACTGCCGGTCCAGTCGTTGTCCTCTGTGACGGTGCCGCCGATGGCCTTGCCGCATTGGCGCGCCTGTTCCAAGCCGGCGCGGGCCAATGCATCTGCTCGTTCGTTGTCCGGGTGGCCAGCATGGCCCTTGACCCAGCGCCATTCGATGGTATGGCCGGCAGCCAGGGCATCCAGGCGGCGCCACAAATCTGCATTCTTGACTGGCTCTTTGCTCGCCGTTTTCCAGCCTCGCAGCTTCCAGCTGTGGATCCATTCGCTGATGCCCTTCTGCACATACTGGGAATCGGTGTAGACCTGCGCTTCCACCGGTTCTGTGAGCGACTGCAGGGCCTCAATGACGGCAAGCAGTTCCATGCGATTGTTCGTGGTTGCAGGCTCCCCTCCGCACAGCTCCGTTTCGATCTGGCTGATGCGCAGCAGCGCGCCCCATCCGCCAGGCCCAGGATTGCCGCTACAGGCGCCATCCGTATAGATTTCAATCATGAGTCCACTGTCTCCGTCGATTTTTCAGGGCTCTGTCGATGTTCGACTTCGAGCACCACATATACGCCGCCCATGAAGGGCCTGTCACCCTTAAAAGTACGGTACAGTTGTTTTGTTCCGATGTCCCGACCTGGCATGTATCATTCTGCTGACGATCTATTCCTTGCTTTAGCGAGGTGATCCCAGATGCCAAGCACCAACAATGTATGGATCAGCCGTATGGCCTGTCGGCGATTGATCCGGTCAGGCCTAAGTAAACCATGCGCTAGATCATTTCGTAGATTGAACCCTCTGGGATCAGCGTAGACAGCTAGGAAATGTAACGTCATGTCCTCGCCCAGAGTCGCTCTAATCTCTTTGGTCTCTTTGGAATAGAGAATGTCTCCCATTCCAATCGCCATACTGACACCAGGCACTGTAGGATGCGGCTTCGTGATCGGTTTCCCAAGCGCAGCCACGATGCCGCGTAGACCCAGTTCTATCTGAGGCACAAGAACATGGACGGCTTTCACCCAATCCTCCTCATACCAGGCCGTGACACCTTCAAGTAAGAGGCTGAGGTCCTCGAATAGACCTGCTCGGGCGACCCAGCTGACGAAATGATGCGGCGTAAGGGTATGTTTCTCCTTTGCCCCCTCAAGCGCTGCATCCAAGAAAATGTCCGATAGGGCAACGGTTTGGGCCGCATGCTGAATAAGGCGCCCAGAGAGATCATCGTCGACCGATCCAACCTTCGCAGCGACGTGATGGTCCGCCATAATTGAATGCGTCAATGTCGCCATGAGCGGCGCCACCTCAGATAGCCTCTTTAGTTGCTCTTCCAGGGCGGCTTTCCGATTCAGAAACTCCGACGCGATTCGCACCAATGTGGTGCCTGTATCCGGAACTACGATTTCTGAAAGGAACCGCTCCATGTCCTCTCTTGTTATTGTTCTTTCAACGCTGATGGGCTTCAGCATCTCGTGTGACTCTGCAATCTTTTGCTCCATCATAACCCGAACGCGCCGCGCATCGTCTTTGAGACCAGCGCTGTGAAATGCATTGGAGGCAGTTTGAAGAACCGACGCGGCAAGCATGGCGTCCCCAAGCGACGCAAAGTGCTCGAAAGATCGAGCAACGATTGAATGTAATCGTCGTACCTCAATGTGTTTGCCAGTTCGGTTATAGTATTGGATCAGTCTCTTTGCGGCGTTTTCCGTGAAATGAGGATCGAACGCCTTTGGATCTGAAGTGTCAGAGCATCGGGTAACGACACCCTCTAAGCCGGCGATGAGTTCGTCTTTCTCTTCATCCGTCAGGCCCGCACGTTTTTCCTCGATTAGCCGATCGAAGGCAATCCACCACAGCCCATCCCTTTCCACGAGCACCTGTCTGTGAAGGGTGAGGAGTGTGCTTCGAGCAGCAGCGATGCGTGCTGTATCATTGATCATGATGGCAATATCCAACGCACGCACGACTGCGTCGAATTTGCCATGTATATTGGTGCGTAGGTTGTCTCGAATCGATGACAGATACGCGTCAATAGCGACCTTCGCCATGTCGGCGCCCGGACTCGTCTTAGAGATGATGCGGCTCAAGTCCCATGCCAGGTCAGCATAACGGGCCTTCAGGACTGGATGAACGATGGCCTTCGCTCGTGCAGTCCAATGGTCGATGACCTCCGGAGCCGCATCGTTAATATCAGGGAGATACCAGGTGCTTCCATCGGCCTTTGTTCCGTAGCTAATGGGTCCGAAGTACGTCCCCCACGGGTCGGATTCTCGATGATTCGGCACCAAGGAAAACGCCAAAATTTCTGACCAGGCACCTAAGGTTTCCTCTTCTCCTAGATTGGATAGCGCCTTCCGTGCCGAAGCGAGTGCCTGCTGTACTATAGGTTCATCGCATGCGGCACCGCCGCGATCGATCTTTGCAATTTCTTCCTCAATCGTCGGGGGGATCGTGAGACCCATCTGACTCGCTCCTTTCAGGTCCTACAACTACGGAATCTCTCCGTGAGTAGCCCCCAATGTAGTATATTTGCAGAGTTTTATCTTTCCCCAGAGGGCGGGCTAGATGGTCTCCCATTGCGCGTGTCCAACGAGGGGAGTTTGCGACCGCGCGTTGCACGAGCACAGGAGACCATCTAGCCTGCCCTTTCCTTCGTGTGCGATTCTTCCACTCTCCCAGGCATGGCACCCGTGCTGGTTGTACTGCGGCCGCTGAACGAGGCCCTTCCTAGGGCGCGTGTTCCTGGATCAAAGAACCAGCACGGGTGTCAGGCCATCGCCACTTCCTGTCGCTCAATAGGCCTTCTGAAAGCCCGGCTTGCTCAGGACTCGTACGATGTCGATGCGAGTGCCGGATCGTTTGAACACCACTCGGTAGTCGCCAGCCCTCAAGCGATACAGCGTCTCTTTGAATCCGTGCAGCTTCTTGATCCGTTTTCCATCTGGAATGGCATTGTCGGCGAGGCGGGCGCAGTCGGCGAGGATTTGATTGGCGATCTTATCGGAGAAGGTGTCGAGGTCGCGTTGCGCTTTCTCTGAGAGAAAGATTTGGCAGGTCACGCAGTGCGTACCTTCTTTTTCTTTGCGCGCGTGGCCTTGTAGTCGGCCAGCAGCATGGTCCGGCTCTCGCGGATGTCCTTGAGGCCAGCTTCGATTTTCTTTCGAAGGGTTGGACTATAGGCCAGCAAGGCGTCCTCGATATCGTCTTCCGTCACCGGCACCAGCATCGCCGTCGGGCGTCCATGGGTGGTCACCAGCACGGTGTTGCCTTGCTCGACCGTTCTCAGCATTTCGGATGTCTTCGCTTTGAGTTCGCGAACGTTGGTGAATTTCATGAGTTCCTTTTATGTAGCTTCAGATGGGACTACATCATAAGTTTCGATGACGATGAAGTCAAGAAAGTGGAGAGGCGAGGCCCCAGCCTCCTATACTAATGGCTCGAATGTCCGTTCGGAAAACTCCCGCGTCTTCCCCATATGCTCCTCAATATCCGTCTGCAAATGCTTCGCGCCCGCCTGCCAGTCGTCAGTCGCGTAGCCGACACGGCGGGCGAGGAAGATGAACTCCTCTGAGTCTGGCGGAGGGAGTACCAGGTCCTTGGCGTTGCCCCGTACCATACGCAATCCGTCGATCAAGGTTCTCGTGAAGAGATAGGCCTTGCGGAGGCTGTCCCCATCGGTGCGCATGACTAATCCTGCTTCCACCAGGGCTGCGAGGGCCTGCAGGGTGTTCGGGGTGCGGAGGCTCGGGCGTTTGTGGCCATGCATCACTTGGAGATACTGCACCGCATATTCGATGTCGATGACTCCGCCTTGGCTGTACTTCACGTTGATCTGCCCCGGCTCGACCAGTTGTTTGAGCTGTTGCTTCCGGAGATCCAATGCTGTGGAGATGTCCCAGGGCTCTCCTCCGTAGACGAAGGCATCCCTATGTGCTTCCAGCTTGTGACCCAATGACGCATCGCCGGCGATATGCCGCAGCTTGATCAAGGCTTGCCGCTCGTAGGGGGCGGCGAGTCCGGTCGGACTGTAGTAGCGGCAGACCTCCTCGAAGGCGTTGGCCAGGGATCCCTTGCCTCCATGAGGGCGGAGGCGCACGTCGAGGTGGAAGATCCCTT
>JAPLLI010000256.1 GCA_026387615.1 Nitrospirota bacterium
ATATGAAGGGCGGAGATTTCTACTCGAATGAAAAGTCGATGACGACGACGGCGGCGACTGATGCGAAGATCGAGTTCGTCGGCCAGGACGGCGCGACCACGGTGCTCAAGCCGAAAGTGGCGCTGCAGGCAGGGGAAGTCATCGATGCGACGTTCATGAGCAAGAACGCCTTGCGCCGATTCATTGAAGAGCAGATCGAAGATGCTAAGAAGCAGGGGGTCCTCTTTTCGATCCACCTGAAGGCCACCATGATGAAGGTCTCGGATCCCAAGATCTTCGGCCATGCCGTGACCGTATTCTATAAGGATGTCTTCGAGAAGCATGGCGAGACGCTCAAGAAGTTGGGCGTGGATCCGGATAACGGCCTCGGCGACCTCTATGCGAAGATCAAGGCCCTGCCGGAAGATCAGCGCAAGGCGATCGAAGCAGATATTCAAGCGGTCTATCAGAAGCGGCCTCCCATGGCGATGGTGAATTCCGATAAGGGGATCACCAATCTCCATGTGCCCAGCGACATCATTATCGATGCCTCCATGCCGCCGGTCATTCGCGACAGCGGCAAGATGTGGGGGCCTGACGGCAAGGCGGCGGACGCTAAGTGCGTGATCCCCGATGCCAGTTATGCCACGGTCTATCAGGAGGTCATCGACTTCTGTAAGAAGCATGGCGCGCTCGATCCGAAGACCATGGGCAGCGTGCCCAACGTCGGGTTGATGGCGCAGGCGGCGGAAGAATATGGTTCGCATGACAAGACCTTCAAGGTGCCAGGCAACGGCACGATCCGCGTGGTGGATGCGGCGGGCAAGACCTTGCTCGAACATAAGGTGGAAGAGGGCGATATCTGGCGCATGTGCCAGGTCAAGGATGCCCCGATTCGCGATTGGGTCAAGCTGGCGGTGACTCGCGCGCGGGCGACTGGCGCTCCGGCGATTTTCTGGCTGGACAAGACGCGCGCGCACGATGCGCAATTGATCGCGAAGGTGAACCAGTATTTGAAGGATCACGATACGACGGGCCTCGATATCCGGATCATGAATCCGGCCGATGCCACGCGTCTGTCGCTGGAGCGGATCAAGGAAGGCAAAGACACGATCTCCGTCACGGGGAACGTGTTGCGCGATTATCTGACGGACCTCTTTCCGATTCTTGAAATTGGAACCAGCGCCAAGATGCTCTCGATCGTTCCGTTGCTCAATGGCGGCGGGCTCTTCGAGACTGGCGCCGGCGGCTCCGCGCCGAAGCATGTGCAGCAGTTCCAGGAAGAGGGCTATCTGCGGTGGGATTCGCTCGGTGAATTTCTCGCGCTGGCCGCGTCACTGGAACATTTGGCCAAAGTGGCCAACAATCCTGCCGCCAAGATGTTGGCAGACACGCTGGATCAGGCCAATGCGAAGTTCCTGGAGAGCAACAAGTCTCCTGCCCGCAAGGTTGGCGAGATCGACAACCGCGGCAGCCATTTCTATCTCGCGTTGTACTGGGCCCAGGCCTTGGCGCAACAGACGCAAGACAAGGATCTGCAAGCGCGGTTTGTGAAAATCGCCAAGGAGATGGCGGACAACGAGGCCAAGATCAATGGCGAGTTGCTCGCGGCGCAAGGCAAGCCGGTCGATATCGGCGGGTACTATCACCCCAATGACGCGAAGGCCGCAAAGGCGATGCGCCCCAGCGCGACGCTGAATGCCATCGTGGACGCGATTGCATAGAAAAGTCATCAGTGGTCAGCTGTCAGCGATCAGCTAAGGGGAAATCCGAAGGCTGAAAACTGATGGCTGAGAGCTGATAGCAGATTTTGGAGAGCATGGCACAAGAAGACAAAGAGAACATTATCGATCAGCCGGAAGTCCTCCGGCACAAGATGGTCACGGTCGAGATCGCCGGCAAGAAGTATGACGTGCCGGAGGGGATCACGATCATCAAGGCCCTCTGGTATTCCGGCCAGGAAGTCGTCCGTGGGGCCGGTTGCCTTGGCGGGTTCTGTGGCGCCTGCGCTGCCTACTATCGGACCAAGGACGATCCGAAAGTGCGAACCTGTCTGGCCTGCCAAATGGCGGTGCAAGATGGCATGTCGATCACGATGATGCCTCCGTTTCCGGCCCGGAAGGCCACCTACGATATTCGGACGCTCAAAGACCCCAAGCAAGATCTCTTCAATCTCTATCCCGAAGCGCCGCTCTGTAGAAATTGCAACGCCTGCACCGAAGCCTGTCCGCAGAAAATCGATGTGCGTGAGGGAGTCTGGAAGGCCGTCTTCGGAGATTTCAAGAGCGTCTCCGAGATGTTCATGGATTGCGTGATGTGCGGGATGTGCACGCCGGTCTGTATCGCGGACATCGCCCCCAACCTCGTGGCCCTCTATGTGAGCCGGGCGCAGGGAGCCCATTTCACCGAGAAGCCGGTGGGGCTGGATATCCGCATCAAGGAAATCCAGGACGGCCGCTTCAACGATGAATGGACCAAGCTCCTCAAGATGAACGAGAAAGAACTGGCCGATCACTGCGCGACGGTCAAGTAGCACAATGAGCCGTCAGCGGTCAGCTCTCAGCTTCTGAGATTGAGGCAGAAGCTGATGGCTGATTGGTGAAAGCTGAAAGTAAAATTATGGATATTCACGCCCTTCAACAGATCGTGCACCAGACGCGGGATGCTCGACGCAAGCAGACCCTTCCCAAGTTTTCTCCTGCCGATCGCGACCAGCTGATTCATAAATATCATCCTGATTTTCGGGAGAGCGCTTTTCGTCCGCTTCGGTTCGGTCCCAATGTGGGGGACAAGACGGCGATCGAGCTGGCGACTTTGTTGGAGGGCGACAGCTCCGTTACCGACGGATTCGATCTGACGCCGGACTACACGACCGATGTGCTGGTCGTGGGCGGCGGCGGAGCCGGCTGTGCTGCGGCGCTCCATGCCCATGCGGCAGGCGCCAAGGTCATGCTAGCGACCAAGCTTCGTCTCGGTGACTCCAACAGCGTGATGGCTCAGGGCGGCATGCAGATTTCCGTCGCGCCGGAGGACTCGCCCGTCACCCATTTCGTGGACACGCTCAAGGGCGGCCACATGCAGAACGATCATCAGCTGCTCAAGGTGATGGTGGAGGAAGGACCCTCGATTGCGAAATGGCTCTTGAGCCTGGGCGTTCTGTTCGATCGCGACGGGGACGGCAATCTCCATGTGAAAAAAGGCGGCGGCAGTTCCAAACCCCGTCTTCTGACCTGCTCGGACTATACCGGCCTTGAAATCATGCGGGTGCTTAAGGACGAGGTGCTCAATCAGAACATCCAGCTGCTCGAATTTTGCGCCGCAGTCGAGTTGACGAGCGACGAGCAGGGCCATTGCACCGGCGCGATCTTCAAAGACCTCGACAACCACCGAGATGTCGTCGTGGCGGCCAAGTCCGTCATCCTGGCGACAGGCGGAATCGGCCGGCTCCACATTCAGGGATTTCCGACCAGCAATCACTATGGTGCGACCGGCGACGGTCTCTGCTTGTCCTATCGGTTGGGCGCAAAGCTGGTGCATATTGATACGTTCCAGTATCACCCTTCCGGCGCAGTGTACCCAGAACAGCTCATCGGAGCCTTGGTCACAGAGGGAATTCGCTCCGAAGGCGGCCATTTGGTCAATGCGAAGGGGGAACGGTTCGTTAACGAGCTGGATACCCGCGATGTCGTGTCTGCGTCGATTATTCGGGAATGTGAAGAGGGGCGCGGTATCCGCACCATGTCCGGGCGCGTCGGCGTCTGGCTCGATACGCCGTTGCTCGATGCGGCGCAGGGCCCCGGGACGATGGAGAAACATTTTCCGGCGATGATGTTGCAGTTCGAACGATTCAATATCGATATCAGCAAGGATCCCGTGTTGATTTTCCCGACGCTGCATTATCAAAACGGCGGAGTGAAGATCGACACGAATTCTGAAACCAACGTGAAGAATCTGTTTGTGGCAGGAGAAGCCTCGGGCGGATTGCACGGGCGTAACCGCTTGATGGGGAACTCCCTGCTCGATCTGATGGTCTTCGGGAAGCGGTCCGGGTTGACGGCTGCGGCTCGCGCTGCATCCATGCCGCAAGGAAAGTTGACGGTCGGGCATCTGAAGGGGTTTCGCGCCGAAGCTAAGAAACATGGCAGCGCGAGCGGAGTCGTATCCCCCATGATCCTGCCGGCTTATACAAGAAAAGAGAGCTAGAGCTGAGAAGGGATTTTTCGTTCGCTGACTCAGCACTCATGTCTCAGCACTCAGCACTGAAGCGAGAAGAAGGAGCGATATGAACGTTCATGAGTTTCAGGCGAAGCAGTTGTTCGGTCAGTTCGGGATTCCGGTCCCGCGCGGGAAAGAGATCACTTCTCCCGAAGCGGGCTTGGCCTGGGCGGCGGAACTCAATACGCCAGTTTTTGTTGTTAAGGCGCAGATCCATGCGGGTGGCCGCGGCAAGGCTGGCGGCGTCAAGATCACGAAGGACAAGGCGGCTGTGCCAGGCTTGGTCAAGGAACTGATCGGCAAGACGCTGGTCACGCACCAGACCGGTCCCAAGGGGCGGGAAGTGCGGCGGTTGCTGGTCGAAGAAGGCGCGGCGATCGCCAAGGAATTGTATGTGAGCATCGTCGTCGATCGGGACAGCGGCTGGCCCGTGTTTATCGCGAGCACGGAAGGCGGTATGGAAATCGAAGAAGTCGCAGCCCACACGCCGGAGAAGATCATCCGCGAAGCGATCGACCCGGCCGTCGGGTTTCAGGGCTATAACGGACGGAACATCGCCTTTGCGCTCGGGCTTCCTGCCATGGAACCGGCCGTCGTGAATCCCTTCATCCAGATGATGGGGAATCTCTACCGCATGTTCATGGAGAAGAATGCGGCCATGGTGGAGATCAATCCGCTGGTCATCACCAGTGACAAGAAGCTCATCGCGTTGGACGGTAAGGTCTCCTTCGACGATAGCGCTTTGTTCCGTCATGCCGATGTGCAGCAGATGCGCGATCTCCACGAGGAAGAGCCGCTGGAAATCGAAGCGGGCGAAAACAATTTGAACTATGTGAAGCTGGACGGGAACATCGGCTGCATGGTCAACGGCGCGGGCCTGGCCATGGCGACGATGGACGTCATTAAGCTGGCTGGCAGCGAGCCGGCCAACTTTCTGGACGTCGGCGGCGGCGCCACCAAGGAGACCGTGGCTGCGGGATTCAGGATTCTCCTCAAGGATCCGAACGTCAAGGGCATCTTCATTAACATATTCGGCGGGATCGTTCGTTGCGAGCGGATCGCGCATGGCGTGATCGAAGCGGCCAAGGAAGTGAAGATCAATGTGCCGTTGGTGGTCCGGTTGCAGGGCACCAATGCAGAAGAAGGCCGCAAGCTGCTGGCTGAGTCCGGCCTCAAGCTGGAAGTGGCGGACGACTTGTGGGAAGCGGCGCAAAAAATTGTCAAACTGACCGGAAAAGCAGCCTGAGGAATTGGGAGCGGCAGGGCTGAGGCCCGTTTGCTCCCGGAGCGCGCACGATCGGAATGTGCTCGCTCGACGGCCGCAGTCAGGGCCTCAGCCCTGCCGCTCCCGAAAGGCGCTTTCCGGTGTTGGTGAAGGTGGAATAAGAAAGAAGAGGGACTTGTGAGCATTCTCGTAAATAAGCATACGCGGGTGGTGGTGCAGGGGATCACGGGCAAGGAAGGCTCGTTCCATGCGACCCAGTGCAAGGCCTATGGGACGCAGATGGTCGCGGGCGTGACGCCGGGCAAGGCGGGCCAGGAGGTCGAGGGTATTCCGGTGTTCAACACGGTGCGCGATGCCGTGAAGAAAACCCAGTGCGACACCTCGCTGATCTTCGTGCCCCCGCCGTTTTGCGCCGATGCGATCCTGGAGGCGGCCGACGCCGGTGTGAAGTTGATCATCTGTATTACCGAAGGCATTCCGGTGAACGACATGGTCAAGGTCAAACGCGCGCTCTATGGCCGCGATGTCCGTTTGATCGGACCGAATTGCCCCGGCGTGATCACGGTCGATGAAGCGAAGATCGGCATCATGCCAGGCTTCATCCATAAGAAGGGGGTCGTGGGCGTCGTGTCGCGCAGCGGGACCCTCACCACGAAGCCGTGCATCAACTTTCGACATTAGGCCTTGGCGAAACGACTTGCGTCGGCATTGGCGGCGATCCGGTCAATGGGACTGGCTTCGTCGATGTGCTGGCCCTGTTCGAGAAGGATCCCGAGACTCAGGCGATCGTGATGATCGGCGAGATCGGTGGCGATGCGGAAGAGAAAGCCGCTGAGTTCATCAAGAAGCATGTGAAGAAGCCGGTCGTCAGTTTCATCGCGGGAATTACGGCGCCACCAGGACGGCGCATGGGCCATGCCGGCGCGATCGTGTCAGGCGGCAAGGGCACGGCGGCTGAGAAGATGAAGATTCTCGAAGCGGCCGGCGTTCGAGTGGTGAAAAACCCGGCCGAGATCGGCAATGCGGTTAAGCTGGCGCTCGGGCGGTAGGGCAGGACTTCGGTTTTTACGTAGAATAATCGGGGAATGGGGATGTGTGGGAGACCATGCATCCCCATTTTCGTTTAAGAATCAGTCTGTTCGGTTTCCCTTCTTGCTCACCAAGTAATTCCCCCTTTCCTCAATATATTCGTGGTAGGCTGATTGATGCGTGTATTTCTCATCCACGTTCGCGATCCCCAATTTTACGCCCTCCCAGCTAAGACCCGCGCAAAGAATGGCCGCATCAGGGTCATGGGTTTTCCGCCCATCGGCATCATGTCCCTCTCGTCGGTACTCAAGCAGGCCGGCCACGAATGCGTGATGTTCGATCAGGCGAACCCGGATACGCCGAACGAGGTGATCCTCGGGGAGATCGCCCGACAACAGCCGGATTTAGTTGGTCTCAGTTTTCTCAGCACCACCAGCTATCCCTACGCGAAGATTTTGGCCCGTCAGATTCGGGCCGTCAATTCAAAGGTCAAATTGGCGTTCGGCGGCGTCTTTGCGAGCTTGAATGCTGCGCTCGTTAAACTGCAATGTCCTGAAGTGGATTTCGTCTGCCGTGGGGATGGCGAGCAGTTGCTTCTGGATCTCCTCGAGCAGTTAGAAAACCCCGTCGGCGTCGCTGGTTTGACTTGGGCCAAGGATGGCCAGGTGATCCAGAACCCAGGTCGGCCGATGGAGCGCCATCTCGATCAATGGCCCTTTCCCGACCGCGAAGGCCTTGAGCTCGATTTCGTGGAGTCCATGCCGCTCGATGTGCCGGCGGTGCTCTCGATGGAGCGGTTCACGACGATGCAAACATCCCGCGGATGCCCCTGGCCCTGTATCTTCTGCGACATTCCGATTTTCAACGAAGGTAAGTGGCGCGCGAGGACTGCGGCGCATGTGGTCAGTGAACTCAAGTATCTCGAGGCATGCGGCTACGGGTCCGTCTATTTCGTGGACGACCATTTTCTGTTGCAACCCAAGAGGATCGAGGCCATTTGCCAAGGTGTGATGGATGAGAAGCTCACGATCCAGTGGGGCATCGAAGGGCGCGTAGACTCGGTCGCCCAGCATCTGTTCCCGGCCATGGCCAAGGCCCATTGCCGGACGGTCATGTTCGGGATCGAAAGCGGGAGCCAGAAGATCCTCGATCGGCTCAAAAAAGAGCAGACGCTGGCAGAGGTCGCCACCGCAGTCAGGAATGCCAAGAAGGCCGGCATCGAGATCGTGCATGGTTTCTTTACGGTGGGCAATCCCGATGAAACGATCGAGGATATGAATGCGACGTTCGATCTGGCCTCCAAGCTGCCACTCGACACCTTCGGCTTCAATCGGCTCTGCGTCTATCGCGGCACCCCGCTCTGGCAGGAATATGTGAAGCGAGGCCTGGTCAGCGAAACGACCGATTGGTACAAATATTTTAAATGTTCAGAGATCGATCCGACCTGTTTGCCGGGCGAAGTGATCAACGAGGTGCGCCGCCAAGGACTCAAGCGGCTCTTCATCTACAAGCTTCTGCACTATCCGTTACAAACGGCCCGGTTGCTGAGGCGATTCCTCCGGTTCATGCCAGCGCGGGACGTGGCCTACCTGATCCTCAAGCCGTTTATGGGCCAGAGGAAAGGCGCGACGAAGGCAGAGACGCTTTCGCGGGCCGTCGAGCATGGCGAGATGAAAGATGTCGCGGCAGAGATGACGCAGATGACGGACGAAATGCTCCACCATGTGTTGGAGGAGTCTCGGTTGGAGCGGCTCCGCATCCAGCAGGAAGCGGAAGGCTCGCGCGAGTTGCCGATGGTTCACACCCGCTAGGGCAGGATGCTGAAAACGTCCGCCAGCCTGGAAACGATGAACGTTGAGCGATGAATGATGAGCAGGGAAATGATTGTACTTCGGTATTCTGAGTTCATCGTTCAGCATTCATAGTTCTGTCGTTCGCTACACCGCAATTCCCCAGATCTGTTTCGCCGCTAACCCAATCCCATAGCTCACGGTCACCGCCACGGTGATAATCGCCAGATTCAATAGAATGCGGCGCTTCATCTCCATCCCTGACAAAAACGCCAGAATCGTGGATACGAGGACGACCATCGTGCCGGCCGTCAGGACGGAAACTAATGCGTCCTTGGCGCCGAAGAGCACGGGGAGCACCGGCACCAGCGCGCCGATGACATAGGCTGCGCCCACAAACAGGGCCGAGCGTAACGGCTGCTCCTGCATGTCGGACGAGTGGGTCTCTTCCCCCAGAAACTGTTTTTTTGCCGACTCCATCGCCCGCACTTCTTTTTCTGAGTTCAGCGCGAGGAATGCGCCAGCCGCCATCGAGAGCGCGCCTGCCACCGCGGTGGTCGAGGCGGCGATCAAGACGGTCACGGCGTCGCCGAAAGCTCCAAAGAATCCGCTCACCGCTCCAAGAATCTCCACCAAGCCGTCATTGAGTCCCAGGAAGATATTGCGGATTTTTTCCGGATTGATCTTGCGCTCGGTCAGCTTGGTGACGAGGGCATCTTCATGCTTGAACTCGTCCTGCAGAATCCCCTTGAGCGCTTCGCCTAGCGGCTGATCTTTATAGGCATTCCAGAGGGCGAGGTATTTTTTCACTCCATAGACTTCGATCGCTTCCAGGACGAGATGGATTGCCGTTGAGCCGAACAGGCGGCAGAGCCATGCGAAACACCACAGCTTCAGTCGTCGCCCCAGGTTGAGGCGGTCCAATTTCATGTCGAAGAATTTTTGCCAGAAGGCCAAGTGCCTGGTTTCGATCAGCACCAGCTGGTCTAGCGTGTTCCGAGCCTCGATGTTCGTCGAAATATCCCGCAATATTTTGTAGAGCGAGAGGTCGAATAGCTCATCGAGTATCAGTAGTCGGGCGAGTGTGGGATTGTATTGGTATGTGCTGTTCATGGGCGCCACTTCAAGGGCCTGAATTTGACGAGAAGTGTTCGGGGCCGGCCAGATTATAGCAGACCATATGCGGCTTCTCCCCGTCAAAATCTAGTTGCGTGATTCTGGCCGAGTGAGTGGTCTGGGGGTGGGGCTGGTTCGACGGCAGTTGCGCTGAGGAGTGCCGCACCTGTCTTCTCATGATTTCGGCTAAGGGCTTGAATTCATTGGCCGTTGATCGAGCGCTCGGCTCGAGCCTAGAGCGCCGCACGGCATTTCAGGCGTGCGTGAAATGCTAGACCTGTAACTTAAGTGTATTCAGGTAGGCTATTTACCATCGTCTGCTATACTTTAATTGGATCTGCGTCCCTCCGTAAGTTTTCAGGCGAGAGGGAAGCCTGGGGCGTTTGCAGGAAGAGGAAGGGTCGTTGGCCACATGACTCAGAAACGGGAACTCTTCAGAGTCGTTATCGAGCGAGTCGGGCTACTTGCTCGAGGGGCTGAGGTGGCCCCCTGCGAGGTGCTCGATCTGACGGGGAATGGGTTTCAACTCAGCACGAAGTTGACCGTGGCGGTGGGAGAGAGGCTTGAGCTTGAGTTTTTTCTGAGCAAGGGGGTTCCGATCCAATGCATTGTCGAGGTCACCTACGCAGCCTCTCCTCAGGTCGGCGCCCACATCACGAAGATTTCCCCTGAACACCAGCGCTGCCTCGCGCAATTTATCGAGCAACTGAACGTGTTGAATCTCACAGGGTTTTAATTCATGGCCATGCGTTCCGAAGGGTCGAACAGTCAGTCGGGGGCGCCGTCTTCCTTTAAGGCATTTTTCTATCTTCTCACGGTCGTGCTGCTACTCAGTACGGTGCCGACTGTGACGAAGTCTGTTTTCCTGCAAAGCACCGTGGATCCACTTGGGATGGCCCTCATCAGAGTGATGACAGGGTTTTTCTTTCTGTTCACGATTACGTTTGCGCAGGACCGCAGAGGGCTGAGTGAATTGACGGCTTGGGATGTGTGCCGGTTGACCCTGTTGGGGGGGCTCGGTGTTGGCTCGTATGTGATCGCGGCTTGGGGCCTGCGACTGACCAGCGTGACCCATTATATTTTGATCTACAGCATGGTCTCTCCCCTAACCGCCTTCTTCAGCATTCTATTGCGCAAAAGCCACGGTAGCCGCATCAAGATGATCGGTATCGCGATTTCACTGGTCGGCGGTGGAATCGCTATGGCGGAGAAGCTGGCCAATTTTCAAACAGATTTCGGGTTAGGCGATCTGCTGATCCTCTTGTTCACGTTCATGATGGCAGCACATCTGGCATGGAGCGCCAATATCGTGAAGCGTTTCGGCGCGATGACCGCGAATACGGTGATGTTCGGCAGCAGTGCACTCCTGCTCTTGTTCGGGGATTTGATCTGGGAGCATCCACGGACCCCCGATATTTCGATGCCGATCGTGCCAGCGGTGCTTTATATCGGGGTGGCCACGGCTTCTGTGTTCCTTCTGCGCTATCGTGCGCTCCAAGCCATCTCACCCGCCACCGTTGCCGTCTATCAGAACCTGACTCCTGTCTGCGCGATTTTCTTTGCCTGCATCTACCTGGATGAGCCGATTCAGTTCAGCACCATGGTGGGTGGCGCGATCATTCTTCTCGGTGCTGAATTGGTTCGCCGGAGCGATCAACCCCAATTGGCGACCAGCTCCCTCAGTGTTAAGCGCTGGTTCGGCAGCCCCTCCGGCATCCGAACGCCCAACTAACCAGTTTCATTGGATAGTCCATGGTGGCGGAGTGACCGACGAGACCCTCACGGGCTCGGCCAGGGGAACGATTTTGAAACTCCCTCGTAGACCCGGTCAGTTTCTGCGTTCAGAGACTCGGCGGGTCCCCGCGCTTCCGGTGACCTTCACGCCCGCCAGCTCCCACCACCTGCGTGAGCTGGAAATTCAGAATGTCCCCATTTCTTGTTCAGTAGGAGCTTGGTTTCTTGACCCAGACCAGGAAGAATAGGATAATCTTATCGAATGGAGCCTGCGACGATGAGCCCGAAACTACAAGAAGAACTGCTGCAGCGAATGGCCCGGCTTCCCGAAGAGGAGCAGGAGCGCGTATTGGCCTTTGCGAAAGGCCTTGTGCCCGTTGCGGGGGGAGTATCCGGTAAGGACTTACTGAAGTTCTCAGGCGCGATCGGTCACGCCGATTTGCAAGCGATGACCACGGCCATCGAAGAAGGATGCGAGAGGGTAGACAGGAGTGAATGGTAGCGTCCTTCTTGACACCAACATTGTCATTGGCCTCTTTGCCAATGACCAAGCCATCCTAGCCCGCCTTTCCAAGACAGACCACATCTTCATTCCCAGCATCGTTCTGGGTGAGTTGTACTTCGGGGCCTACAAGTCCGCCCACTCAGAGCAAAACGTTCGTCGAATTGAGGAATTCGTTGCGACCGGTTCCGTGTTGGTCTGTGACGCAGCGACCGCCGCGCATTATGGACGGATCAAAAAAGCGCTACGGGAGAAAGGTCGGCCATTACCGGAAAACGACATCTGGATCGCCGCACTCGCCCAACGGCATGGTTTGACAGTTATCTCCCGCGATCAACACTTCAAAGAGATTGAGCGTCTTCCCGTCGAAGCCTGGTAGGTGGCGGGGCCTAGCAGTCGCTTAGATACCTCCCGGCGCGACCCTCATGGGCTCAGCCAGGCGGAACGATTTCGGAAATTTCCTCGCAGGCTCGGTCAGTTTCCGCTTTCTCTCCTAGCCAAGCTCCGGCGGGTCCTCGCGCCTCCAGCGACCTCCGCTCCCGCCCGCCACACACCTGTGTGAGCTGGAAATTCAGAATGTCCCCATTCTTCTTGTCAAAGAGGGACGTGTGTATACCAGAAACAGCACGATAAATCTGAGGAAAGAGTATGATGCCCGGATGAAGTTGTGGCGTGAAAGAATAAGCAGCAGCGCGAGGAGCGAGGACTCAGCATCGGAGGGGTGTCTCGGCGCGTCGGCATGGAACAGTATTCTTGCATCTATCATGCCGCGAAGAAGGGACCGACTTTTCATATGCTCAACCGATTTTTAGTTGTCCACGACTGCACATGGGCTGAATGGGACCAGACGTATGACACGCTGGTGCAAGTGCGAGGTGGCACCAGGCCTGGTGAAACGGTATGAAGCCTGACGAGCCCACACTGAGACCGTGGGGCCAAGTGCTGGAGCACTTGCGAGAGCTGAGGGGGCTGTCTAAAGGTGATGTCTGCCGCAAGTCTGGTATGGATCGCCCTCAATACCGTGTCATCTGTTACCGCTCGAAAGATGGCCCAGGTGTAGACTCCCTTAATCGTCTTCTTGTTGCGCTGGGTTGCACATGGGAGGAGTGGGGCCGGACGTATGATGCGATGGTCCAAACAGCAGCCCAGCCTGTTGGAAGTATACTGCTAAAGGAAGCGCCGACGACAATGTGGGGGGGTGGCATTTGAGCGACTTAGAGAGAAGAAAGATCTTACACCTGCCGAGCTTTGTCGGGGTACCAAGATCGATGACACTCAATACCATGAGATTTGTTACAAGCTAAAAGATTGGCCGAGCGGAGAAACTATCAAGCGCCTTCTGCTTGCGATGGGCCTCACTTGGGAAGAGTGGGGTCAGATGCTTGATACAGTGACGGCGGAATCCCCTCATAGCCAGAAGCTGGTGAAGTAAATATAAACGAGAGCGGTTGCTTTTCTTTCTGTCACGGAGGAGTGGGTGCAGGTGCTCCCTACTGCGCGCATCGACCGAGCACATTCTGATCGTGCGCGGTCTGCGAGCAAGGGGAACATCTGCCCCGCTCCAGCTTCCCAAATGCGGGCTGGTCAGCGATAATGCTCGCGGCTTTTAGATTTTCCTGGAAAATAAAAAGGCCCGCCCGGTTCATACCGGGCGGGCCTTTTCTTGCTTGGGACTAACTGCTATGTCCCCATCTCCCAACTTGCCAGATACTTCACTTGTTCCTTCGTCAGCTGATCGATCTTCATCCCCATCCCCGCGAGTTTGAGCCGGGCGATTTCCTTGTCGATCACCGGGGGAACCGGATAGACCTTCTTCTCCAGCTTCTTGTAGTTCTTCACCAAGTACTCGGCTCCGAGCGCCTGGTTCGCGAAGCTCATGTCCATGACGCTGGAAGGATGGCCCTCGGCCGTCGCCAGGTTCACGAGCCGTCCCTCGCCGAGGAGGCTGACCCGATGGCCAGTCTTCAGCGTGAATTGCTCGACGCCAGGTCTGATGAGGCGCTTTCTCTTGCTCAGGCTTTCCAAGGCGGTAATATCCAGTTCGACGTTGAAGTGGCCGGAGTTGCAGA